>SUWI01000319.1 GCA_015061565.1 Lentisphaerota bacterium
CGGACCGTCCGCCATTGCCATCGTGGAGGCGATGAAGATGAGCCCGTTCACCGCCAGCCTCGATCCGCTCGCCTTCATGCGGCGGGTGCTGGACGGCATCGGCCAGGCGGACTTCGAACTGACCGGGCCTCCGGAGAAGGCCGCCATCGTTTTCCTGCAGCGGCTCACGGCGCTCGGTTTCGCTGGGTATGATCTGGAAGCAGATGAACTGGAAATCAGCCCCGGAGATCCCGGCAGCTTCACATTTTCAAAAAGCAAGTCGAATATCCAGCAATAATCGAAAAAATTCTCGATTTATTACTGGAATATTTTCTGCAAATTACTGGATATAAACAAATTGCATGGTAATATGTGCGCTGTCGATGGGGGCGGTAAGGATGCCGCACCCGAAGGAATGGTCAAGAGAAAAATGGAGAAAATCATGACCAGCACGATTATTGAGACGGCGAAGGCCCTGTCCTTCAAGACGGATCTGGAATTCTACAACATCAGCAGCGAGCGCGCAATGAAGACAATCATGGCGGTGGTAGGCGGCAGCAGCGAAGAACATCGGCCGGACGAGTTTTTGGTAGTCTGGGAAGTGTTCGATGCTGCTGGAAGAAACTGGAGAATTGCACGGTATTCTTCCGGGTATAATCAAGATAATTTCATCGGTGTGAAGACCCCGTTTCTCCGGTGGGATGATCTTGAGTTACTGCAGGAGGTAGTTTATGCCCTTTGCCGCGCCGGGGCCAAAGTTGATGAATTTGATTGCCAGCACGTCCATGTTGGAATCGCGGATTTTGACGCTCAGCAGATTGCCAACATCATGTGGATAGTATATCGGAACGAGGAGTTGCTCCTCAGCGCTACGGGAACCCTGGATCAGGTATCGGAGCTTGATATCATGCGGACCGACCCGGAATTCATGGCCCGTTTGGATACACTAAAGCCGCTCACTCTTGAGTCGCTGAACATCGCTTGGTTCGGTGAACCTTACGCGTATCCGGACCCCATTTATTGTAATGAAATTGGGTACCATGACATCAGCATCCACTATGTCTGGCGCGACCAAACGGTTGAGTTCAACTTTTTCTTTGGATCGACAGATCCCAGCGAAATCAAGTCGAACATTCAGCTCTGCCTCGCAATCGCGGCCAGAGCCAGGACCGTGACCAACGCCGAAGCAAAAAAACGGAGTTCCTGTGGCGTGGGGTGCACCAAAGCCGCGATGGAGAGTTTTCTGTTGGACGTTGGGCTCGTCGGACCTGAGTTCGAGGAAACCCGATCTTACTTGCTGAAACGCCTGCCCGGTCCCAGCAATCACAAGTTCCGGGATTCCGATTTTGCGCAGGAACGCAATCATCAGGAAGACAGGACTTCATCGGAAAGCGCCAGACCGGAAG
Source organism: Lentisphaerota bacterium (assembly GCA_015061565.1). Classification (GTDB taxonomy): domain Bacteria; phylum Verrucomicrobiota; class Lentisphaeria; order Victivallales; family UBA1829; genus SIG94. The sequence goes on from SUWI01000319.1 coordinate 1,386, forward strand.
GCTGGTTGGTCAAGGCAGCGCGGTACATCGAAGAAACGGCGCGGGCATGGTTTGATTGAGATGCACGATGGGGGCGGGACCACAAGCCGGTATCCCGCCCACATAACGCAGATATTGAAAAAGCAAGTCAAATAACAAAGATTTTTCGATAAAATATCTTGATAATTAACGACTTACGGACTGGATATTCCGAAAATCAATGGCAATGTATGGCGCTGTCAAGGACGAGGTGCGGAGCCTCGCCGGTAAGCGCAGAAAAGCAAATGGGCAAAAGCCCGGAAAGGAACTCATCATGAGCACACACGCAGCAATCGGAATGCGACTCCCCGACAACACCATTCAGGCCATTTACTGCCACAACGACGGGTATCCCGGAGGAGCCGGAGCCGTCTTGGGCGGCTGGTACACCACGCCGGAAAGAGTCAAGGCCCTGATTGATCTCGGTTCGTTGAGCCAGGTAAATCAGGAACTGGCCCCGGCTCCCGGAACCCAGCACTGTTTCAAGAAGCCCCAAGAGCTGGTGACCATCGCCTACCACAGGGATCGCAATGATCGGCTGGAGCCCGGCGAGAATTACGCCACCCTCGAAGACTACGAGGCGGGCGCACCGGAAACTTTCGGCGCGGATTATCTTTACCTCTTTGAGAACGGCAAATGGAGCTTCTACTCGGTCTACGGCGAGAAGGAATGGACCGAACTTGAGGTCACGGTTTGCGGACGGAACTGAATTAACCACACAACAGGGGCGGCCGGGCCGCCCCGGAAAGGAACGCCATGAGAGCAATTTTCATCAACGCGGTCGACCGGAAGGTCGAGGAAGTCGAAATCGAAAACGAACTGGAAGCCTTTTACAGCAAGATCGGCTGCGACATGATTCAGGTTTTACCACTTGGCAGAAAATTTCTGTTGATCGTCGACGAGGAAGGAAAACTTCGGAACTGGAAGGTCGGATTCCGTCTCAGCAATGCGGAAGGGATCGCCGGAAACGGTCTGATCGTCTGCGAAAAAAGGAACGGAGATTTCGCTGGCTGCCAGTTACCCGCCGGATTGATTGCCGGGATGACGACGTTCCTCGACCTTGAGAAAACGCCGCTGCCGCCACCGGCATTCGGGTTCGCGGCCATCACCGACCTGAGCCCGGCAAGCATCGAAAAGGCTCGGGCCGAGGCACTGCGGGATCTGGAACAGCACCGCTGATCACGATACAACGCCGCCCCGGCCGGGGCGGCCAATAGAAAGGACTTGAAAATGGAAATTCTTGAATCGCAGAACAAGGAACACGGTTTTTTCGGAACAACTGCTGTTCATTGCCGCCGAACGGTCGAGGCCAAGTGGGAAACGGCTTTCTCATGGGTGGCGGCGGCAATGCCGTCGTGGTCGCCGGAAAACATCCGGGATTACCTTGACGGCCGCCCCGGTCGGTATCTTGCCGATGAACTCCACGACTGTGGCAATATCGCCCTGATCGACCAGTCCGACTGGCTCCGGTCCATGTATGAATTCGCCTTGGAGGTCGGGATAGCCGACAAAACACCGGCCCTGGATCTGCGCATTCAGGCCGATGCCGAAATCCGGAAGGCCGAAGATTGCATCCGCAAGGCGGAGAAAATTTACATAGAAATACTGAACCGATTTCCCTCGGACACCGAGGACGCATATGTGAAGGCCCTTAAGGAACACGCCGTGAGGGGCATCAACATGGCCAACTTCTTCTTCGGCGGCGAGTGAGAGCATGAAAGCCGCACTTATGCAAGTCGTGAGTGCGGCTTTTTCTCGAAAATTTGGAGAATTTATTATGCCCTCCGGCAGCAGGTCAGCGCATAAAATTTTGCCCACAGCGGCGCAGAAACGCCCCAACGTCCGCTTATGCGGGGGTGGGCCGAATCGGCCTGATGGTGGTATGAAAAAACTTGCGCGACAGCGGGCTGTTCGGGCCGAAAAACGGCATTCAATATTTTTTTATATTTCCTTGATAGTCAACTTGCTATATCGAAAATTCCATGCTTATATATGGGCCGTGCTCAACAGACGGATTTTTAACGAAAGGAGAACCATGAATAGCCCGATTCTTTACTTTGCCTACGGGTCCAACATGAACCCACTCCGGATGGGGCAGCGGTGTCCGGGCGCAACCACGCTCGGCGTTGCCACCCTGCGGAATTACCAGATCGCTGAACGACTTTATGCTGACATCGATTTTGCGGAGGGAGTCGAAGTCGAAGGGGTGCTTTATCTGATCACAGAACGGCATCTGCGGTCCCTGGACGCCCGCGAGGGATACCCGAAGGTCTACCGCAGGATATGGGTTCCCATTGAATTCAACGGAGAGACCTACTTGGCGGTCACCTACGAGATGACCTTCATGACTAAGGTGGCCAGAAATGGGAAACGATATTCCGAAGAATACCGAAAGCTCTGCTCGGAAGGAGCGAGATTCTATCGCGTAAAAAACAATTTCACCACAAGGAGGAAAAGAGTATGAACACAGTCCAGATCATCGCCTACGGAACGCTGATGACCGGCGAGGGAAATCACCGCTACTGCCAGAACGCGGTCAGTATCCAACCCTGCACGATCATGGGAACGATCTACGACACCGGCTGGGGCTTCCCGGCATTCCGGCCGGAGGGCAGCAACACGGTCCACGCGGAACTGATCGAGATCCCCATCGCTGATTGGCCCGCAATGGACCGGCTGGAGGGTTACCCCAGGCTTTACGACCGGATGCTGGTCCCGGCAACGCTGGAGGACGGCAGCACGGTCGAAGCGTGGGTCTACGTGATGAACATCATCCCGCCGCAGGCGAAGGTCATTCCGAGCGGTAGTTGGAAACATCGGGAAGGCGACAGACAACGCTTCCCCCGGCAAGATCGGACGGGTAAAAAATGTGATCGGGAACGTGCAGCGAGCAAGAAAAACATCCGAAAGGAATGAAATAAATCGCTTGCTTAAACCCGAATGCATGCTTCTATATACAGCGGACCACCACCGCCTCGCGGTACCGCCAAGCGCCCCGTCCGGAACCCGCTCGCAGACCGGGCAAAGTCTGCGGCCTTAAATCAAAAGGAAAGTGAGGAAAAAATGATGAATACAGTTTTGATCGAACAGACGGCAAAAAACATCAAGCTCGCCGAGGCTGTGGTTCTGGCGGTGCTTTTCGCCAGCATCGCGGCCGGGCTCGGTGGAATGTATCTTTCTTTGGCGCTGGGGATCGTGATGTTCATCCTCGCCGGGATCGCGCTCGTCGGCTTCATGGCGGTCCGCGTCTGGCGCTGGTGGATGCACGGATGACGCGGCGGGAGG
>SUWI01000320.1 GCA_015061565.1 Lentisphaerota bacterium
GCGGCTGGAACGATGACGTCTGCGATTCCTATTCCATGCGCGGCAAGGAAAACGCCCACGATTACCGTTATTTCCCCGAACCCGATCTGCTCCCGGTGGAGTTCACCGATGCGGATATCGAGGAATTCAAGCGCCATCTGCCCGAATTGCCGTCCGCCCGCCGTCAGCGGTTCATCGAACAGTATCAGGTGACCGCCTATGATGCGCAGGTGCTGACGCAGGAAAAGCCGTGTGCGGATTATTTCGAGGCCGCCGCGTCCAAATCCCAGGCTCCGAAACTGGTCGCCAACTGGATCGTCGGCGATCTCATGCGCGAACTTTCCGAATCCGGACATACCTTCGCGGATTGTCCGCTCCCGCCTGAAAATCTGGCGGAAATGGTGGATCTGATCCACAAAGGCACCATCAACGGCAAGATCGGCAAAACGGTTTTTCCGGAAATGTTCACCACCGGCAAGAAAGCGGCGGACATCATCAAGGAAAAAGGCCTGGTCCAGGTCTCCGACGAAGGAGCGATCCTCAAGTTCATCGAAGACGCCATCGCGGCCAATCCGGCGCAGGTGCAGCAGTATCGCGAAGGACGCAAGAATGTTCTGCAGTTCTTTGTGGGCCAGGTGATGAAAGCCAGCCGCGGCAAAGCCAATCCGCAGACCGTGCAGAAGCTCCTGGCCGAAAAACTCGGCTGAGAAAAAGCTTTTCAATCAGCGCAGCTTCAGCAGACCGAGTCCGATCAGTGCGCAAATCATGGCGATGATCCAGAACCGGACAATGATCCGGGAATCGGGAATGCCCTGCTTTTCGTAATGATGGTGAATGGGGGCCATCAGGAAAAAACGCTTTCCGCCGAAATGACGATAGACAAAACGCTGAATGAATGACGATGCTAATTCGGCGATGAAAATGAAGCCGATGATAAAAAGCAATATCTGCTGGCCGAGCATAATGGCGATCAGAGACAATGCCCCGCCGAGTGCAAGACTGCCGGTGTCGCCCATAATAAGACTTGCCGGTTCGCAGTTGTGCCAGAGAAATCCTGTGCAGGCTCCGGCAATGGTGCAAGCGTAAATCCCGATTTCACCCGCGCCCGGTACATACGGAATATTGAGGTATTCGGCGAAGATTTTATGTCCGGAAAAATACGCGGTAACAGCCAAGGCAAGCGAGGCGAAGATCATACAGCCCGAAGCCAGTCCGTCTTTGCCGTCAGTCAGATTCACGCCGTTGGAAGCGCAGAAAATCACCCCGTAATTCAAGCAGAGCATAAAAAGCAGACACAGCGGCATGAAGAACAACGGCAGAACGAACCATGCTTCAGCGGAGAAGGGAGTCATTACAGCGATGCTTTCCGTTCCGGGAACGAACTGAAACGCCTGCTTGAAGCATGGCAGAAATATTTTCATGGTAACGGTTCCGTGCGTTTTGTAAAGCGCATAAACGGCGAGGATCGAAACGACCGCCTGAATGATGACTTTGGTCCGTTCTTTTACCCCGTCCCGTTCCTGCCGGAGATATTTGAGTTTGATGAAATCGTCGGCGAATCCGAGGAGAGCGAGTGAAAGCGTTGCGAGCAGAAAAACGATCAGTTTCCGGTCGGAGATCATGCCCCAGAGCAAACTTGAAAGGAGGACCGAGGCAATGATGACGACTCCGCCCATCAGCGGCTTATGCGGTTTTTCGCCGTTGTCGATCCGGGCGGATTTCTGGATGCAGTGTTTCCGGAAAAACGGCAGCAGCGGCGTGATCGCGAAAACGGTCAGCAGAAACGCCGTGAAAAACGCTCCGCCCGCCCGGAACGTGACGGATTCGAAGATTTGGTGAAGACAAGTCAGCATGGCAGGAGAGAATAATAAGCCTCATTGGCCGGATGAACCGGATGAAGATTCTTTTGCTTTGGAAAAATCAACGACCGCCTGGCACAACTTCAGAAATTCAGTTTGAGTTAAGTCGTTTTTCGCATCGTTTGTTTTTCCGGAACAAAGGACGAACTTCAGATTTTGGAGTTCTCTTCCATTTATGTGGTCAAAAGTTACCCTTTCCTGTCTTGTTTTAGTGTCCTCCGTTTCTGTTTTTTTAGTGTTTGCCTGTTGCGTTTTCTCGGCGGGCAAGGTAATTCCCCAATTGAGCTTCTTTCCCGTATAGTAATCGATACCGGCGCAGGTCCTGATTGCTTCGTAAACGGCCCTAAAATAATCTTGGCAGCTAGGTAAATATTTCTTAGAGGAATTTGTCTCTTTCCTTTCCAGCCACTCTTTATCCCGCCGTCTCAACCGCGTATGTCGTTCATATGCCCATTCAATAAAAGCTTCTTTATCTGTTTCTTGAAGCCCAAAATCCTCTCTAACTTCTTTAAACAATTTACCTAATTGTTCTTTGTATGTTGCCATTTTCCCATTCCTCCTATGCAGCCTATTGTTATTCCCATTCTTTCCAAAGAGTTTCCCGAACTTCCATGCCGCTGAAATTCACCATGTGCAGGAAAAGGAAATCTCCGGCGAATACTGTACACCATCTTCGGATAATTTCCAGCGGCTTTTCCCATTCCTCGGCATAAAATTCGAAGGTCACGCTTTCCCCGTGACAGCGCCACCGCATGACCGGCGCATGTCGCCAGACAAAGGGCAGCAGCGTTTCCCGGTCTGCAAAATTCGGGAACTCGGCGATGACATTCTCCGGCACTCCGAGCCGTTCCGCATTGTTCCCGCGCCGCAGCCACCTTTCGTGCTCGTCGATCTGGAACCAGATCCCCGTTTCGTAATTTCCCCAGAAGCCTTCCTTCATTGCATCACCGCCGGTTCCATTTCCAGAAGTTTTTCGACCCTCTGTTTGAAGATACTGTCCAGTTTTTTGAACAGCAGCCGTTTTCTGATGACACTGCACATGAGATCGAACACCGTCCGGTTTCTCCGGTAACATTTTTCCGGAATGAACCCGTCCGGAAAATATGCCGCCAACGCCGATTGGAAATCCGGAAATTCGGCCACGGTCTTTCTGTTTTCCACCAGCCGGAAGGTGTGACATCCCTTCGCTTTCCATGAGATAAAAAGAAACGGGGAATGCAGAGTGCGGTCAAGTTTGCATTTCAGCCGTCCCTGGTCGTTTTCGGAACAGCTTTCCAGATAAATCTTTTCCTGCCCGCCGGATTGGTTTCGTCCCATGACCCGGCGCATCTCGACGATCGAGCCTTCATACGGAGTTTTCACGATACAGAGCGAGCAGTGCGGTTTCAGAAATTCCGTCAGGGATGACACCGGAGTGATCTCGTAAATGTCTTCCTCGACCAGCTGATCGGATGAAACGGTGAGAGTGAGCAAGTTTTCCTCCTTGCATTTTTATTGTTGTCGGGCAAAAAAATCATTACCCCCTGATATTATAATAAACTCCAGAACGGCCCGGTCAACCCCAGGTTTGCCTTTTTGTGGAAAAATCATGCTGATTTCGAGGTATGAGCAAAGCCGGTTGGACGAATGGCCGCCCCTGGTAAAGCGGCGACGTCGGAGGGCTTTTGATCACAGATGATGAAAGTCAGCCGCGGCAAAGCCAATCCGCAGACCGTGCAGAAGCTCCTGGCCGAAAAACTCGGCTGATTATTTTTTCGTTCTGCCTCCGGGCTGCGCAGAACGGAATAGCTGAAAAGTCACTGCTTCACAGAAAAAAAGACTTCGGTCACAGGTCTTTTGCCGAGATGACGACCGAATGGATTCTGCTGTTGGACGTGACATAATTATAAATCAGAATGATTTCGGCTTTCTTTATGAAATCGGCATCCGCCGTGCCTTTAAGCTCCTTGAGAATGGCAGCTTTGGATTTGCCGGTATCAAAAGGGACATCGCTCTTCACCGGCAGCGGCACATCGATAAAAAGGATCCGCATATCGGGTTCTTTCCTGAGCTGGCACCCCTTGGGCAGCTGTTTGGCCGTGGCTTGATAGAGCATATCGAACCAGGTGTCTTTGACATCTGCGGCCGAAAGTGAAAGTGTCAACGCAAAAACAACGGCGATAAAAATTTTTTTTAGGCATTCCGACCTCCGTAAATTTGAAATTGGGGATTGAATTTAAAATAATTTACATCCATTCGCTGATCAAGTCAAGCGGTTTCTGAAATATTATTTTGCTGAACAAGATTCTCCCGCAGGCGCTCCAGAAATTTTTCCGCCGCTTCGGAAAAGATGCGGCTCTTCTTCCAGACAATGTCCAGCGCTACTGCCAGTTTCGGACTCAGCGGACGGAAATACAAGTCGCTTTGACTGGTCCGGTCGATCAGTTTGTCCAGCCCGAGCGCACAGCCGACTCCCTCGCGGATCAGCAGCGCCGCATTGAAGATCAGGTTGTATGTGCCCGCGACCTTGACGGAATCGCCCCATTCGCCGAACCATTTACCGATGGGACCGGTCAGTTTTTCATTGCGAAAAATCTGTCTCGACAGCAGAAGCGGGACATCGGCAAGATCCGCCGGACGGATGGTCTTCCGTTTCGCCAGCGGATGATCCTTCCGCAGGATCAGTCCCCAGGTGTCCCTGACCGGAAGCGCGAGGCTGTTGTAGCGGGAAATGTCCACCGGCTGGATGAGGATGCCGAAATCCAGGATCCCGTGGTCAAGCCGCTCCATGACATCCTCGGCGTTGCCGCTGTGCAGATGGAATCGGACCTGCGGATGATCGGAACGGAAC
>SUWI01000321.1 GCA_015061565.1 Lentisphaerota bacterium
GATCCAGCGTAAAGTATTCGGAAAGGATCTCAAAACATTCGCGTTCCAGCCGGAGCCGCTGCTTGGGATTCAGATTGTCGGTCCGGAGCTGTTCACGCACGCGCCAGGCGGAATAATAGGCATGCATGATATCCTGCATTTCTTTTTGATTCAGGGACCCCCGATCGAATTTGGCGCGGTATTCATCGCGCAGCACGATATTCCGTCCCAGGAAAACGATTTTCTGGTTTTTGCCCAGCTTGTTGCGGCGGAGGAACCAGAGCATGCGGTAGGCTTTGGAGAGTTCCCGGTTCATGGTCTTGGCCTCATCGACGCTCATCTGTCCGCTTTTTTTGCTTTTTTCGAGCATTTTTTCGACCCGGTTCAGGATGCCCTGGATCTTACGCATTTCCGCCGGATTGAGCTGTTCGTGCTTGACAGCATAATCGATGATGATGGCATAATCTTCCATCCGTTCGCGGATCTGGCGTGAGACCCGGACCTCGCGGGCCATCGAGGAGAGTTCCGAGGCCGCTTTCGCAGTGCCCCGCCGGGCCGCTTTGTTATATTGGGCGGTGAGGCTGAACGGCAGAAGAATGCCGGTCAGAAAGAGAAAAGACAGGATTTTTTTCATGATTCGTTCCTTTCGTTTTGACTGTTTCCCGGAAGCCGGAAGACGGCGACATATTCCAGATTGCCTCGGGGTCCGCGCAGCGGCGAATCCGCGGCTTCGATCAGTTCCCAGCCGAGTCCGGCGGCCGCGGCGCAGACTTTATCCAGAGCCGCCTGACGCACCGCCGGATCCGTGACCACGCCGCCCGGGGGAACATCCTGCCGCGGCGCTTCGAACTGCGGCTTGACCAGAATGAACGCCAGGGCGCCGGGCTTGAGCACCGCATGCGCGGCCGGCAGAATTTTCGTTGCCGAGATGAACGATACATCCATGCTGAGCAGATCCGCCCCGCCCGGAACGGAGTCCGGCGGCAGTTCGCGCGCATTGATCCCTTCGAGGCAGACTACGCGCGGATCGGTGCGCAGTTTCCAGTGGAGCAGACCGCGGCCGACATCGACCGCATAAACTTTGTCCGTACCGTGCTGCAGCATGAGATCGGTGAACCCGCCGGTGGACGCGCCGATATCGACCGCGGTGCGGCCGTGGAGGTCGGGCGCGAATTTTTCCAGCGCCTTCTGCAGCTTGAGCGCGCCGCGGCTGACGAATCCGGTGCCGGAATCGACCAGCAGCACGGTATCGGCGGGGAACATTTCCGAGGCTTTGTGGACCAGGGCGTCGGGCTTGCTCCGGACCCTGCCTTCGAGGATCAGCAAAGCCGCGTCCGCCGTGCTTTCACAGTGCCCATGCTCGTATAACAGCTCGTCTGCGCGCTTTTTTTTCATAAAAACCTGCTAAATCCTCTCATTTTTTTCGGAAAAAAATTTGAAAAATCACAAATTTGGAATAAAGTTAGCAGTAATATTAAGAAAAATCAAACAGGATGCTGGTATTTTTTTATGAAAATTCCGATTTTTTTGCTGTTGATCGGAGTCGGGCTGAACATCTTTCTGATCGTGGGGCTGGCGGTGACCCGCACCCGTCTGCTGATTTCCCGGAAAAGACTCCGTTCCGCCATGCACAACAGCGTTGAACTCAGCAATTTCCTGGCCCTTTTCACGCAGAACATGAAAAGCGAGGCCGATATGCAGAACTGGATGAACGTGACCGCCCGCTACATCATGGAACTGGTCGAAGCGCAGAGCGTCTGCGTGTTCACGCTCGAAAACAATATGCTCCGGCCGGTCGGCGTTTCCGGTCCGTTCCCGCTGTTCCACAAATCCTCGTCCGATTACGTGATGACCAAACCCAAATATCTGCTCGAACAGCTGAAAAGCGAGCGGATCGAGGTCGGGCAGGGGATCGTCGGCGAAGCGGCGAAATTCAAGCGAGAGATCATGCTCGGCAGCAAGGATCTGGACCGTTCCCGCCTCTATGTGACCGATCCGCTGGTGCCGATCGAATGCCTCATGGCGCTGCCGCTGATCAGCAACGGCGAGGTGACCGGCGTGATCTGCGCGGTCAACAACATGCAGGAAGAAGGACAGAAATATTTCTCTTCCGAACAGTTCGGACGCTTCCGTTTCATTGCCGGGCAGGTGGAGATCGCGCGCCGGATCATCGATGCGTATTCCAAGCTCAGCCGGCAGCAGCGCCTGAACCAGGAACTGGAATTCGCCCGCAATCTGCAGCGTTCCCTGCTGCCCGACACCATGCCGGTCTGGGGTCAGTTTTCCGTCCATGCCTACACCCGGGCTTCCAAAGAAGTGTCCGGCGACTTTTATGATTTCGTCCAGGTCGACGAGGACCGCCTGCTAGTCGTGATCGGCGATGCCTGCGGCAAGGGGATCCCCGCCTGCATGATCACCGCCATGACGCGGAGTTTCATCCGCGCCAACGTGGACCGCTGTCCCTCCCTGATGAAGCTGATGCTGGAGCTGAACACCAATCTGAACCGCGATGCGGGCGCCGGTCGTTATATCACGCTCGGCTGCTGCGTGCTCAACCGGCGCGATTCCACGCTGGAATACGTCCGCGGCGGCCATACCGAACTGCTGGTCTATATCCGTGAACATATCCGCACCATTTATCCGGACGGCGCGGGGATCGGTCTGCTCCCCAGCGAAGCCGTGGAATTCGACACCCTCTGCATCGAATTCACGCCGGAAATGTCCGTCCTGATGTTCACCGACGGCATCAACGAAGCCGTCTCACCCCGGACCGGGGAATATTTCGGCGTGCCGCGCCTCAAGGAGCTTTATCTGGCTTCCAGCCTCGCCAAGGAGGATCCGGAAACCTTTATCCGCAAGACGTTCAACGCCGTGGACGACTTCGCGAAGACGCCCGGCGGCGAAGGTCAGGAAGACGATCAGACTATCGTCCTCATCAACCATATCTGAAAGGAATGATCATGCGGTTTTTTCATGTGTTTTTTCTGGTTCCGGTCATCTTGTCCGCGGTCCTGCTGACCGCCGGCTGCAGCTCCGGCAAAAAGCAGAAATCTTCGGCTCCTTCCGGTAAATTTATGGAGAATGAACAGCCGAAGCAGCAGGCCGATGCATCTTCCAAAGGTTTTTTCGCCAGCGAACGCGAACGCCGCAAGGAGCACGAACGGGAATTCCGCGATGTCCGCCGTCCGATGGATCAGGATCATTTCAAAGTCATGCCCTGGCACGGAAAACATTACGAGTCGCGCAGTGAGCGGCTCCATGAATCCAGCCGCGAGTCGGGCAATTCTTTATTCAGCTTTTAACCCACGAGGAGAAACAAGATGAAATACATCGTTACCGGCGCCGCAGGATTGATCGGCAGTGCTTTGATCTGGAAACTCAACCAGCTCGGGATCGATGACATCCTGGCCGTCGACCATCTCGGAACTTCGGAAAAATGGAAGAACCTCCGCGCGCTGGCTTATGCCGATTATATGGAAAAAGATGTGTTCATGGAACGGCTGACCAACGGCGCGCTGCCGCGTGACACCGAGGTGATCCTCCACATGGGCGCCTGTTCCTCCACCACGGAAAAAGATGCCACCTACCTGATCGGCAACAATTTCGATTACACCCGCAAGCTCGCGCTCTATGCCGCCACGCGGGGGATCCAGTTCCTGTATGCGTCCAGCGCCGCCACTTACGGCGCCGGCGAGCACGGCTATGTCGATGACGAGTCCCGCATCGAAGAACTGCGTCCGCTCAATATGTACGGCTATTCCAAGCAGATGTTCGACCTCTGGGCCAGGCGCCAGGGTCTGCTGTCCAAAATCATCGGCGTCAAATACACCAACTGTTTCGGCCCGAACGAGCTGCACAAGGGCGAGATGCGCAGCGTGGTCTGCCGTGCCTACGAACAGATCCGCGACACCGGCAAGGTCCGGCTCTTCAAATCCTATCTGCCCGAATATGCCGACGGCGAACAGAAACGCGATTTCATCTACGTGAAAGATGCGGTCGAAATGGTGATCTTCCTGCTGAATAAAAAATGCCACGGCATTTACAATATCGGCAGCGGGCGCGCGGAGACCTGGAATTCATTGGCGACGGCGGTTTTCAAGGCCATGGGCAAGCCGGTGAATATCGAATATATCGACATGCCCGACCATCTGCGCGGCAAGTATCAGTATTACACCTGCGCGGACATTTCCAAGCTCCGGGCCGCCGGATACTCCGCGGTGGTGACCCCGCTGGAAGACACGGTCCACGATTACATCTGCAACTACATTTCGCGAGGCCGTTTCCTCGGCGACTGAGCCGCCTTTTTATTTCCGGTTCAGACTGAAATGTTTCAATTCGGGACTTTGAAAGAGTTCCGTCACTTTTCCCTGCGGATTGATCGAAAAGCGGTCGAATTCTTTTCCGTTTTCATCCAATGCGCTGACCGTGATTTCGTCTTTTGAAACGGAGACGGAAAGGTAACTGAAGTCGGGCTTGGAGGAATTGCCTTTCGGAGCATCCACGGAGACCCAGGTGACCGGGGCCTTATCAAGCGCCCATTTCCGGATCGGGCGGCGGGAAATGAGATCGGAAGAACCTCGGTTGACGCGTAAGCGCCCAGCGAGATACATGTCACAGGCTTTTTCGGAAAAAATCCGGGATTTTCTGAAAAATTATTTGGATTCCGGCTTCCAGAACGGAGGCAGCA
>SUWI01000322.1 GCA_015061565.1 Lentisphaerota bacterium
TCGTTCGGTCTCATAAAGGACGGTCAAGGCACCCTGCGTGAGGGTGGCGCCGTGGCGCAGCTGAGGCAGCAGCGGATGCAGATCGGCGAAACCGGGGAGCCGCACGACTTTCTCGTGCAGCCTCGGATTGTATTTCATGGTGCAGGAGCCGAGGGGATAGAAATTGGTATCCACGCTCATATTCATGCGGCTCAGGTTGGTGAAATGGCGGACGGTTTCCTGTTCGGAGACTTCCGGCAGAGCCGCGGTGGAAGAGCGGCGCATGGACATGGGGACCGCGGACGACTGCGGGACATCGAGAGCGGGGAGAACGGCGCCGGTGCGTCCGGCACGGCCGATTTCATAGATGAGTTTCACAGGAAGGCCTCCATGGCATTGGCAAGAGCTTTGATCTCTTCGCGGGTTCTTTTTTCGGTGACGGCGATCAGGAGCTGGTCGCGGCGGTCATGGTAATAGCGTCCGAGCGGGAAACCGGCGGCGAAGCCCTTGTCGATGAGCTTGCCGACGAGCTCGCCGGCATCGCAGGGGACCTTGACCACGAATTCATTGAAGAACACGCCGTTTCCGACGGGTTCGACGCCTTTGATCCTGAGCAGTTCGTTCCGGGCGAAAACGGCCTTGGACATGCAGAGGTCGCCGACATTGACGAACCCCTGTTTGCCGACCAGGGTCAGGTAGATGAGGGCCGACAAAGCGCAGAGGCTTTCGTTGGAGCAGATATTGCTGGTGGCATGTTCGCGGCGGATATGCTGTTCGCGGGTCTGGATCGTCAGCACGAAACCATCCTTGCCGTCGAGGTCATGGGTGCGGCCGACGATGCGTCCGGGCATCTTGCGCATATACTGTTTCTTTACGGCCATGAAACCGAGGTAAGGCCCGCCGAAACTCAGAGGGATGCCGAGGCTCTGGCCTTCGCCGGTGACGATGTCGAAATCCATTTCGCCGGGAGTCTTGAGAACGGAGAGCGCGATCGGATAAGCGGAACAGACGGCAAGTGCGCCGTTGGCATGCGCGGCTGCGGTGATGCCGCTGTAATCTTCCACGCCGCCGAAGAAATTCGGATATTGGACGATGACGCAGGCGGTCTTGTCGGTCAGGGCCTTGGCGAGTTCATCGAGGTTGGAATCGGTGCCCTGCCCCGCGGGGACTTCGATCCGTTCGACGTCGAGGTTGATGCAGTAGGTGTCGATCATGCGTCGGAAAATCGGGGAGACGGCGCCGGAGATCACCACCTGGCGGCGGCCGGTGATCTTGACGGACATCATCATGGCTTCGAACAAGGCGGTGCCGCCGTCGTAGAGGCTGGCGTTGGAAACATCCATGCCGGTCAGGCGGCAGATGGCGGTCTGGTATTCGTAGATGGCCTGGAGCGTGCCCTGCGAGGCTTCGGCCTGATACGGGGTGTAGGCGGTGAAGAATTCGCCGCGGGAAGCGACCGCATCCACAGCGGACGGGATAATGTGGTCGTAATAGCCGCCGCCGACGAAATTCACGAGGCGGGAGGCGTTTTTGGCGGAAAGTTCCTCGAGATGACGGAACACTTCATATTCGGATTTACCTTCGGGGATCCCGTCGAGCGCGGGATACGGGAAGCGGACGCCGGCCTTTTCCCACATTTCGCCGATGCTGGAAAAACCGGCAGTGCGGAGCATTTCGGCCCGGTCGCTGTCCGTGTTGGCAATATAAGGCATGATTCTACATCCTTTCCTTAGAAAAAATACTGTGTATTTAATTTGGCATCATTTTCCGATTTTTCAAGTAAAAGAACAAGGAAAAAGCGCAGTTTTCACAGCCCTGGAGACAGAGGCATGGAGAACTGCCGGGGTTTTCCGCGAACGGGATAGGACTTATAAGACCTATAAGACCTATAAGCCGGCCGCGCAAGACAGGTGAAGGGGCGAGATCTCGGTTTTTTTTGAAAAAAATACCAAACGGGACTTGATTTCCGGGAATGCGGGAGTATTATACAGGCCGGGTGATCAGTTCACCGTAAAGACCGTGCGCGGCGGTCAAGGGGAAACCGCGTGAAAAAACAAGGGGGGAATTATGAACCACAAAGTCACAGTGTGGGCGGTATCGGCCGCTCTCGTCACCGCCATCACCGGATGCTGCAACTGTCAGGAGGCCGATCCAGGCACCAAGCAGACCGCACCGCCGACGGCACAGCATCCGAAGAGAATCACTACGCCGGAAGGAGAGGTCATGTGGGTGATCGCCGAATGGGACGCCTGCTGCACACCGTGTCCGGGCAGCAAGAAAAAACCGTGCAAAAACGCGAAATGCTGGCAGACCAAAAACGGCAAGACGATCTGCGTGAAACCGCTGCACAAATGTCCGAAAAACGGCAAAGGGTGTCCGGCTGCTGAACATTACCACAGCAAAACTCAGAATGCGGTGATGTGTCCGGAGGAAAATGCCGCGGCCGCGGCGCAGGGCGGCTGCTGTTACGCGGCCAAGGCCGTGCAGAATTGTCCGGCCAACGGCAGTAACGCCTGCAAAGCCAGTGAACACGTGAACATGCCCGGAAACAAGAAAGGATGTTCGAAAGCGGACTGCAAAAAGACGCCGGCGCAGGCCAATGTGCCGGTGGAACTGGACAGCAGTTTCGAAACCGATGAAGTCTTCGAGGTCAGCGCGGCGAACTGACGAACCTGATTTTGCCGAACCCGGCCGCCGGAGTAGATCCGGCGGCTTTTTTTGCTGCCGGCAGCCGGTCTTTCCGGAGATTTCCGAGGGTAAAAAGGCAGCGGACGAAAAAAAATCAAAAAAAAGTCCATTTTTATTAACAGCTTTTGCGAATTTGAACTTTCAAAAATCAGGATTTATGCTATTATACCATAGAAAAAACCGGGAAAACCAGATCAGGAGATCAAGATGGCGGAAGAAACTACCGTAAAATTCAAAATCAGATATATATTTGCCGGACTGGCTGTATTGCTGTTCGTGCTTTCCATATTAACTTACAACAGCACTGACTTGTCCGTGCTGGACGGGGGCATCACCGAACCGATCCGGAACTGGGCGGGTCCGCTGGGTGCGCATATTTCGCGGTTCTTTTTTCTGCTGTTCGGCATCGCGACCTATCCGATCGTGCTGCTGCTTCTGCTGTGTGCGATCCGGAGTTTCATACCGAAACCGGTGAACCGGAAAGGGTATATCCCGAGTCTGCTGATGGTCATCATCGGACTTTCAGTGATTTTTGCGGTATTCCCGGCGGAATTTGTCACCTTGACCGCACAACTGGGGATCGGCCATGCGGGCGAGCCGGAAAAAGCCTTGTCGGGAGGAACGTTCGGCGCCCTGCTCGCAGCCCCGGCGACCGTCAGCTGCCCCGCAGGACTGATCCGCCGCTGCATCGGCCCGATCGGCACCAGCATCTGCGCCATCGTCTTCATTCTTTCCGGCCTGTTTTTCATATTCATGGCGGACTGGATGGTCTTTTTCAGGAAGGACCAGGCCGGGGCTCCGGCCAAACCGCAGCTGCCCGCTGTCCCAGCGCCTGCACCTGCGCCGATGCCGGGTCCGACCAACGGACAGGCTGCGCCTCCGCAGGAAGAAAAATCCTTGAAAAAATCACTTATGGGGCTGTTTTCAAAACCTCAAACGGCGACGCCTGAGACCGCGGCCGATCCGAGACAAGCGGCAGTTCCGCCGCCCCCTGTCCAGCCGGTCCAGCCGGTTCCGGTCCCTGCCCCGCAGCCGGCCCCTGCCCCGGCCGTTTCTCCGGTAACGATCACCTCACCGGATCCGCTGCCGGCAGTTGAGCCGCAGGCAGAGCCAGTCCAGGAAACCCCGGCCGAACCCGAACCGGCGCCCGCTCCCGCCCCCCCGGTGCAGCCAGCCCCGAATCCGGTTCCTGCCCAGCCGGCTCCGGCCGCGGCGCCGGGTAATGAAAATCCGGACGATCCGTATTCCCATACGCAGAAAACGACCGTGACGAGAAGCACGCGGCGCGAGGTCATGATCCCCAATAACGACCGTCCTTACGAGCTGCCGCCGGTATCGCTGCTGGACAAACCCAAGGAAAACCGCGGCGAAGATGAAGGCTACCTGGATCTGGCGAAAGTCACGCTCCAGGCCACGCTGGACAGTTTCGACATCAACGGAACCGTGTGCAATACCGTGGTGGGACCGCGCATCACACGGTTCGAGATCGCGCTGCAGCCGGGCGTCCGGGTGGAAAAAGTCACCCAGATCCAGAACAATATCGCCAAGGACATGCGGGCGGAAAGCATCCGTATCCTGGCGCCGGTCCCGGGCAGCGACACGGTCGGCATCGAACTGCCGAACAAAGTTTCCAACATGGTATTTCTGCGCGAGCTGATGGAATCGGACACGTGGCGGAACACCAAGGCGAACATTCCGATCATTCTGGGAAAAGATGTGTCGGGGCATGTGAAGATCGCCGACCTGGCCAAAGCGCCGCACCTGCTGATCGCCGGTTCGACCGGCAGCGGCAAAAGCGTCTGCATGAACACGCTGATCATGAGCCTGCTTTACCGGTTCTCCCCCTATGAGCTGAAACTGATCCTGGTGGACCCGAAATATGTGGAATTGGAGATCTACCGTCCGCTGCCGCACCTGATCACGCCGCTGGTGAACGATCCGACCAAGGTGCCGTATGCGCTGCGCTGGGGCGTGAACGAGATGGAACACCGCTA
>SUWI01000323.1 GCA_015061565.1 Lentisphaerota bacterium
GAAGCCATCGGCATCGATCCCGGAGTGGTGGCGAAGGCGACCCGGCTGACGCTGCTCTCGCCGACAATCGTCCACAAGCTCATTCTCGGCGAAGCAGACCTCTCCATGCAGACCCTTCGGCGCAGTTTCCCTCTGGTCTGGGAGAAGCAGGAGAGCGAGCTGCTGAAGTGATGGAGGGAACCGCCTGGCGGCAGGAGAAATCTTGCCGCCTTTTTGCGTTTTCAGAGGGCTGTCGCGGCGATTGATTGGCAGGAGGGATCACAGCATCGGAATCCCGCCGCCGACCGGGGAATGTCAGCACGTTTGCTTTACTCGAAATTCTCCTGGAATCTCCCGTGATAATAGAAGTATCCCTGTCTCACCAGTTGATTCTCTGTATATTAAGGATGTTTGGTATTTTTTACATAACTCATGGCTGGTAATAGTCGTCATGCCGGGGAACCATGCTGGGCAGACAGAACAACAGGATCAGCGAAAAAACCGCCGCTCCCGCGCAGAACAGGAAAATCGTCTGGAAATGCGATATACGGATCTCCCCGCATTGCCAGAACGCGGATAAGATCCCGTTCCCCAGCAGGAATGAGGTAACCGTTCTTCCGAAGGCGGTTCCGGTATACTGGTAAGTATGGGCAAAGGCATTTGCCATTGAGAGATTTCCCGGTTTTGCCAATGCCAGGATTTCCGTGGAAACCGCACATCCGAAACCGGCCAGACAGAAATTGGCGGCAAATAGGAATATCCCCATCAGCCAGGGCGACGGATGACAGAAAAACAGCCCCAGCGGGATCAGAATGTAAGCGGCATGCACCAGCAACTGAAACGAAAGCATTCCGATTTTCCGGACAATCCGTCCATAGAAGAAATATCCGATGATACAGCCTGCTACTCCAACGGAAGACAGGGTCTGAACCGCATCGGCGCGGTACTGCAAACCATTTTTCATATAAATCAAAGTCAGAGGAATGACAGAACCGAAGGCGGCGAAGAGAAATCCTATATAGGCGGAAAAACCGACCAGCGGGGAGTTCCGGATGGATATTTTGAAGGCTTTCTTCAGGTCATAGTTCTGTCTGCAATGTTCTCTGGTCCTGATCCGGGAAATGAAAAGGATCCTTCCCAGCACCAACACCCCGGTTAAGCCCATGACAATCTGCAAAAGCCACAGAGGCGGATTTTTGCCCAGGAAAAGCCCGACCAGGAAAAGGACGGTCCCCGTCAAAGTAAAGTAACTGAACCGCATGAACCCGAAAAACTCCCCGCGTTCTTCCGGTTTCAGAATATCCCCGACAATAGGAAACCATGAAGCGACCCAGAGCGGCTTGGAAAGGCAGAACAGCAGACAGCCGATCAAGACGACATATTGAGCCCAGGCCGTTCCGAAAAACGGAGCCGACGCCATCAGAAGGTAGGAAAAACATGCCATGGATGCGGACCAGTAGACCACCTTTTTCGGACCGAGCCAATCCACCAGTCCAGACGAGGGGATCAGCAGAAACATATATACCAGTCCGGACATTCCTGTCGAGAACATGATGAGTCGGTTGTTGGCTCCCAGAACGGCGAAATAAAGGATGATGATGGCGGAATTCTCCAGTATGATATCTGCAAAACCTCCGCTCCAGGAGGTTGCATACGCATACAACCGGAACCGTTTCCGGGTTGAATCGGACAACTGATCGGCATACGAAACTGACTCGACATTGTTATTCATTGAAAATGCTCCCGTTCGTTTACTTGTTTTCCGCGTCCCGCCGGATCGATTCATCGGAATGTGAATCCAGATATTCACAAACATAACGTTTCAGTTCGTCTCTATTCATTTTCACATCTCCTGAAGTTTCCGGAAAGTTTCGCAGAGCTGCCGGACCGACAATTTTTCCCGAGGGAATGTGACCTCGGACTGGATCACTTCGAGCCGGGGTGCCTGTTTCAGCAGTTCCATCGTATGTTTCCAGTCGATATTGCCCCGTCCGGGAAGCAGATGCTGATCCTCATAACCGTTGTTGTCATGCAAATGGCAGTTCACGATATGGGGCAGCATCTTTTCGAGCGCGCGGTCCTCCCATTCCGGCTCATACCCGGTTCCGGCATAATTGCGGCGGGGCAGACTGTCCGGGATTTCCCGGCCGCGGTCCATGACGTTGGCATGTCCGGAGTCGTAGCAGAATCCCAGATACGGAGTCGGATACTCGTTTTTGAGCGTCAGCAGACGGTCCGGGAAACAGAGTTTCGGCATGCCGTTTTCCAGACAGATGACGATTTGGCGTTTTTCCGCTTCGGGGAGCAGGACATCGAGTTTGCGGCGGATCTCGTCCATGAGCTGTGCTTCCGTATAAGCAGGGAACCGGAAGTCGCCGCCGGAATGCAGCGTATAGGTTTTGATCCCGAAGTCGGTGGCGATATTGAGACAGGCCAGATGACGGTGCAGAAGCATTTCACTGTATTTCCCCTCCGGATAACACAGATCGGTAATCCCCATGAAGGGACCGTGCGCGTCCATGAAGGACAAACCTGCCGCCTGAATTTCCTGCTGGAGCTGATCCGCGACAGCCGGGGTTTCCAAAATTTTGTAGAGCATCGGTGGAGCGAGAATCAGATATTCGGCTCCGTTGTCGCGGAATTCCTGCAGAAGCGAACTCCGCATGGCCGGTTCGTAATCCAAATAATGGCTCAGACAGAAGGTTACCGGAAATCTCTTCATTTTGCCGCTCCTTTCCTTTCAGCTAAAAATTCCCGGATACGGGTAAATGCCTTGCGTAGTTCGGCGCAGTCCATCGTGAAGGCGATCCGGATGAAATTGCGGTAGGCGGGACCTCCGTAGGCACTGCCGTGGATGACCGCCACCTGCTTCGATTTCAGCAGGGACATGGCGAATTCTTCGCCGCTCATGCCGGTCCGGGAAACATCCAGAAAAGCGTAGAAGGTCGCCGGGGTCCCCGTGCTGACGATTTCCGGGATCGAGCGCAGTTCTTCCAGCAGACAGTTGCGGCGTTTTTCGAATTCCCAGCGGATATAGGATTCATCGGTGCGGTCGGACAACGCTTCGATCGCCGCGTATTGCGACGGCAGCGGGGCGCACGCCACAATGTTTTCCGTCATCTGGATCATCACGCGGACCAGCTGCGCAGGAGCGAGGGTCCAGCCGACCCGCCATCCGGTCATGGCATAGCGTTTGGAAAAACCGTTCACCACGGCGGTGCGCTCCCGCATACCCGGCCGCGTCAGAATGCTTTCAGCATGTTTCCCGTCGAACACCAGGTGTCCGTAAATTTCATCGGAAACGACCGAGAGATCATATTTCTTCGCCAGTTCGGCAATCCGGTCGAGCACTTCGCCGGGAATGACTGCCCCGGTCGGATTGGCGGGGGAATTGAGAACCAGCAGACGGGTTTTCGGCGTGATCCGTTTTTCGATCTCCTCCGGACGCACCACAAAAGCGTCTTCCGGGCGGGTTTCGACAAAAACGGGTTTCGCGCCCAGGGATTTCACCACTTCGCGGTAATTGATCCAGAACGGCGCGGGAATGATCGCCTCGTCACCGGGCTCCAGCAAACTCCACAGGCAGAGGTAAGCGGATTCCATCGCCCCGACCGTGACAATGATTTCCGAGGCGGGATCGAACGTCATGTTATACTCCTTGCGGGCGTCCTCGGCGATGGCTTTGCGGAGTTCCAGCAGACCGGCATTGGCGCTGTAACGGGTCTTGCCCGCTTCGATGGCGCGGCAGGCGGCCTCGCGCACGTTGGGGGGCGGCGGCAGGTCAGGATCGCCCAGCGTCAGGTCGATCACTCCCGAATATTTCTGCGCAGCATCATAGATCCGCCGGGGTTCCGACGGAGTCAGGCCCGCGGCACGGTCAGAAAGTTTCATTTCGTATATTTTCCTCCGCATTTTGCAGTAGCAATATACTATACCCCGGATCCGGCAGTTTGTCAACCAGCGGAATGACATGAAAAACTAACGGAATGACAGAAAATCCCGATGGAGGTTTGCAATCTCCGGTCCGACAGGTTAGATTACCGGAAGAGGAGGTTCCCCGATGAGATCATTCAGTGAGATCTGCTCCGCCTTGCCGGAGAGCAACGTTTCCTGCGGCACCGGTGTTTCGTCCGTGCCGCCGCTGATGCCGGAACGGCTCAACCTGTATTACCGCAACGGCCGGTCCTACAAGTTGTGGGACCGGATCTTCAACCACGAATTCTTCATCTTCGTCTATATGGTCTCCGGCAAACGCACGGTCCGGATCAACGACTGCACCTACGTCCTCGAAAAAGGCGAATGCATCCTCATCCCGCCGTGCGCGAAACATTCCTTCGGCGGGGAGTTCCGCGAGTTCGAATCCATGATGGCGTCCTTCGTCATTTCCGGCGACAACAGCCGTCTGCTCAATATCTCCGCGCAGAACTGGCGCCTGACGGGACGCGAGGTGAAAACGCTGCGGAGCATCATCGACTGTTACGAGAACTGGATCAAGGGCGATTCCGCCGCGGCCGAGGAGACGGTCTGCCGGTTCGCCATCCTGCTGCGGCAGATCCAGAGCATCGCCGCGCCGGAACTCAAGGAACGGAAACTCACCGACGCCGAACTGCCGCTGTTGAACCGGATCACGGCTTACCTCGCCGCCAACCGGAACCGGCACGTCACGGTGGCGGAACT
>SUWI01000324.1 GCA_015061565.1 Lentisphaerota bacterium
GGTGCTGTTGCTGAAGGCGATCCCGATCCCGACCCGGAAACTGCCGTGCGTGATGCTCCGGTAATAGGCGGTGCTGCCGTGGACGGTGGATACCCCTACCCCGTCGCCCACCACTTCCCGGGCGTAGATGTCGTCGTCGATCTTGACCTGATAACGCAAAGCACTCACATTGTTGGTGTTGTGGATGAAGATATCGTTGACGGCGAAACGGGTCATACTGCCGAGCGTTCCCTGGAGCTTCATCAGCGAAGAGGTGCGGAGCTGGCCGTTCATCATGGCGTCCAGCTGCGATCCCAGCGGATGTTTCGGACAATGCGGAGCGGTCTCATAATCGCGGACCGGCATTTTGAGGCGGTCCGGATAACACAGTTCCGCACCCAGCATCGCGCCGTCGCCGCCGTAGCACAAAATCAGCGCGTCCGGATCGTCTTCCGGCCGGATCAGCGTAAATCCGCGCTCCTTCAGCAGCTTTTCCAGCAGTTCCGATTTTTTTCCGTAAAGAGCGATTTTCCTGTTCATCTTCCTGCCCCGTATTGATATTTCCCGAGAATGGCATACAGCACCGCGGCGGCGCAGTTGCCGACATTGACCGAAGTTTTGGCGCCCGCCATCGGCAGCGAGACCACGGCGTCGCACTGTTCCAGCACCCGCGGCTCGATCCCGAGCGCCTCATTGCCCAGCACCAGCGCCAGCGGGAAACGGAAGGAATGATCCCACACGTATTCCGACTGTTCGCCGGTTTCCACCGCCACCACGGAAACGCCGGCTTTTTTCAGCTGGCACACCGCTTCCAGCGTATCGCCCACGCTGCGGCTCTTCACCCAGCGGTCCGCACCCATGGCCGTCTTTTCCAGCCTCGGATGCGGCGGCGCCGGCGTATATCCGCAGCAGATCACTTCCTTCACCCCGACCGCATCCGCCAGACGGAAGATGTTGCCGGTATTGAAAGCGCTGCGCAGACGGTCCAGCACGAGCGTGATTTCCAGTTTCGTTTCCATGCGGTCTCCGTCAGCGCCGCCGTCCGGACGGTCTGCCGCCGGAGCGATGTCCGCCGGAGCGATATCCGCCGGAACGCGAAGCGGGTTTCCGCCGGGACGGATTGACTTTTTCCGGCAGGACCAGCTGGTCTTCCTCCGGCAGCACGGTCTTGATCTTCATCTGCGCGTATTCTTCGATCTGCGGCATCACGTAAGCGCCGTATTCGCACACAAAACTGATCGATTTGCCTTTGGCGCCGGCGCGTCCCGTGCGTCCGATGCGGTGCACATAATCCTCCGGATGGTCCGGCAGATCGTAATTGACCACATGGGAAATGCCGGGGATATGGATGCCGCGGGCGGCCACGTCGGTCGCCACGACCACCTTGAGTTCGCCTTTCTTGAACCGGTCGAGGATCTGCAGCCGCTTGTTCTGCGGGATGTCGCCGGAAAGCAGACCGGCATCCACGCCGTATTCATACAGCTTGTCCACCAGGTCGCTGTTGCGTTCTTTCCAGTTGCCGAAAATGATCATGCGTTCGAACGGTTCGTTGCGGATCAGCCACAGCAGGAACGCGAGTTTCTCTTCCCGCATCACCGCATAGAAATGCTGGTCGATGAGATCGGTCACCACGTGTTCCGGTTCGGTTTCGAACGACACCGGATCGACCAGCCACTTGTCCACCAGACGGAGGATCTCCGGTTCGAGCGTGGCGCTGAAGAGCATGGTCTGGCGCACGCCCGCTTTCGGCAGACGCCCCACGATCCGGCGGACATCGGGGATGAACCCCATGTCCAGCATCCGGTCGGCCTCGTCGATCACCAGCGTTTCCACGCGGGAAAGGTCGAGATGTCCGCTCTGCAGATAATCCAGGATCCGGCCCGGAGTTCCGACCAGGATATCGACCGGATCGGACAGCGAATCACGCTGTTCCTTATGGTCCATGCCGCCGAAGATCACCAGATTGTTCAGCGAGGTGTATTGGCCGAGACCGAGCGCATCGTTATGGATCTGGATCGCCAGTTCGCGGGTGGGCGAAAGCACCAGCACGCGGCAGGCGCCGGCTTTGCGCTGATCGTCCGGAATCGGTTTCTGCAGCAGCCTCGTCATGCAGGAAGCCAGGAACGCTGCGGTCTTGCCGGTCCCGGTCTGCGCTTTCGCGGCCAGATCGCGCCCTTCCAATGCGGCCGGCAGACACAACGCCTGGATCGGCGTGCAGTATTTGAATCCCAGCGTCTGCACGGCGGCCAGGATTTCTTTGGCGAGCGGCAGATCGGTAAATCTCGTCTTGCCTTCTTCCGCGGGAACTTCCGCGATTTCCGGCATCGGCGGCGGGGTCTTTTTTGCCGGTGTTTTTTTCACCGGAGCGGCGGCACGTTCCGTTTTTGGCTTCGCGTTACGAGTTCTTTCCGCCGGACGGCTGGTCTTTTTTACCTCGCCGGAGGCGGGCCGTCCGGACGCGTTATTTTTCCGGCGCGTTTTCGGCGCGGAGACCGGTTTCGAGGTTGATGCGGTTTTCTTCCGATCGGTTCCGGATTCGGAGGCGCTGAACAAATTACGTTTGAGCAGACGCAGACGCGCCATAAGATGGAGATTGAATCCCCGGGCTTTCTTTTTGGTTTCCTGTTTTACCACGATGACTTTCTTTTTCATGTTGTTTCAATTATCCGAAAAACTATTTAAAATAGTAATATACACGCGCAAAAGAAAAATGCAAATCCGAAACTACGAGTTGCAAAGTTCGACACGGCCGCAGACTGCGGCCAAGGCAGCAGTGCAGCAAAACTCCGCGAACTGAAACGGAGAAAACGGAGAAAACGCGCACTACACGGCATGGCGCGAGATCTCAGGGAAACGATGATCCGTCCTTTCGAGCCGTGAGTTCGGTTTCCGCGCTATGTCCGGATCGTCCGAAAGGTCCGACTTGTCCGAAAATCGCGCCTCAATGCGAAGGAGGAAGCCGAAACTGACAACTGATCACTGAAAACTGATTACTTTTTCAATGCTTTGTCGAGCTCTTCTCCGAGACTGCCGAAGGATTTCGGGGACGGTTTCGGGATCGGCTGATCACCGATCACTTTGCGCTGTTCCTCAAACAGGGAATCCAGCCCGTGTTTGGCCAGATCGAGCATCTTGTCGAGCTCTTCGCGGCTGAACGGGACCTCTTCGGCGGTGCCCTGCACTTCGATGAGCTTGCCGGATTCGGTCATGACCACGTTCATATCCACATCGGCGGATGAATCTTCCTCATAACAGAGGTCGAGCAGACATTCTCCGTTTTTCATGCCGACGCTGACCGCGGCGACGTTTTCCCGCATCGGGAAATGCGGGATCAGCTTCTTTTCCATGAGCTTGCGGAAGGCCAGCTGCAGGGCCACCGAGGCGCCCGTGATCGAGGCGCAGCGGGTACCGCCGTTGGCATCCATCACATCGCAGTCGATATAAATCGTGTTCGGACCGAGGGCAATCAGGTCGATCACCGAACGGAAGGAACGGCCGATGAGACGCTGGATCTCCAAGGTGCGGCCGCTCTGTTTGCCTTTGGAGGCTTCACGCTGGCAGCGCTGGTGGGTAGAGGCCGGCAGCAGACCGTATTCGCAGGTGACCCAGCCGCCGGGCACGCCCTGCTGGCGCATCCAGGGCGGCACGCCGGGTTCGAAGGAGACCGCGCAGATCACTTTGGTCCCGCCCATGTCGATCATTGCCGATCCAATGGGATGATTCAAAAAATTCGGGATGATTTTCACTTTGCGCAGCTGGTCGTTGCGGCGTCCTTCAAATCTTTTCATTTCAGCAGATCCTTCCTGGAGAGTTATCAAATAAAAAGCCCGCGGCAGAAATTCCACGGCGCCCGGTCACAACGTTTATGGCTGCTTGGTTCCCCATCTGACCCGTTCACGCGCTTCCGACGCATGGGTTCCGCCGCAGGCGAAAATCCATCGTTCAGCAGACTTCAGGCTTCCGACGCGGCCGCCCGCTTTCCGCTTGACCCCTTACTAATAGCATCATTTTTGAAAAAATCAAGCACATTCCCCAATTCCGCGCGTAAATTTTTCCGTTCGATGATGCGGTCGATCAGCCCTTTCTGCAGCAGAAACTCCGCAGTCTGAAAGCCTTCCGGCAATTTTGCCTGGGTGGTGT
This sequence comes from Lentisphaerota bacterium, assembly GCA_015061565.1. Lineage (GTDB taxonomy): Bacteria > Verrucomicrobiota > Lentisphaeria > Victivallales > UBA1829 > SIG94. The sequence goes on from SUWI01000324.1 coordinate 4,120, forward strand.
CCTTGATCACGCGGGGACCGGCAAAACCGATCAGCGCTTCCGGTTCGGAGAAGATCAGATCGCCCAGCGAAGCGAAACTGGCCGTCACGCCGGCCGTGGTCGGATGCGTCATGATAACGATATACGGCAGTCCGGCTTCCTTGTGGAGCTCCAGCGCGCCGCTGGTCTTGGCCATCTGCATCAGGCTGATCATGCCTTCATACATCCGCGCGCCGCCGCTGGCCGTAACGATCACCAGCGGAAGCCGGTTCGCCGTGGCATATTCGGTGAGACGGGTGATCTTTTCGCCGACGACCGCGCCCATGCTGGCGCCGAGGAAGCGGAAATCCATCACGCCGAGAGCATACGGAATGCCGTTGAGGGACGCCTTTCCGCAGACGACCGCGTCTTTCAGTCCGGTCTTGGCCTTGCTCGAGGCGAGTTTTTCCGTATAGGAAGCCACGCCCGTGAATTTGAGCGTGTCCACCGCTTCGATGTCGGCATCGATCTCCTGGAAGGAGCCTTCATCCGTG
>SUWI01000019.1 GCA_015061565.1 Lentisphaerota bacterium
GCGCCAGTAAGTCAGATTTTCGGCGGTGCAGCCGCATCCGTTCCAGCCGATGACGCCCGCGTCTTCGAATTGCGGATCGCCCGAATCCCAGGCAGCCAGCAGGGCGGTCAGTGTCATCTTCCGGACGGTCATGCCGCCCCGGCCGAAGTCTCCGAAGTCACAGTCGGGCATCCCCGGCAGGGCGGACAATTCCCGCCGGCCGGTATTGAGGTCGGCAAAAGGACCGAAACTCCCTTTTCTGCGGAACGTCCGGAACAGGTGTTCCGCCGTCATCAGAGCTGCGCCCGTGATCTTCATAATGCCTCCAATGCAACGGCGCTGTTGAGACCGCCGAAGCCCACATTCAGCGACAGCAGACGTCCCGTTTCGATAGAACGGGGCGTATTCGAAACATGGGCTCCAGGCATGGGCGAAACCAGTCCCGCCTGAGGCGGCAGAAGCCGCCGCCGGGCGAATTCCAGTCCCAAAGCCAGCTGCAGCACTCCCGTCGCACCCAGGGTATGACCCAGATTCCCCTTCAGCGAAAAAAGCGGCGGCATGCCGTCGGGAAAAACCGTCTGCAAGGCCGCGATTTCCGCCTGATCGTTATAAACGGTCCCGGTGCCGTGGCCGATGACCGCTCCCGGAGGCGTGCCGCCCAAAGCCTCCCGGCAGACCGCGGCCAGCTGTCCGCCCGAAAGATCGGGCGAAGTGATATGGGCGGCATCGCAGTTTTCCGCCGCCGCAGTCAATCGGCCGTAACCGGGTCCATCACAGCTCAGCAGCAGAGCGGCGGCGCCTTCACCCAGAGTCAGACCGTCCCGGTCTTTGTCGTAAGGGCGTGCGACCGTGCGGGAAAGAGCCCCCAGCGCGCCGAATCCGGCGGTCACGAATTCACTGGTGATGTCCGCGCCGATGACCAGCGCATGACGGCACCGGCCATGCCGCAGTTCCCGCATGGCCAGGGCCGCCGCCGTCTGTCCCGAAGCGCATGCGGCGGAAACCAGAATGCCGCCGGGAATATCGAAGATCCGTTCCGCCAGATGCAGGAAATCCTGGACCGTATCCGCCTCATTTCCTTGTTCGAGAAGATCGATCGCGCCCACGGTGGTGGCTGCGAAAAGCCGCGTCCCGGCAGGGACTGCGAAATCCAGGGAATCCGCGAGTTTGCCCAGCAGGCGCTCCATACGCGAAGATCCCTTCCCGTCAAGATCAAAATCTACGCCCAGCAGACGTCCCCGGGAATCGAAATGCCGCGGAGCGGTAAAACAGGTCCGGCCTTCGAGGAGCGCGCCGCAGTTTTCCCGGACCGTGACCCCAAGCGGCGTGACCGCCGCCGTACCGAGGATGTATACGCTGGGATCAGTCATGCAGTTCTCCGCTGGTCCAGCGTTCGCGCATGGCGGCCACCACATCCGGAGGGAAGATGAAGGCTTCCCTGCTCTTGAGGCCCCAGAACATCTGCACGGTGAATCCGGTGGCCCGGACCGTGCCGTCGCTGCCCGTGACCGTGTAGGCGATATCCAGCCGGGCGCCGTCGTTCCAGAAAAGTTCGGCCTTCACGGTGAACTCCTCGTCCAGCAGCAGCGGCGCATAATAGTCCACGTGGGACTGGACCACGGGGGCGGCAAGATCGTTTTCGGCATATACGGCGAAACCGAGGCCGATTTTCTGCATCAGTTCGGTGTGCGCGGCTTCGAAGAAACGCAGATAATTGCCGTGCCAGGCCACTCCCATGGCATCCACTTCGCTGAAGGCTAGGCGGCGGCGGACCGTCGCGGAAAGGGGCGCAGGCGCGCCCGGTTCGGCGGTGAAATATTGTTTGTGCCGTCTCATAACTCTGCCGCCTTCAACTGAAGCTGGGCACAGATATCGTTGCCCACGCGGATATCGGCCTTGACTTTCCACCGGGTTTCTTCAAGTTTCTGAAGCCTGATCTTGACGGCGGCCTGTTCACTGGCCATAACGGGGCGGCGGAAACGGCAGTTCGTCACGATCAGCGTTTCAAGACTTTTTCCCAGGATCGTTTCGGCGGCCACCCGTGCCGTCTCAATGAGGCAGACGCCCGGGACAATGGGATTGCCCTCGAAATGCCCTTCGAATCCCCGGAACGCCGGGTCGAAATCCATGGTGCAGCTGTATTCACCCTCTCCCGTCTGCCGCAGTCCGGCTATCCGGGAGCGCAATTCCTCACCTATGATGGAAACACACTCATTCATCTTCATTTTACCAAAATCTGCTTGACTGAAAGCTCAAGAGAATAGCCCGGTCCCGGACCCTTCCGGCGATAGGCGATGCGTCTGCCTTTTTCCCGGTAGTCAGCACTCCATCGGCCGGAAAAGAAACTGTCTGCACGGCGTTCCAGAGCCGCGCCGTTTTTTTCCACTTTCCAGAACACATTCTCCTGTGAACGAATGAAAATATACTCCCCTTTTTTCTCCACGTCAAGTGGAGAAAGCTTTTTCACCATAAAAATACGCCGCAAATCTTCGGCCAGGGCCGCCGGAAATGCCCGCATGGCTGCCGGGAGCCGTTCCGCAAACAGGGGAGTGAACCGGGGCTCTTCACGCGGATCCCCGCTGCTTTTGAAAAGGAGCGCTCCGGAGCCCGGATCGATCCCCGCCAGCTTGACCGTGTCCTTCTCCGGGTCGATTTCCGCCGCCAGCAGGAAACGGAAGGTCCGTCCCGAAAATACGGCCGCTGTCACCGCCTGGATCCGGAAAGGGCTTTCCGGATAGAGGTCCATCCGGAGCGTCAGCTCTTCCCGGCCGGGATATTCCTGCCACGGGACCGTATTGGCGCATCCCGTCACCGAGAGCAGAATGCCTGCCAGAAACACGGCCGCCAGGGACTTCGGAACGGTCATTTTTCCCAGCCGGGGAACCAGGTAAACACCGCTCAGACAGGCGGCCAGGATCCCCGGCGTCAGCACCGCACCCGTACCGAAAAGCACCGGATGCCGGGAAAAGAGCAATGCTCCCGCCCCGGCGATGGTCGTGGCCGCCGACAGCAGCAGGGAATCCATCGTGTCGAACGATTCCGGATGCCGGGACTGGCAGACCGCATAGATGCCGTAGTCCACAGCCAGTCCGGTCAGCAGGACTGCCGCAAAAGCCGCGGAAGGCGTGGCACGGAATCCGGTGAGACAGGCCGCGCCCGCCGCAAAGGCCCAGGCAAAGAGCACCGGGATCAATGCCCGGCACACATCGGATACATTGCGAAAAACCAGAAAAACGATCAGGAGAGCGGCCAGAATACTCGAAATCAGGATCGGCAGGAACCGGCCGCCCAGTTCCTCCCGGATCAGGGCGCGGAAACTTCCCCTGGAAAGGAGCGCCGCTTCGGTCTCCCGCCGTTCGGCCAGCACCTGCCGCACCTGCCGGATATTTTCCGGCGTGTCCTCGAGGAATGCCATGGCGGCAGGCCGTTTGCCGTGGGATTTGATCATCAGCCGGTCGATATGTTCGAGCAGGGGCGGCAGCGTAAAATCTTCCGCTGACACGGCTTGTTTCAGCGCAGTAAAGAAAGGCTGGAAGAATTCTTCCGGCAGATGGTGCCTGCGGCAGGCGGTCCGGCATCCTGCGGCCAGGGCGTCGATCCGGGCGGCGGTCTCGGGCGTCCGCCATGCCCGGCGGTTGGCGTCCTGGACCGACCGGGGCGGACGGGGCGGCAGACTGACCTCGACCTGGCGGGAACGAAGCTCGCGGCAAATGGCCGTCAGGCGTTCCAGCGCCGCTTCACGGTCGGCGCCCGAGGCGGCGATCATGGCCATACCCGGCCCCTTCCGCCGCCACGCCTGGCGGAAATCCTCTTCCTGGGCCAGGATATCTTTCGGAGTCCCGTCCATGGAATCCAGCGAAAAATCGGCGCTCCGGAATACCTGCGGCAGGGCCAGAAACAGCAGCACTCCCGCGAAAATCACCAACGCAGCCGCCTTGGAACGGGCCGGCTGAAAACGGAACCCCGGCAGCAGACTCCGCAGTCCATGATCCCGGTCCAGCAGCAGCGGCAGGACCGCCAGCGCCAGGACCGCGCTCAGCAGCAGGGACAGTCCGGCGAAGACCGCCAGCTGAAGATAGGCGGAGATCCCAGTAAGACCGAGGAAAGCAAAGGCCGCCAGACTGGTGGCCGCCGACAGCAGCATGGGCAGACTCAGGGCCGCCGTACGCTTTTCCCCTTCACTGCCCCGGAAGGCGGCATAGACGTGGATCCCCTGATCGACGGCAAGACCGGTGATGCAGCTGCCCAGTCCGATGACGTAAAAACAGATTTCGCGGAAGATGAAACTCATCACCCCCAGCGCCAGCAAAGAGGCGTAAAGGGGAAGGACGGGGATCCACAGCGCCCGCCAGTCTCCCCGGTAGGCCCACAGAAAAAGGAGCAGGAAACATCCCAGCGACACGAGGCCGGCGATGGCGGCATCCCGTTTCAGGACTTCTTCGTTGCCGAGGGTATGGGAACAGCCGGAAATGATGCGCATCTGCAGCCCGGCAGGCAGCGGTTCGGCACAGCGGCGGAGTTCGGCGTAAAGACGGCGTACGGCATCGGCATCGCCAAGACGCACCCGCGTCTCGGCGGCGATCATGGCCCGCCGGCGGTCGGGCGTGACGAAATAGGGAAACTCCACGTCAAGATTCATTCCCGTGGCCCGGTCCAGAGCTTGGAGCCGGGTCAGCATTTCCCGTTCCCAGCCGAAGGGGTTCAGCCGCAGCATCCGCACGGCTCCCGGTATGGGAAAGGACAGCGTCTTGAGCGCTTTTTTCGCGGCCTCTTCGGGCGAACAGTTCTTCAGAACCTCTGGAGTCAGGAAACGGGGCGCAAGTGAGGCAAAGGCGGCCAGTTCGGACCGCGGATCGCCGGAGCGGAAACGGAACGTCACCTGCCTGAGCATGGGGGAAGCAGCCAGCCGCCGGGCCGTCCGGTCGAGATAGTCCGCATGGCGCGTCACATCGTCCGAAGAGATAAATTCCAGCTGGACGGAGTCCGCCAGATGGGTCTCGTGGAGGATCCTGAAAACCGCCCGGGCTTCCCGGGTGTCCGGCAGCAGGCGGCTCAGGTCATTGGTGAAACGGCCCCGGATGAGCGTTGCGCCAAGTGCGGCGATGCCCAGCGCCGCCAGAAAGAGGAATACCCCCGTGCGGTGCCGGCGGCAGAAAAGGATCAGCTGTTCGGCAAGGCCCCTCATGGCGGCGGCATCTGCCAGATTTCCTGCGGCAGCGGGGGATCCCGCCGGAGCTGTGAAAAACGGATCTCCAGCTTTTCACCGGAGCTTTCCTCGATCCGGACCGCCGTCACCAGATCTTCCTTTTCCGCAAAATCGAGTTCGACGCTGCCGAAAAGTTTTTTCTGTTCGCGGTCACGGGGGACCAGCCGCACGGTCCGGGAACGGGGCACGCTTACCAGAAAGCGGCCCGTCAGACGCGCCCGGTCGCCCGACAGCCAGTCGTCGAGAGAATCCCGCAGGATCCGGAGCCAGGGAAACGTCTCCTGCCGGATGACGGAAAGTTTTTTCGTTTCCCCGTCGTAGTGGGTCAGCTTTTCCCGGTCGATGATGGTTACGCTCCGCACGGGGGTATCGACCTGCCAGCGCAGGCGGCCGTCCAGTTCGCTCACCATCCTGCCGGTGATGCGGACTTCCATATCCAGATCGGCCAGACGGCGGATCTGCACGAAATCGGCGGCGATCACCCGGTAAGAGACCTTTTCCGGCAAAGCAGGAGTCTCTCCGGCCGATAATGCCAAGGCGGAAAACAGCAGCGCGAACATCGTCATCAGATGCGGCATAAGGATAATTCCCCCCTGGCGCACAGGACATTGTCGGCAGGGCGCCGGATGCTGAACTCCACGATGAAGTATTGGTCGATATTGGCCGTTTCACAGACGATGACATGAAGCGTGTCGCCGCCGTGAACAGGGGCAAGGGCTTCAAAATTCCGCAATCCGGTGAGCAATCCCTTGATGTGTCTTTCACCCTTTTCGAATCCGGAAACAGCGGCGCACGCCTGGGCCGCGATCTCGGGCAGCGCTTCCACATCGAAAACATTATTCCGCAGGAAACGGTTGTCCGGAGTGATCTTCGCCTCGACGGTGGACCACTCGCCGATATCGAGCAGGCGCGTCACCATAACGATGGGCGGTGAATGAGGCAGATACTGCGTTGCGTCGCAGGGAAGATGGGGCGGCTGGAAGAGCAGTTCATCGCAGTTCCGCCAGCAGAGAGGATCGCTGGCCAGATAATTTCCCGTGAGCTGATAGGCCGCTCCCCGGCAGCCGTAGCAGCGGTCCGCCTTTTCGCAGGTGCGGCAGGGGCCTTTGATCATGTTGCGGAAATCTTTGAGCTGGTTCAGGATCTTGCTGTTGAAGATAATTTCCGCCAGCGGCTTTTCCAGCACGCTGCCCAGCTTTATGGTCATCCCCACGCAGGGATACACGTCGCCGGTCGCGCCTATCACGCAGGAATACTGATGGCGAAGACAGGTCGCCCCCACGAGCGGCGGCTGGGGATCCCATTCGTACCCCTGCGAACGGTCGAAGGCGGCGATCTCGTCGAAGATCTCCTTGAGCCGACGGGGATGGACCTCGAGGTCGCGGTGTTCCAGCAGCCGGCCCTGCGGCGTCATGATCTCAAGATAGGGCTTGATGTGACGGGAACGCAGATATTTCCACAGCGAAACCACCTCTTTCTCGTTGGCGGAACAGATGACGGAACTGGCGGCCAGACGCTGGTCGTCAAGGCCCGCTTTCTGAAGGATATCGATGGCCCGCAGGGTCTTTTCGAGGGAACCGGGCGCACCGGTAAGACGGTCGTGGACGGCCGGGTCCAGGGAGTTGAGCTTGACCGCCACCCGGCAGTTGTGTTCATAGAAGAACTGCGCCCAGTCTTCATCGACGAGGGAAGCGTTGGTGAATATTTCCGACCCCATGCCCAGCGATTCGGCGAGCAGGATGTATTCCTTGAGCCGGCGGCAGAGGAGCGGTTCTCCGCCCAGAATGACGATTTTGCGCGCGCCGAGTGTCGCCACGTCATGGATCGCCTTCACGGCGGCCTCATGGGGCAGTTCCGCAGCGGAACCGGCGGCATAGCAGTAGAGACAGCGGAAGTTGCAGCTTCGGTTGAACTCGATCTCAGCCGAAAGCAGTCGGTTCTGTTTCGGCGCCTCAAGTGCCTCTTCGGTCGTGAAGTCGAATTTATGGACGTCGAATGGTTCCATCGTCAATCCTTTCTCAGGTCGAAGAAGCGGACCGGCTTGCGGGAGGTGCCGAAAACCCGCTGACGGGCCGCGGCGGCATCCACGGCGACCACCGGCACATGGATCCGGGTGCGGCCGTAAAGTTTTTCCGCCACGCCTAGGGATTCCGGCGTTTCCCCCTCGCGGCAGGCCACGCAGATGGTGATTTCATCCGAAAGGGCGGTGCCCCGGACTTCCATGTAATATTCGATCACGCCGGGGATGGCGTCGAGGACGTTGAAGAAGGCGCCGGGAAAAAGAGTGGTGCCCCGGACCTTGAGCATCTGGGCCTTGCGTCCGAGGATGGGACCCAGCCGCAGCGTGCCCCGTCCGCAGGAACAAGGCTCCGGAATGATGAAACTGACATCTCCGGTGCGGAAACGGACCAGGGGCATCCCCGTCACCTGCAGGGGGGTCACGGTGACTTCGCCGGGTTCGCCGTCGGGCACCCGGTTCCCCTCTTCATCGAGAATCTCCACCACCGCCAGACCCGCCGGGGGATGGCCGCCGCACCGGGCGGAACATTCGGTGAAACTGGTGACGATCTCGCTGGAGGCATAAGTGGAATGGAGCGCACCGGGCCAGAACCCTTCGAGTTTCGTCCCGAGCGGAGTCAGTTCCATCTTGCGGTTCCGCGCGGGTTCGCCGATGCAGACCAGACGTCTGATGCAGCTGCCGTCGATGTGATTGTCGGCAAGATACTGTCCAAGCTTGGCCAGAAAACTGGGAACGCCGATGATGTTTTCGGGATGCAGCGTACTGATGACTTCGGCATGGCTTTCGAGGGTATTGAGCCCGTTGCGGATGGCCGCGGCGCCGAATTTGACCACGCCCTGATAATAGGCAAGACCGGCGATGAAACAGCGGTCGATGGTGCAGGTGAGAAGCACCTTTTCGCCCTGGAGCATTCCCGCCGCCCGGTAGCCGCAGGCGTCGTTGTAGGCAAGACGGTCAAGGTCCGAAGCGGTGTAAACGATCCGGCAGGGGGTGCCGGTGGTGCCGCTGGTAAAGCAGATGTCGGAGATCTCGCTGCCGGGGACGGCAAAAAAGTCGTCATTATGTTCCGCCAGGTCCCGTTTCGAGGTGGTGGGCAGTTCCTGAAGGGAATCGAAATCGTAGTCCCGGTCGGGAAAGGCGGCAAAAAGTTTCCGGTAAAAGGGAGAATGGCTCCGGCAGTAGCGGAGATGTTCGGCCAGCAGACGGTCCTGAAGGCGTCTGACCTCATCCCGGGAAGAAAACGATTGGTCGTCCGACAGATTAAATGTTTTTTTCATGATCCAACTCCGCGTCCATGGACACCAGTTCCCCGGACATGATCCGGAAGACTTTATTTTTTAAGACATAAGCAGTTGCGCACTGACTGACCTGTTCTTTTTCCAGCGGACCGATAAGACGGACCGCGAGGTCACGGAACTCCCGGAAGCGGAACTTCCGGTCCGGCATGTATTCGTTTCCGGCGATGCAGAACATGTAGACCGGAACCTTCAATTCCAGCGCTACCTGGAAAATGCCGCTGTGAAAAGGATTCATGTTCCGGCTTTCCGACCGGGTCCCTTCGGGATACGCGACGATCCCGTCGCCGGAGTCCAGCGCATCTTTTGCATGTTCGAGAAGCGTTTCAGAATCCCAGCCCGTGATATTCAAATACCCTGCCGACAGGGCGAACCAGCCGAGGACGGGAATTCTCAGGGGCCAGCCGTTGACCGTCTGGACCATATTGCGCCGGGGTAGCGACACCAGAAAACCGTCGATGGCCGACCTGTGATTGGCGATCAGGATCCCCGGTTCCCGGCAACCGCCGGTCCGGTCTTCGAAACGGACCTTGAAAAAGGGACGCCACACGATACGCACCATGGACAACCCGAAATAAAGCAGAAAAATGCGGAGATAATGCCTGCTGCGCTGAGCCGGCAGCAGGAACATCACCGCCAGCACCGGAATCAGAACTGCCAGCCAGTAAACTACCCACCAGAGGACAGTCACAAAATAAAATGCCACAGTTCGCAGAAACAGCATGGCCGGAAACACTTTCCGAGTTTTACTGGAACTTTTCTGCGATCTCGGGATGCTCCTTGGCCAGCTTCTCGAAGAGCGTATAAACGTCTCCGAGCGTGCGGACGGCACGGACTTCCGGATTGTCCCGGAGCATGATCCCGAACTTCTGCTGCAGCCCCACGATCATATCCACCAGATCCAGACTGTCCAGCTGAAGATCCTCGATGATCCTCTTGTCGGGTGTCAGTTCGGATTCGTCCAATTCGAAACGTTCAACAAAAATCGAGTTCACCGTTTTAACGATCGTATCGTGATCCATATTCCTTTGTCTCTCCTGTAATTGGGGATGAATGGTAAAAATGTTGCTATATCAGTCTGCACTCCTGCAAACCAGCGAGGCGTTGACCCCGCCGAAAGCGATACTGTTCTTGACGCAGATCCGGACTTTCTGCTCCCGGATCTCGCGGGGCAGCAGAATGCCTGCGCAGTCTTCGACCTGTTCCAGATTGCGCGTAGGCAGCACGATGCCGTCACGCATCATGCCGTAAACGGCGGCCAGCTCCAGCGAACCGGAAGCGCCGAGGGTATGTCCCAAATGTCCCTTGAGGCTGGAAACGGGAACTTCGGAACCGAAAACGGCCCGGCAGGCCGCGGCTTCGGCAGCATCGCCCACCCTGGTCCCGGTGGCATGGGCGCTGACGTAATCGACTTCGCCGGGAGTGATCCCGGCATCGGCCAGGGCGTTTCTCATGCAGTTGGCAATCTGAAGTTCGTCGGAGTGGCTGACATGCCATCCGGAACAGTTGGTGGCATAACCGGCGATTTCGAAAAGGATCTGCGCGCCGCGTTTGCGGGCGTGTTCCATTTCCTCGACCACCAGAATGCCCGCACCCTCGCCGCAGACCAGTCCGGTCCTGGCGGCATCGAAGGGACGCGAGAGACGTTCCGGCTCCGGAGACTCTTCTTCGGCCAGTGCATACAGCAGCTGGAAGGAGGATGACACCATAGGCGTGGATTCGTCCGCTCCGCCCGCCAGCACCGCATCGACTTTGCCCAGCTGGATAAGTTCCAGCGCGGCGCCCAGAGCCTGAAGCCCGGAAGCGCACGCGGAATTGGTTGAGAGCTGCGGACCGTTGATCCCGAACATATCGGCCACGTTGAAGCTGGCCGAATGGGACATGATCCGGAAGAAATGGCACGCCGACAGATCATTGCGTCGGCCTTCATATTCGGCGACGCAGGCTTCGGTCATGCTGGATGGGCTGCCCACGGTGGAACCGATGATGCATCCCACTCTCCCCGAAGTGAAGACCGCCGGATCCAGTCCGCTCTGAGTCACGGCCTCCTGCGCGGCAAGTCCGGCAAAAAGGGCGGTGTTCCCCATCGTGCGTCTGACCTTGCGGCTGATCTGTTTGACCACCGCCGGATCCAGTTTCACGGGAGCTCCGGCAATGTCGCGGCCGAATTCATCGTGCCACTCGGTCATGGCCCGGATCCCGGAACGGTTTTCCACCAGACCCCGGTAGAGGTCCGCTGCGGAGTTGCCAAGAGGCGAAACCACACCGATCCCGGTGACTGCTGCTCTGCGTTTTTCCATATTTTTCAACACCATGCTTTTTCGGTCGGAATTTTATCATGAATAACGGCGGAAAAACCCAACACCCCATTTCCGCCCGGCACCAACGCAACATGATAATATAATGCTGAATTTATGAAATACAAGACAGTTCAAAATTTTTCCCGGACAATTTAAAAAAGAAAAGTATCACGTCAGTAGAGTTAGGGAGATGGTCTGTCCGGAATCCGCGAACTTTTTTTACGGAGAATACGGAGAATACGGAGTTTCGCGGGCGTCCATGTCGAACCCCGAAAAACCAGGATTTTCATCCTGCTTTTCTATTCAGGTGCGCTCCTGTCTTACGCGTCCTCCGTATTCTCCGTATTCTCTGTATCCTCCGTTTCAGTTCGCGAAGAGAAATTTTTTCATACCCAACTACTCTGACGCGATACAAAAAGAAAATGAAAAAAATGGAAAAAAACATCTTCCTCCTTGAAATTCATTTTTTTCGGAGTATGATAACCGAGCATTTCGGATTTCATATCGGCAGAAAGGAAGATTTCAAAATGAACAATGTCTGTGATTTCGGAGCTGTCGGCGACGGCCGGACCAAAGATACGGCCGCGATCCAGAAAGCCATCGATGCCGGCGGCATGGTCTTTTTCCCGCCGGGTATTTATCTGAGCGGAACTTTGTATCTGAAATCGCACGGCGGTCTGGAACTCGCGCCCGGCGCGGTCCTGCTGGCCAGCCCCGACAAGGAAGATTACAACGCCGATGATTTCTGCGTGCAGAACAGTTTTTCGGTGCAGGAAAAATCCAGCGGAGCCCATTTCATCGTGGTGCTGGAACAGGAAGACATCGTGATCCGCGGCGGCGGGGTCATCGACGGCAACCGGCAGGCATTTTATAACCAGATCTGGGAGGAACATCCCCAAGTGTTCAAACTGACCGACTGGCGCCCGGGTCAGATGGTTTACTGCTGCGAATGCAAGAACGTCCGGATCAGCGAGGTGGAACTGAACAATGCGCCTTACTGGACGCTCTTCCTGCACGGCTGCGAACGCGTCACGGTCCACGGTGTCCGGATCTGGAACGATTACAAAACCCATAACGGCGACGGGATCGACATCGACTGCTGCCGCTTTGTCACGGTCAGTGACTGCATCATCCATTCGGCCGACGACTGCATCACCTTCCGGGGCAACGACCGGAAACTGAAGCGGAAGCAGCCCTGCGAATTCGTCACGGTGACCAACTGCATTCTGGGGACGCGCTGCAATGCCTTCCGGATCGGCGTGGGCGAAGGGGTGATCCGCAACTGCACCGTCTCGAATGTCATCATCCAGAATACCCGGACCGGGATCCAGGTCAACGGCCGCTATTCCCCGACTTCCGAGGGCGCTGTAATTGAAAATATCCTCTTCAGCGACATCCTGATGGAAGTGAAACGTCCGCTGGCGGTCTGCAGCGATGTCCGCGGCGTGCATGACCAGGAGATCAAACCGATCCGCAATCTGGTGTTCCGGAACCTGAACGGCACCGCCAGCTGGTCGAGCCTGGTGGAAAGCAACCATCGGGGCGATATCCGCGACATCGTCTTTTCCGGAGTGAAACTGAAATACCGCGGCGGGGAAGATGTGGAGGATGGACCCGGATTGATCTATGCCGAGTTCGGAACAAAGAATGCGCCGGCGGCCTTCCATCTGGCCAATGCGGAAAAAGTCGTTTTCCGCGATACGCAGATCGACTGGGAATCGGATTCCCCGAACTGGAAATACGGTATCATGGCGGTGAACACCGAGATCACGGAAATCAATTCAGGCTGCGATTTCGGCAAACCGGTGAACTCCGCTGAAAACGGTTGAAATATCCGGGAACAAGTTGAAAGGATCATCTTCCGGGAGGGTCGGATCTATGCAGGTTTTGAATTTCGGATCACTCAATATCGATCATGTTTACACGGTCAGTCATTTTGTCGCTCCCGGGGAAACCCTGGCTTCCTCCGGTTATCAGGTCAATGCCGGCGGCAAAGGTCTCAATCAGTCGGTCGCGCTCAGCCGGGCGGGCGTCAGAACCCTTCATGCCGGGATGATCGGCAAAGACGGGCTTTTTCTCAAAGAGACTCTCGAGGCCGCCGGCGTGAATACCGATCATGTGATGATCGGCGAACATCCGACCGGACACGCGATGATCCAGGTGGAAAAAAGTTCCGGACAGAATGCCATTCTGCTCTATCCCGGAGCGAATGTCGAGATCAAGGCGTCCGACATGCGGCGGATCCTGCATTCCATGCCGCAGGGAAGCTGGCTGCTGCTGCAGAATGAGATCAATGCGGTTCCGTTTCTGATCGAGGAGGGAAAAGCGTGCGGGTTGAAAATAGCGGTGAATCCGGCTCCCTGCACCGAGGCGGTCCGCACCTGGCCGCTGCATCTGTGCGATCTGATCCTGGTCAATGAGATCGAAGCCGCGCAATTGACCGATATGCCTGCCGACGGAGATTTCCGCCGGATGGCCGAAGCAATGGCGGAACGCTGTCCGGACAGCGAAGTGGTGATCACGCTCGGTTCCAGGGGAGCCCTGTGCCGGTCCGGCAAGGAAGAGATCATGGTTCCCGCCCGTCCGGTGAAGGTGGCGGATACCACCAGCGCCGGAGATACGTTTACAGGCTATTTTCTGGCGGCAAAACTGCGCGGTATGGATACCGAAACGGCGATGAGATGTGCGGTTTTTGCCAGTTCGATCACAGTAAGCCGTCCCGGCGCCGCCGGCTCGATCCCATCCGCCGATGAAGTATTCCGGAATCCGGATTTTTTCAATCAGGAGAAAGGAAAATACCATGCGTAAATTTATCCTCGACACCGATTGGTGGACCGATTGCGATGATGCCGTCGCCGTGCGTCTGCTCTGCAACGCCCACCGGCGAAAAGAAATCGAACTGCTCGGCATCGATATCAATGCCTGCATGCCGTATTCCATAGCGTCACTGGATGTGTTCACGCGGGATTGCGGCGTCGAAGTGCCCTTGGGATTGGATCACAGCGCGGTCGGATTTGCCGGCAGGCCGCCATATCAGGAACACCTTGCCAAGGTGCGGAAACCGGAACGGACCAATGCGGATGTCCCGGACGGCATTGCTTTCTATACGCAGTTGCTCGGTCAGGCCGACGATGCCTCGGTCGAAATTTTGTCAATCGGATTTACCCAGGTCCTGGCCGGTCTGCTCGGACAGCCCGGCGGCCGCGACCTGGTCACCCGGAAGGTCAGTCATTTATGGATCATGGCCGGCAAATGGGACGAGCCCCGCGGAAGAGAATACAATTTCTATAAAAACGAACTGACCCGCCGCAGCGGAGCGGAGCTTTGCGCAGCCTGGCCGACGCCCATCACTTTTCTCGGTTACGAAGTCGGCGAAAGTGTCAAAACCGGCGGACAGCTGCCGGACGGCGATCTGCTGAAACAGGTCATGACCGATCACGGCAGCGTCAACGGCCGTTCATCCTGGGACCCGATGCTGGCTTTGCTGGCAGTCACCGGCGATCCGGAACAGGCCGGCTACCGGTGCGTTTACGGATACGCGCAGGTGGATGAAACCGACGGCAGCAACCGGTTCAGGGAAGATCCGAATGGTCCGCACCGTTATGTCGTCAAACTTCACGATGACGCGTATTATGCGGACGCCGTCAATGCCCGTCTGATTTATTCGGCGGCCTCGGCCAGTTTCGCACGGACCTGATCCCGCACGGCCGGATCATTGGTCCAGGTAAAGGGATCCTTGATGAACGGCTTGATCCGTTCGATCACCTTTTTACGGCCGATCTTGCGTTCCGCGAGTGCGAGCAGTTCATAATCCTCGATGCCGTCACGGATCAGCCACGCACGCTGGGTCGGGACCGCTTTCCCTTTGCCCTGATACGGCGGATAAATGATGGTCGGATAGGCGCTGTCATATAGACCGGTCGGATTTTCCCAGGGATTGAAAACTTTTTTTCTGGTTCCGCAGTAGATCGTGTTCCAGAGCAGACCGCCTTTGCCGCCGGCGGCGTAAATCTGCCAGGCGAAGGCACGGGCATTCATACATTCCGCCGGGTTGATCGTGTTTTTCCACTGATAAAACCATTTTTCCTTGTAGCATGGTGTGGGGTGCATTAAGCATGAAGATGGGACAAGCAGTTCTTTGGAATTATTTTATGTCTTTTTGGTGATAACTCTGCTTTGCCCCTGCTGACAATCAATCAAGGCATATTTCCGTCATGACCAGCTGTCAGGGAGAAAGTTCGGAACGATTTTCAGAATTTGCGAAGAAACGGTTTCAGGATTTCCTGAAATAATTCCTGTCCTTCAGGCAAATCAGGAAGGCCAGGATGGTGCCAGGGAGCCAGCCGAAAAGCGTGAACAGGAAAACCAGCAGCATCGTGCCGCAGCCTTTGTCAAAAACCGCCAGCGGCGGAAAGACAAGACACAGCAGATAACGGATGATCATGACCAGAAGATCATTGCCCGTTACTTCGACATCGCCGTTACTCATTTTCAGTCTCCGATTTTCTTTTTGTCAGCCAGACAGAGGATCAATGCCGCAATGGTTCCGGGGAGCCAGCCCAGACAGGTCAGAAGCAGCACCAGAAGAATGGCTCCGCATCCTTTGTCGAAAACCGCCAGCGGCGGGAAAATAAAGCAGAGGATGATACGAATTACTAAATCCATCAGACATACTCCTTGAGTTCGCGGTTGAAAAGTTCGGAACCTCCCAGAACCAGTCCGGGAAGAACAATAATGGCAGCCAGGGGGATCATCAGCAGGAAATAGGCGGAGACCCCGAATCCGAGGATGATAAAAGTTTTTTTACCGGCAGCTTTTTTCAGCTGGCCGACCGTCGTCCCGTTCCGGTTGGCGGAACAGATTATGTAAGATAAACCGAAGAAATATCCCATGCAGATGATCAGCAGGATCTGACCGATGACCGGGAAAAAAAGACTGATGATGAACAATCCGCAGAATGCGAGGGCAGTTCTGATGCCGAACAGGAAGGATTCGATACTGTATTTCAAGCTCAATTTCCAGGTGATCACGACCGGCCGGGGACCGTATTTTCCGGTTTCATAGTGATCGACCAGGGAATCGAAGAAAAAACCGCCGAACATTTCATAAAGGGTGCCGACAGTCATTCCCAGAATCAGTATTCCGGCGATGATCCCCAAAAAATGGGACAGCCCGCAGACCAGGCTCGCGAGCCAGGAAAGCCAGGCGGGAAGGTCCGCCATGAGCTGAGTGATTTTCTCTGAAATGCAGCTTGTCAACCAGCCAATGATCCGGAAAGTGATGAAATATATGATGATAAGAAAACACCAGGGAAACAACGCATATTTCCATGATTCCCTGTCGTGAAAGAAAATCCGGATCCCGCAGGCAGTATATGACAGCCCCTTCATGAAATCCCTGATCATAGGAAATCGATCCGCTTCGAGAGAAAAGGCGGGAAGTTCCGCCCGTCACCGGAAGCCCGGCCGATGCCGGGCGTTCCAGCTGACTTTTTATTTTTTCGCAGCATCACCCTTCTGGGCGGGCTGAGCGGGCTTGGCCGGAGCGGCGGCCTTCGGAGCAGGCTGGGCAGCCTTGGCAGGAGCGGCCTTCGGAGCAGGCTGAGCAGCCTTGGCAGGAGCGGCCTTCGGAGCGGGCTTGGCAGGCTTGGCAGGAGCGGCGGCCTTCTTAGCCTGCTGCGCTTTCATCTGCTGAGCTTTGGCTTTGAGAGCGGCCTGGCGGGCTGCCCTTTCCTGTTCTCTTTTCTTTTTGTTGGCCTCGATTTTTTTGCCGAGTTCTTCGGCATCCTTTATTTTGAAGGAAAGACTGAAGATTTTCTTTTCGGTTTTACGGGTCACTTTCTGCACAAATTCAGCGTATTCCGGGCCGGCCTGGGCGGCGAAACCGATGCCCATATTGGCGGCGGCCATCATTTCACCGGCAGCCTGATCATCCTTGAAGATCATCCGGAAATCCACCACAGGGTCGTCCGCGGAGAACGGGATGTTCATAGCAATGGCATCCAGTTTCTTGAGCGCGGGAAGCATCTGGGTGACCATATCGACGGATTCCTTGGCCTTGCCCGGCTTATCGGGAATGACCACTTTGATGGCGGCCGAAAGCAGCATGTCCTTCATCTGGATATCATTGAAGATCGGATTCGGCTGTTCCGCATTGAAGAAAGCCGGATCGGTTTTGTTGATACCGAACAGCAGGAGATTTTCATGATAAAGAATGGCAATGACTTTGTTTCCATTCACCGTGGCGGTCACATGCCGTTCGCTGCCGACTTTGACTTCCTTCAGGTCTTTGACAACGTCTTTATTGTCTTTTTTGACATCAGCCAGGGCATAATCGAAAAATTTGCCGACCTGCTTATTGGCGGACTGGATCAGGAAACCGCCCCACTCTTCCTTGACCGAACCGAAGAAGAGGACACGGCACTCGAAAATGTCTTCCGGAAGAGAAGCTTTTCTCACGTCTTTCAGGAACTTATCCTTATTTTCGGCGTACATTTTAGTTTTGGTGGCATTCGTTCCATCGAACAGGAACAGGCCATTGGCGGAAGCCGGAACTTTGGATTTCAGTTCCTGATCGGGCGTTTTACCGCAAGCGGCCAGAAAGAGAACCAGTGCAAGGACCGGCAGGACGAAACACATTTTTTTCATAAGGAGTCTCCTTTTTGTTACGTCACAATTGACGGTGTTGATTTATATTGAAAAAATGGATTTGACGGAAGATTGACGGAACGGCTCATGACTTGGTGGACATGCGGAGATAAGCCTCCACAAAAGGATCGAGATCGCCGTCGAGGACGGCATTGACGTTGCCGGTTTCATAATCGGTCCGGAGGTCTTTGACCATCTGATAGGGCTGGAGGACGTAGGAACGGATCTGGTTTCCCCAGCCGATTTCGGACTTTTCGCCGGAGATGGCGGCGGCTTCTTTCTTGCGTTCCTCTTCAGCACGTTCATACAATCTTGCCTGAAGCATACGGTAGCACATGGCGCGGTTCTTGTGCTGGGAACGTTCCATCTGACAGGAGACCACGATGCCGGTGGGCAGGTGGGTGATGCGGACGGCGCTGTCGGTCCGGTTGATGTATTGTCCGCCGGCGCCGCTGGCGCGGTAGGTATCGATCCGCAGATCCTTTTCATCGATTTCGATATCGAGGTCCTCGGTAAGTTCCGGAAAAGCATCGGCGGAAGCGAACGAAGTATGGCGCCGGGCATTGCTGTCGAAAGGCGAAATGCGGACAAGACGGTGGATGCCGCGTTCGGCTTTCAGATATCCGTAAGCGAATTCGCCTTCGACGCGGAGAGTGACGCTCTTGATGCCGGCTTCTTCACCGGGCTGCATGTCGATGATCTCGTCCTTGTAGCCGCGGCGTTCGAACCAGCGGCGGTACATGCGCATGAGGATACTGGCCCAGTCGCAGGATTCGGTGCCGCCGGCGCCGGCGTGGATGAAGAAGAAACAGTTGTTGCGGTCGAATTTGCCGGAAAGGAAACTGACCAGTTCGAGTTTGTCGAGCTGGGCGGAAAGTTCGGCCCAGGCGTTGTCGGCCTCGGCCAGGAAACTTTCATCCTCCGCGGCGAGTTCGGCCATGACCCCGAAATTCTCAACACTTTCCTTCAGCTGGAAAAAAGGTTCGGTGGCGGCCTTGCACTGGCTGAGCCGCTGCACGGTTTCCTGGGCGGAATCCTTGTTGTCCCAGAAATTGCTCTGTGACATGGTATTTTCGATCTGCGCCATCTCGTTTTTGTAATCATCGATCTTCAAAAACGTATAAAGGCGATCCAAACGCGCGTTCGCATCCTGGCTGTGTGCCTTAATTTCTTCAAGAAGCATGATAAAATCTCGATCTTTGTGGTTGTTTTCTGTCCAATCTGTGTTATATTGACATATAACATTACCATTTATTTTGAAAAAATCAAGTTAAGGAGCAAAAAATGCTGGCAAAAAGCAGTCTGGAATTTCTGGAACGTTTCATGAAAAGCTCGGGGCCGTCGGGATTTGAGTTCGAACCGGCGGCGCTGTTCCGCCAATACGCCCGGACGTTTGCGGATTCGGTCAAGACGGATGTCAACGGCAGCACGATCGCGTGCATCAACCCGGATGCGAAGTTCAAGGTGATGCTGGCCGGCCATTACGACGAGATCGGTTTCCAGGTGGTTTACGTCGATGAGGGCGGACTGGTGACGTTCCGTTCGGTCGGCGGCATCGACAAGCACACGCTGCCGGGTCTGGAAGTGGATATTCTGAATGAAAAAGGCCAGCGTATTCCGGGCGTGATCGGGCGCAAGCCGATCCATCTGCAGACCGAAAAAGAACGGGAAACCGCCTCGGAGATCAAGGATCTGTGGATTGATATCGGAGCCGAAAGTCGGGAAGAAGCGGAAAAACTGGTGCGGACCGGCGATCCGATCGCATTCCGTTCCAATTACCGGCGGCTGGGCAAAAATGCCATCATGTCCAAGGGGTTGGACGACAAGATCGGCGCGTTCGTGATCATCGAAGCACTGCGCGAACTGGCGAAACGGAAAGTCAAAGTCGGCGTTTATGCGGTCGGAACGGTCCAGGAGGAACTCGGACTGCGCGGAGCCAGGCCGAGCGCGTTCGGGATCGATCCGCAGGCGGCGATCTGCGTGGATGTGGGATTCGCCACGGATGTTCCGGGCGTGGAAAAGAAGACCTGGGGTGACGTCACGCTCGGCGGCGGCCCCATCCTGCAGCGCAACGCCAACAACAATCCCGTACTGAACCGGCTGATGTTCGACCTCGCGGCGAAGAAGAAGATCCCGTATCAGCTGGAATGCGGACACCGCGCCTCGGGCGGAACGGATACCGATGCGATCCAGCTGACGCGTTCGGGCGTGGCCACGGCGCTGGTCAGCATCCCGAACCGCTATATGCACACGCCCGTGGAGATCTGCGACCTTCGCGATGTGGAAAATGCCATCAAGCTGATCGCGGAAACCATCGCCTCGTTCAAGGGCAAGGAAACCTTCATCCCGGGGATCGACTGAGAACGACGGTGGGACGATGGGCAAGCTGTTTCTGATTTCCGGCAATGAGGATTTCACCGTCAAGGAGCGGGCTTACGAGCTGATCGTTTCCCTGTGCGGTGAAAATCCGGAAGAGAATACCGGACTGGAAATCATCCGCGGGGACGATGACTCGGAAAAATTCGGACCCGTGCTGGAGCGTTTTCTGGCTGCGCTGGAAACGCCGCCTTTTCTTTCCCCCGAAAAATATGTGTGGCTGAAGCATTTCAACAAATTCGAAGATGCGCTGGGCGAAGCCTCGACCAAGAAAAAGAAAAGCCGTATCGACCTGATCAGCGATTTTCTGCGGGAGGGGCTCCCGAAAGAATTGACCGTGGTCATCGACGGCACGGGTCTGGACCGCAGGAAAGCTTTTTTCAAGCTGTGCGAAAAACTGGCCAAAGAGTCGGGCGGCGCGCTCGAATGGCACGAAAAAGCCGACCCGAAAATGAAGGGATATCTGCAGCAGCTGCACCGGAAGGTCCGGGAGATGATCAGCCAGTATGACAAGCGGATCGACGAGCAGGGTGCGTCATTCCTGGCGGAGACCATCGGCGGGGATGCCGCGAGGCTGAAAACCGAGATCGAAAAACTGGTTTCCTACGCCGGGACCAACAATCAGATCACGTTGGAAGACTGTCTGACGATCTGCAGCCGGAGCACGGAAACGCTGGCCTGGGAATTTTCTTCGGCCCTGGCCTCGAAAAACGCGCCGAAAGCGCTGTCGATGATCCCGAGCATTCTGGAAACGCTGGAACAGGAGTCCGGTTCTTCGGGCGGCCGGGGCGAGCTGGTGCTGATCGCGGTCACCAATTCCGAATTCAAAAATCTGCTGCTGGCCAAGTGCGAGTCGGAACGTTTTTCGATCCCTTTCCGGGCAAATGCGGATTATTTCTACAATCTCTTCGAATCGCGCAAAGGAGCGGAAAACAACAGCAGCTTCTTTTCCCAGCATCCGTTCCGCGCGTTCAAGCAATGGGAGAATTCCACGCGGTTCACCGATGAGGAGATCTCCCGCGCGCTCGGCGCCATTTTCACCGCCAACAAACAGATGGTCACCGGCGGCGACATGCGTCTGGCGCTGGAAAATCTGGTGATCAAAATCGCGGGGACCTGAGAGGATCGTAAAAATGCTGAAGATCGTTGCCGATGATAAAATCCCGTTTCTGAAAGGGATCCTGGAACCTTTTGCGCAAGTAGTCTATCTGCCGGGGGGAAAAATCACCCGTGCGGAACTGCTTGACGCCGATGCGCTGCTGACGCGGACCCGGACGAAATGCACTGCGGAACTGCTGGAAGGCACGGCGGTGAAATTCATCGCCAGCGCGACGATCGGCTTTGACCATATCGATACGAAATTTTGCGATGCGGCGGGGATCCGCTGGACCAATGCGCCGGGCTGCAATTCGGAATCGGTAGCGCAGTATATCACCTCGCTGCTGCTGAATCAGGCGCACCGGACCGGCCAACCGCTGGAAGGACGGACCCTGGGTGTGATCGGAGTGGGAAACGTCGGTTCCAAAGTGGCCCGCAATGCGCAGACATTGGGGATGCGCGTGCTGCTGAACGACCCGCCGCGGGCGCGCCGGGAAGGACAGGCGGATTTTACCGGCATCGAAGAGATCTGCCGGCAGGCGGATTTCATCACCTGTCATGTGCCGCTGAATTCCGAGGGAGCAGACAAAACCTTCCATTATGCGGATGAAGCATTTTTCAGCCAGCTGGAACAGCGGCCGTTTTTCATCAACAGCTCGCGCGGGGAAGTGTGCGACAACAGCGCGCTGAAACAGGCGCTGAAGGAAAGGAAACTGTCCGGTGCGGCGCTGGATGTGTGGGAAAACGAGCCGGATATCGACCTGGAACTGCTGGGGCTGCTGGATTTCGCCACGCCGCATATTGCGGGTTATTCCGCGGACGGCAAAGCCAATGGAACGGCAATGAGCATTCTGGCGCTGGTGAAATTCTTCGGTCTGGAAAAAGAATTCGATCCGGCGGTCCTGCAGCGGCCGCCGCTGCCCGAGCAGCGGACAGTCGACCTGATGCCGTATTTCAAGGCCGGGGCGAGCCGGACGGACCTGCTGTACCGGGCGGTGACCGCATCCTATGACATCGTATCGGATGACCGCCGTCTGCGCAGCGCGCCGGCCGAATTTGAAAAACAGCGGGGATCTTATCCTCTGCGGCGGGAATTCGATTCTTATCGGATCCTGGCGCCGGAAACGGTGTCCAATATTCTGAGAAGATTGCGTTTTGAGGTAATGTAAGGAGTTGGAAGTGGTACGGGGAAAGGAAAACTGGAAAGAAAAAGCACGTCGCCTGTTCCGGTATTACTATAACAAAGCAGTGCGGGAAAAAGGGACTCCTGAGTATGTTGCCCGGGGCTGGGCGATCGGGATGTTCATCGGTTTTGCCATGCCTTTCGGACTGCAGCTGGTGGTTTCGGTACCGCTGGCTTTTCTGATGAAAGGTTCCAAGCTGGGTGCGGTCGTAGGAACGATGACGACGAACCACTTCACCATATGGGTGATCTATCCGTTTCAATGCTGGCTGGGCAGTCATCTGATCGGAAATCCGCTGAGTTTTGCGGATATCAGTTCGAAGATGGAGCAGGTGATCGAAAACCAGGATTATGAGACCCTGTTCGGTCTGGGAAAAGATATCATCGCCGCGTTTTTCATCGGCGGTTTCCTGCTGGCATTCGTATCGACGCCGATCGGTTATTTCGTGGTCAAAAATATGGTGATCCAATATCGGCTGAACAAAGAGAAAAGACGTCTGAAAAAACTGGAGAAGCTCAATGCCCTCGATTCCGGAGATCTCAATACCAAATGAAGCCGAGGAGCAGCTGGCGGAGCGGCTGGAAGAGCTGGAAAAACTGCTGCAGGAATCGGAAAGTCTGCGCCGCCGGCAATTCCTGGTATCCGGCATCACGCTCCTGCTGATGCTGGCGGTCCTGGCTTTTTTCATCATCGGTCTGGTGTTTTTTTTCCGGACCTATCCGAAACGTCTGCTGATGCAGGAAGTGGTGGACCGGCAGATCCTGGGCAACCCGTATCATTTCGGAGTCAACCGGAAATATGACCGGAAGCTGATCCATTATTTTCTCGGAGAAACGCGCCGGGAACTGCAGCGGCGGAAACCGCTGCTTCGTCAGGAACTGCGTACCGCAATCCGGTCCCTGAACGCCTATGCCCGCAATGAACTGCGGAAAGAATTCCGGACTCGTCTTTACCGGCATCTGGCGGCTGAAACCAAGCTGTACCTGAAGGAGAAGAAACTGGAGCCGGCCGCCCGGCATCTGGTCCAGCTGCGGCGGATGAATGTGGAACTGTCCTCAGCCGTGACCGAGGAAATATTCGGCGATCAGGAAACTGTCGGCCAGGAGGCATTTGACCTTTTTCAGGCCGAAGTGCAGCATTTGCGGAAAACCGAACTGTATCGGGAATTATCCGGCGAGCCGCTGGACACGGTGGAACAGCGGCTGCTGGAAAACCTGCTCGAATGTGTGGTGTGCCGGCTGCATGAGTGGAAAAGCGAGACTGGAGGACCGGTCCATGAATGAGAAGCTCCATGACAAATTGGACCAGCTGACGATCGAGCTCAAGGAACGGAGACGGAATTATCATACTTCCCTGCGGTATGTGACATATTTCTGTATCATCATTCTGGTGTTTTTTTCGCTGTATTCGGCCCTGATCAGTTATAAGCTCCGTGAGATCGCCACGCCCTCGACCATAGCGCTGCTGATCGCCGGGGAACTGCGGGATCATTTTTACGATACGCTGAAGGATGGAAAAGCGGATTTCCGGCGGACTGCAGGCGACATGTCCCAGTCGGCGCTGCTGGCGGTTCCCGTCGGGATCCATGCGGCCGGGGAACTGATGAGGGAATCCATGGATTCGGACGCGCGGAACGCCGCCCTGGAGATCGCGGAATCACTGAAACAGCCGCTGCACCGGAATATCGACCGTATCCTGGCGGATGCCGGCGCCGATACCCATACGTGGAAAGTTCCTGCGGATATCGATCTGAAGGAATTGAGCCGGATCGGAAAAAGAATGATGTTTCCGGTGCCGCTGGCTTTGGGGGAATATCTCCGCAGTATCCGCCTGAAGGGGAAAAACGCTTTGACCCGGCAGGATCTGTGCGACCGTGATTTCATGCTATGCTGGCTGTTCCTGGTGGAAAATGAACGCTATCACGATACCCGTAAAGCGCGTTTCTGGCTGGAATTTTCCGCGACCGTGGCCCGGAGCTGGGAAGACGTGATGAAACAGTCCGCAGATCCGGGTCAGAAAAACACAAAGAACAGCCCGATGAGAAACAGAATCCCGGTCAGTCCGTAAAGGACCAGTCTGCCGTTTCTGCCGACGCTGCTCAGATTCTGAAGACGGTTTTTCCGGCGCAGATACTCGGTCTGCAGGTATGAGGAAGCATTCCGGCGGTCCGTCCAGCTTTCCGGGGAATCGACCTGCCAACGGTTCGACTGCCAGTTCTTCACAGATTCACCCGAAAGGTCAGGAAGATGGTCACGATCAGCAGCAGACCGCTGAACAGGACCGCCAGGATCAGCGGCAGCATGAAAGCGGCTCCGAGCCGGAACAGTTGTCCGAAAGTGACCGAATCCAATTCCGCAAAAAGGTTTTTGGCGGACTGATCCGCCGCCGTTTTTTCAGCCGTCGGCAGTTGAATGTCGGTGAGATCGATCCGCAGATGTTCCAGCTGACGGTAATGATCGGAAAGGCGGCTCTGAAAATCGGGATCATATTCATCCAGTTCCGGCTGTTTTTCCAGACGTTCCAGGAGTTTGGCGGTTTCCTCTTTCATTTTCTGCAGGTCGGCGGAAATCTTTTCCGTCTCGGCACACCGGTTCGCGATCCGGACCGCAAGTTCATGCAGCCGGATATTCAGATCCTGGCGGAAATGTTCGTATTCCTGCCAGCGCGACCGCAAAGCTTTGGCGGTTTCCGGCTGGAGACCTTCGAAAACGGACACCGGACGATCGGGGAGAGATTCGTCCGCTTTCGCAGGTTTCTCCGCGGCCTCTTCCGCCGATTGGGCGATCTTGTCTTTGATAAGGCACAATCCAGCTGTTACAAACATATCTTTTTTCATGTTTACGGCTCCGTGTTCGGTTGACTCTTCCTTTCTGCCCGTTTCCGGAAAAACGAGGTGCCAGCGATAAGCCGGATTCTGTTCTCTTTTTCAAGAGCGGCAACCATCTGTCTATGCGACCAGTACCCGGGATTCAGACGCTGCGAGCAGCAGCTCATCCCCTATTTGGTCTTGCTCCGGGAGGGGTTTGCAAAGACGGAGCGGATCACTCCGGCTCCCGGCGGGCTCTTGCCCCGCCTTTTCACCCTTACCGGATTTTCATCCGGCGGTTTGTTTTCTGCTGCACTTTCCTTTCCGGGGCGTATGGTCCCCGGCATCCCCATTGAATGGGGACTCCCTGCTCTGCGGAGTCCGGACTTTCCTCCAGTTCGAAGAACCGGCGGCTGCCTGCTGACACCTCATCAATAATATAAGCCGTTTTTCCGAAAAATCCAATCCGAATTCAAAAAAAACCCGTCTTTTGCAGACCGGCTTATGACATCAGCCGTATAGGATTACACAGACTGACGTCTTAAAAAATAATACTTCTTTACAGAAGTTCCAGTTCTGACATTTGCAATTCAGGAAAAGAGGTGTATATTAAACATTAGCAGCAAAAAACTCAGTAAAAAATGGTCCAACTCAGGAGATGAGAACACTTGACCTCTTTTGAAAAGCATTAAAAAAACGTTTTTCGGGACGTTGATCGTTCTTTTACATACAGCTGATGATCAATCACTTTTTCAGATCCAACAATATCAAAATCCAGATATTCCTTTATTGCATCCTGACCTTGTCCTTAGTCATGATCGTCTTTACTGCATTCAAGATCCGGGCGATCACCAATAGTCAGAGCGAGAACTACAGCAACCATTTCGGTTATCATGTCGCCAACGACTTGTTCCGGCAGGGGACCGATCTGCTGACGGAGGCGGTCCGGCGCTATGTGGTGACCATGAAGCCGGAATACATCGAAAGTTATTTTGACGAAGCGCTGAAGATCCGGCACCGCGACCAGGCATTGGAAATGGTCAGGGACATGCATATCGACCAGGAGCTGAAGGATTCGCTCACGAATGCGATGAGAGCCTCGCGCAGCCTGATGCACACCGAGTACCATGCCATGCACCTGATCGCCCTGAAAAGCAAGAATGAAACCCTCCACTGGGAGGTCCGGGATTATCCGCTGACGCCCGAGGAACAGAAGCTGACGGTCGATGAACGTCACGAACGGGCGGAAAAACTCCTGTGGGATGAGAATTATATCAAAACCAAGGCCGAGATCTATCACTATCTTTCCAGCGGTCTGGACAAAGCCAGCAAACACGCAATGGAACAGCATCAGAAATTAAGAGATGAGCTTTTCCATATCCTGGTCTTCGGCGTGTTCAGTCTGACCGCCCTGGTGCTGTCCATCTGCGGTTTCGTTTTCTTCCGCCGCTACCAGCACGAGCGCATGATCGAAATGCAGGCGGAAGAAAATGCCAGGATCAATGCCGAGTTGAGGAAGGAACGCGACAAATCGATCAAGGCGGAGAAGGCAAGGAGCTATTTCTTCTCCACCGTAAGCCATGATATCCGCACACCGCTGAATTCCATTATCGGCTTTTCCGAAATGCTGCAGCTCGGCATAGACGACCCGGATGAAAAGGAACGGGCGCTGGATGCGATCATCACCAGCGGCCAGACCCTGCTGGAACTGATCAATGACGTGCTGGATCTTTCCAAGCTGGAATCGGGCAAGATGGAACTGCATCCGGTGCCGACGGACATCGCATCGCTGGTCAGCAAAGTGGCCAATTCCTTCGAAGTGGCGACCAGCCGGAGTTCCCTCATGCTTTACACGGAAGTCGAGAAAATGCCGTACCTGAAACTGGACCCGCAGCGGATCCGCCAGATTCTTTTCAACCTCATCGGCAATGCCGTGAAATTCACGGACCGGGGATCCATCACGATCCGCGCCACCTATCGGGACGGCGACTTTGCACTCTCCGTGTCCGACACCGGCCGCGGAATTTCCGAAGAGAACATCCGGAAACTGATGTCTCCATACGTTCAGCTGCAGGAACATGACAGCTCCAAAGGCACCGGACTCGGCCTGGCCATCTGCAAGCAGCTTTCGGTCCAGATGAAAGGAAAACTGGAATTGGAATCCACGGTGGGCAAAGGATCCACTTTCACGCTCCGCATTCCCAATGTGGAAGTTTTCTCGGAGATGGAATCGGAGGCATATCATGCGGACCGCAATGCTTCCAAAAACAGAATACAGCTGGATGAGAGCATCAAGAACAAGGATATTCTGATCGTGGATGACCAGAAACTCAACCAGCGGGTCCTGCAGACGATGCTGTGCCGCCTCGGCATTCATCATGTACTGACGGCCGAAAACGGCAAGGAAGCGCTGGAAATCATGAATAACTTCGGGAATGTGGACCTCGTGCTGACCGACATGTCCATGCCGGTCATGGACGGCGGAACGCTGGTGCATGAGATCCGCAGATCGCCCAAGTTCGCACAGGTGCCCGTCTATGTCATTACCGCCGACGTGGAGATGCAGGGAGATTACCGGCAGATCGGTTTCGATGATATGCTCATCAAACCGATCACGCTGGATAAACTCAAGGAACTGCTGATGAAATACGCTCCCCGCCAGCCGGAAACCGACGGCGAAAAGGCATGATACGCGGGATCATCTCCCGATAATAAACCATCCATCTCTGCCGGATGGATGTTCCTGCGGCAGAAAAAGAACGGGGGAAACGTTCCGGTCCGTCAGATTTCAGCGGCGAACTTTTTCAGTTCTTCGAAATGAGTATGAGCTTCATCCTTATTCGACATTTTGGCCGCGATCCTGAGCGCGATGGCGGCGTTGGCCGAATCATTGTCGCCGGTAGCCAGCGCGTTGCCTTTGACGGCATGTGCCAGGGTGTCCAGCACGGCCCAGTTTTCGGCCGTCAGCGCGGCTTCCAGCTCCGGGATCTTTTCCTGCATCGATTTGGCATATTCCGAGTAGATCTCGTTGATCACATCCTCATCGCCAAACTGTTCCGTCAGATACGCTTTGCAGCATTGTTTCATTTGAATCTCCTGTTCATATTATATTATGTTCAGTCTTCCACCGCGATGCGATATATGGTCTCATTGAGGTTTCCGAACCGGTTGCGTTCTATGCCATTGCACATTTCCCTCACCATGAGCCTGCCGCGGCCACGGTCGCTGAAATGACGGTTTCTGAGCTCCAGTTCCAATTCCGAGTTGCCCGCCGTCACAAAAATGCTGGGTTCCTGGGTCCCGAAATCCCAGAATGACAGCTCCACGCAGTCTGCTTTTTTCTGCAGTTTGAAACAAGCCTGCTCTCCTGCGCGGACATGCTCGTCATAGGCATGATCATACAGATTCATCATTTTTTCTTCGAAGACCAGCTCCACCTTGGTGCAGACCGCCGGATCCCAGCCCTGCCCGGAACACCATTTCCCGATCTCCTGGGCGGTTTTATCAATGTCCGCCAGGTTCATCTGGATCGATTTGACCAGAATATCCGGAGTCGAAAGCGGCGCGCCGAAAATCAGTTCGGTCACATCATCGGCAAAAACGCTGTAGCCGTAAGCTTCACAGGCCAGCTGGAACTTATACGGGGCGGCGATGATGGTTTTTTTCAGGCGGGCTTCCGACAGCACCTGCTGCTGAAGTTCCGCACGCAGCGAATCGGACAGTTTTTCGTGTCCGTCCTTGTCTTTGTAAATATCGAGGACACCGTCCGTAAAGGCCACACAAACCGCGGTTTCGGACAACTGGGTCCTCACCACATCCTTATCGGTATATGTGGTGTCCGGCATCAGTCCGATGGGCAGACCGCCCCGGTTTTCAGGGTTGACGTCGCACTGCGAAAGGTCCTTGGGATCGACCACATGCAGATCCGGTGCGCCGCAGCTGATCCAGTCAACGACCCTTTCCTTCGGACGATGGATGCAGATGAGGACTGCCATATAGGAGAGTGTGCCCAGGCTGTTGGTGAAGAAATGATGGATCTGATTGGCGATCACCGCCGGTGTGGCATTGGCAAAGTTATCGATGGTCGGCAGCTGTTTGAGGAAACTCTGCACTGCCATCATCGACAGGGCCGCACTGGTGCCGTGTCCCTGGATGTCACCCAGCACATACAGCTGGTCTCCGTTAGGCATCGAAAACGCTTCCAGCAGGTCTCCCGAAACCACGTCTTTGGGTTTCCACCAGCTGGTGTAAAAATAAGTATCCGTGATCCGGACCCGCGCCGGCAGCATGTTACGCTGCAGATTCGCAGCCAGGGTCAGGGATTCCATCAGTTCATTTTCTTTCGCCTTGATGAACTCTTCAAACCGTCTGGAATCGACGATCCACTGCACCCGCCGGAGCAGCAGATCCGGCTTGATCGATTTCGGCAGATAGAAACTGTAGCTGTCCTCCATGATCCGCTTGAGAAAACCGCTGCCTTCTTCAGGATCCAGCGCGGTCATAAAGAAGATCGGCAGACTTTCATCCATCCCGCGGACAATGTCCCGGAAGACAAATCCGTCCATGTCCGCCATCATGATGTCCGTGATGATCGCAGTGAACTGTTTGTGGCCGCCGTCATTCAGCAGGACCACCGCTTCAGATATGGATGCCACGCAGACTGCCGTGTAACCGATCTGTTTCAGTTTCGCATTCAGCGTCAGCCTGATGAGCCGTTCATCGTCGATCACCAGGATTTTCGTACTGTCCGTCTTGGTTGTCATTGGTTTTTTGACTTCTTCTTAAAAGTTTTAGTTTTAATAAAACAATATATAGCCGTTTCGAGGTTTTTCAAGCAGAGGTTTGCATTTTGTCAGGCAAAATACCTTTTTGCGTTTCACGTCGCCGGATGTCCGCGCAGCCCGCCGCCGGCGCTATGCTTTTTTTCTTTTTCCGGCAGGAATATTCGCTTTCCGGCCTTGATTTCTGATCAATTTATGCTATATTATTTAACTCGAAGGGACAGTTTTGAACCATCGCGTCGAAATGTCAGCTGTGTTGTTACAACGCCGTTCTGCTTTTTTTGAAGAAACGGTGCAACCCTTAAACTGTGTTAAATCACTATGGATTATCTTTTTGAAGATGTTGGAAATGTTCTGAAAGTTTCGCTTTCCGGCCGTTTGGTGGCTTCCTGTTCGAAAGAATTCAAGGACGCGATGCTCGAACACATGAAAGACCGCAAATGCATTCTGTTCAATTTGCAGAAGATGGAACATATCGATTCTTCCGGACTCGGCGCCCTGGTGTCGATCCTGCAGTTTCAGAACTCCAACCAGGGATCCGTCAAACTCTGCTGTCTCCAGGCCGGACCGAGGATCGTTTTCGAAATCACTAAAGTCTGCCGGATCTTCGAGATCTATGATACCGAAGAAGCCGCACTGGCGGCTTTCTCCAGCCAGGGCTGAATTCCTCCGCCGGACTTGATACGTTTCGTCATTCCGAACCCAAGGGCGCATCATGTCGTTTCAGCTGAAAATCTGGGACCACTGCCGGTATGTGAAGAACCGCGCGAAGCCTTATGACGAAATGGCCCGGCATCTCGATACCATGGCCGGCGCCGGGATCTCCGCCAGCATCATCTACATGCCGGAAGTGATTTCCCTGGATGACTACTGCCGGGCCGCAGAACAGGCCGGCATGACCGTCGAGGCCCGTATTTCTCCTGCCTGGGGGATCAGTGATCCCGTCCGCCGCACCCTGCCCGAAAAGGACCTGCAGGAAATGGAAAACCGTTTCGGCATCCGGCTCTCCGGCATCTGCGGAAACCATCCGCACAACCGCACGGCGTTTCTCGCCTCCGCCGGGGCGCTGGCCGAACGGTTCGCCGGTCGCATCCAAGCCATCCATCTGGATTTCATCCGCAACGACAACGCGCTGCTGATGATGGACTATCCCTGTCAATGCGACGCCTGCCAGGCTCTCTGCCGGCGTTACTTCAACTGCGCCGTTCCGACCCGGGACATGCTCCGCGATCCCGCCGTCCAGTACAAACTGCTCGCGTTCCGCAATGACAATGTCCGGAAGACGGTATGCGCCATGCGCGAACTGACCGCCCGGCACGGGCTCAAGCTCACCATGGCCGCGAGAGCCAATTACCTGAACAGCCGGGACATCACCGCCCCGCCGGTCTGGGGTCTGGGGCCCGCCGTGCTCGAGGGACAGGATTGGGTGGCGTGGAACGACGAAGGACTGCTCGACGGGATCTATACCATGAATTACCATACCGATCCGGAGCTCTTCCGGAGCGTCCTTGACGACCATCTGCGGCTGACGGCGGAACACCGGGACCGGCTCTGGTCCGGGATCGGCATTTCCAGCAGCATGGGGGAGATCCCGCCGTCCGGCGCGGCGCAGCGGTTGGAACTGGTGCGTGCCGCGGGACTTCCCGGCGCCGTGTTTTTCAACAAAACCAACCTTTACAGCGAAGAATACCTCGCGGTTTTCCGGCAGTTCACTCGCTGAAACTGCCGTTGGTCATCTGACCGTTCCCGCTCCGGCCGACGCCATTCATGCGAAGAGCGAGCGGAGGTTTTCCAATTTGATCGGCTTGAGAAGAATGTCGGTGAAACCGTCCGATTCGGTCTGGCCGCGCACCTCGACGTCGGCGGTGACGAGATACACCGGCAGGTGCGAGAGTTTCGCGTCGGCACGGATGGCCTGCACCAGCCCGCGGCCGTCCATTTCCGGCATCCAGAGATCAGTAAACACCATGGTGAAGTCCGGGTCGTGTTTCAGTATCTCCAGAGCCTCGCGGCCGTTCTCGGCCAGCGTGACATTTTTCACCTCGATCTTCGCCAGCAT
The DNA here is from genome assembly GCA_015061565.1 of Lentisphaerota bacterium. Lineage (GTDB taxonomy): Bacteria > Verrucomicrobiota > Lentisphaeria > Victivallales > UBA1829 > SIG94. The sequence goes on from SUWI01000019.1 coordinate 31,752, forward strand.
GGCCTTGAGCACCGCGCGGTTGACCGCCGAGTCGTCCACCACAAGGACACGGCATTGGGAATGATCCGAAAGCTTCGGAAGATCGAGTTGCCCGGAACGGTTGGCCGTCGGAGCAACGGTCCGGACATTATGAAGCGTGACCGTAAAGGTCGAGCCCTTGCCGACTTCGGAGGCAACGGTCAGCTCTCCGCCCATGAGATTGGCGAGTTTCTGACAAATGGGCAGGCCGAGCCCCGTCCCCTTACGATGGTTCCGGTCGGCCAGCTGGACGAACGGCTGGAGGATGCGTCCGATGTCCTCTTTCGCGATGCCGTTGCCCGTGTCCGCGACCGACAGCGTCAGCGTGCCTTCATGCCAGCGGATGCTGACCGTGATCGTGCCGCGGTCCGTATATTTGTAGGCGTTCGACAGCAGATTGAAGAGGATCTGGCGGACACGCTGCGGATCGACGTTCACCCACGGTATTTCGTCGATCTCCTGCTGGAGGGCCAGATGCTTGTCCATCCTGGCGATCTCGCAGGCGGCGATGACTTCGCGGGCGAGCGCCGGAATATCGGTCGGCTCCTCGATGATCTCCAGCTTGCCGCTCTCCAGTTTCGACAGGTCGAGGATATCGTTCACCAGACGCGAGAGCACCTTGCTGCTCGAGTAGATGGACGAAATGCAGCGGGCCCGCTCTTCCTCGTCTTCGATCCCCAGCTTGAGCAGTTCCGAGAACCCGGAAATGGCGTTGAGCGGCGTGCGGATGTCGTGCGACACGGTCGAGAAGAACAGGCTCTTGGCCTGCGATGAAACCCGTTCGGCTTCGAGCTGGCCTTGCGCAGTCAGCTCCTTCCGGCGGAATTCGTCGCGTTCGTCCTCGAAGACGAACACATGCAGGAAGGCGCAGCCGATCAGGCTGCCGAGCGAATACAGCGGAAGGAAGGCATCGCTGAACTGCAGCACGATCGCCACCGTCATCGTGACTCCGAAGATAAATGCCATCTTGTTGCGCCGCCGCATCACGCCCTCCGTGCTCAGCAGCTTTACGAGCGTCACCGCCGAGCCGAACATGTTGAATGCGATCAGCAGACCATACACCAGATGGCGCAGCGGACCGGACACATACACGCCCTCGGCGTTGATGGTGAAGAAGATGCCGGTGAAGCAGTTCACAGTCAGCCCGGCAGTAATCAGCGCCAGCAGCCCGATCCCGCACCACTGCAGGCTTCCCCGCAGCCAGCCGTCCAGTTCGAGATAGACGATCAAATACCGCGTCCAGGTATAGATGGACAATGCTATCATCAGAAAGAAAAATGTCGTGTCGGCGAAGATAAGAGCCGAAAGATTGAATCGCGCAAATATCCCCCACAGGACATCCGACACGAAAAAAAACGTCAGGCAGATCAGAAAGCGGCTGCATTCCTTCGCACCCGGGAGCGGGACGGGGTTCCTCCAGCCTGCCAGATGGTCCCAGTTGATGATCAGATTGATGACCAGCGCAACGGCGGCTATGGTCGAATACAGGCTGTAGTATTGCATCAAGTTCCTCAAAACCTAAAAACTCAAAAACCATTCGTAATATACTATATACGCTGAAAAGTGCAAATGCATTTCGGATATCTTTTCGCAGAAAATTCCGCAGCTGCCGGCCGGAGGCAATGACCTGGTATCGAGTAGGAGGGACTTTTGAGGGATAACCTCGCCAGTCCCGTCCTCTCACACCACCGTGCGTACGGTTCCGTACACGGCGGTTTCAAGTTTGAATTGCCGATTCATCTTCATATCGAAAAGAGAAATCAGTCCGAGAACATCAAAGAATCTTTTGGGAAACGCCTGTTTCATGTGGCTGGTGCTGGCGTTGTACCATGGACCAAAACCGTTATCCGCGCTGACTTTTGCCCGCTCCGGATCTATGCCCCGATTCATGAGTTCGACCCGCCGTCTGTGTCGGTTCTTCCATTGCCGCCAAATGATACAACGAAATCTCGTCCGAAGCCACCCGTCCGTTTCTTCCATCATTCCTTTGTTTTCGGCGTATTGGAAGTAATTGAACCACCCTCGCAATTTCGGATTCAGTTCCTCGATTGTGTCGGTGATTCTACGACCGCGTCCGCGACGGAATACTTCTTTCAGGCTTTTCCGGAATTTCCGGTAACTTTCCGGGGCGATCCGCAGACGGGGATTCTTTTCCAGTGTCATGCTGTACCCCAGAAACTTGCATTTCCAAGGGCGATCCACTTTGCTCTTCGTTTCGCTCACGGTAAGTTTCAGCTTGTCCCATAAGTATTTGCGAATACTTGCCAGCACTCGTTCTCCCGCACGTTTCGACTTCACGTAAATGTTGCAGTCATCTGCGTAACGGCAGAATTTATGCCCGCGTTTTTCAAGTTCCTTGTCCAGTTCGTCAAGCAGAATGTTGGACAGCAGTGGCGACAGCGGTCCGCCCTGCGGCGTCCCCATCTCCCGGACTGTCACTACACCGTTCTGCATGATTCCCGCCTGTAAATATAATCGGATCAGCTTCAAAAGCGGCTTGTCGTCTATGCGGCGGGCAAGCCTCGACATCAGTATGTCATGATTCACTTTGTCGAAGAACTTTTCCAAGTCCATATCGACTGCCCACCGTCTGCCGGCCGCCACATACATGCGGGCGGTCTGCACTGCCTCATGGGCACTGCGGCAGGGACGGAATCCGTAACTGTGTTTTGAAAAGATCGGTTCATACAGGGGACTCAGTACCTGATGTATCGCCTGCTGAATCAGACGGTCCACCGCTGTCGGTATGCCCAATTGACGCACGCCGCCATTCGGTTTCGGTATCTGCACTCCACGCACCGGACTCGGCACGTAGGTCCCTTTCAGCAGCTTTTCTTTGATTTGCAGCCAATTCTCACGGAGATAAGCCTTCAATTCATGGACGCTCATGCCGTCAACTCCGGCGCTTCCATGATTTGCGACTACCCGTTTGTAGGCCTGCTGCATGTTCGACCGCTCAACTACTCTTTCGAGCAGATGAACCCAGCGCTCGGGAGTCCCTGTCCCTGCCGTGAGAGCAGATGCGTCCCTTCCGGTACCTTGGGCGTTCCGCGCCCGTTCCTTCCGGAGGGATTCGGACATCTCAGTCCGATTTCCTGCTTCTTTCGCTTTCATCGAAGATTCAGCTCCTTTGCTTCTTGCTTGATTCGGTCCTTCACATGAGTTGAACATGTTACTATGACCTCTGCTGACTTCTGCTGTCCGATGCGTCATGTCTCCATGACGTCTCCTTTCGGTGGACGCAGACCTCCCCGGGTAATGCGCACGACTTTCACACTTATGTCCGGTCGATATACTTGACACGATTCCGTACAGGTTTCGGACTTTGCGTATTTGTGCCCGCTCATCCTCGTGCCCTGCCTCTTATCGACTTCCTGTTCGTCAGACCAGTGTTTTGCTACGGCTTCCTTCAGATTCCACCTCGCGATGGACACCCTTGCCGGTCGCTGGGACGTTCCCCCTGTCGGGTCGTCTCGGGACTTTCACCCGTTAGCCGTGCGCCCTGCCGGGCGCACACA
>SUWI01000020.1 GCA_015061565.1 Lentisphaerota bacterium
TTTCTTTTGGATCGGCGTCTCTGAACAGGACCAAATATGCGGTCAGACGAATGGTTTCGCCTTCGGGGATCAGAACTTTATTGTAAGCGGGCAGACTGATTTTGTTCTTTCCCATGGCAGCGCCGTATTTCTGCTTTTCGTAATGAGACTGATCGGCAAAGACCGCGAAACCCTTTTTCCCGCTTTGATCAGTATAAATTGCCGTGCCGTTGTCTTGCGATCTGAGAACATAGGATTTAGCCGGTTTGTAAAACAGAGTCAGTGAATCGATATAATTTTTCTGTTTTGATTTCCAGGTAAGTTCGAATTTGAAAATATTGGTGCCGGGCAGCAGGGAATAACGCCGCTGCAGTTCGAAATGTTCATTTTCCAGAGCAAATTCCATGACCGGATTCTTGAGGGTTATCGACTTCAAGCTGTTAAATCCGGCAGGGACATGGTCCTGCCCGTCGTTCTGATGGGGAACGGAATGGACATTCCATGCCCCGCAGGTGAAATACGCAGGGAAAATCTCTGTGACCAGGTAATTTTTATCGTTTTTGAATTTGACCTGATTGAACCGCAGACTGCGGGAATGAGTATCCAGATATCCTGCGGCGGTTTGGTCGTAACACCACGGATTGATTTTCGGCAGATCACCTGCCGCGGTCAGAACGAACCCCCATGCGCAGAAAATAATGCTTGCCGATAAATTGATTCGGGACATGTTTCAACTCCTTATCTTTTTTTCCGTTGGTTAATACCAGCCCTTTTCGTCACCCCAGTACCAGCCTTCCCAGGAAACTTTTTTGGCCCGCGGATATCTGGCTTTTCCCGCATGTCCGTCCACAAACAGATAATTCGCCTTGTTATCATGCGGGAAAGTCATTTGCGTTTTGTCATTGAAGGTCATGGACCAGTTTTTTCCTTCGAAGACGTATGGCAGACCGCTGTAGGCGATATTTCGTCCTTTTTCGATGTAGGTCTTTTTCCCTTCTATGCACAAATTCAGTCCGCATCCCCAGCTGACGTTCCAGCTGGTGTAATAGGCTTTTTTGCTTTCCGCGGAAACGCAGAGCAGATACCGTTTCGCCCCTTTATTGAACTTAATGACATTGGTGGTTCCGGACGGCACCCCGCCGAAGTATCCCAGATATCCCAGATATCCTGCCCAATACTGGATATATCCGTCGGTCGGATACCGCTTCTTGCTGTAATTCGTTATGATATATTCCGCATTGTCATTGCTGTAACCGTTCAGAACCAGAAACAGCTGTTTGCGCATGCTCAGGCATTCCGTCGATCTGGCCGATTCCACCGCCTTGCGCAACGCCGGCAACAGCAAGGCTGCAAGAATGGCGATGATCGCGATCACCACGAGGAGCTCTATCAGCGTAAAAAGCCGATGCATTTTACACTTCAAACATGAAATATGAGATATGAAATACGAGTTGGCGGCAGTTTTCTTTTTCATCTGGTTTTCCTTTCTTTTGGTTGCATATTTTTCATGGTTAGTCCGGGAGTAAATACCGGATTCAGACGGATGGTTTTCTCATGGACCACATGCGGAGAGCGGATCTGTTCCAGCAGCAGCCGGCAGCCTTCCAGATACGATTCCTTCATGCGAATATGAAAACAGGTGAAATGATATTTGTCGGAATTCTGATGCTTTTCCCGGGTGTAATTCCCGATAATGCTGACGTCATCCGGGATCTTCAGTCCCAGCCGGTTCAGTGCTTCCGCCGTGCTGACTGCACGCCAGTTGTCGAAGCAGATGATCGCAGTCGGACGTCCGGACGAAGCAAACACCGGCTTGAGATAATCCAGAAAATCGCGGGGCATCAGAGGAGATTCGTTATCCAATTCGCCGTCAGTGGCCTGCCGCATCCAGCAGATCTCCCATTCGGGACGGATCTCCAGTCCGGATTCGAGCATGGCCGAACGGTATCCTTTCAGGAATTCCATCGCCGGCCAGGTGCGGCATTCATCGGTAAGGAAAGCGATCCGGCGATGTCCCTGCCGGACCAGATATTTCACCGCACTTTCCCCGGCGGCGAATTTGCCGGATTCGATCCAGCTGCAGTGGAATTCCGGATCGATAAAATCGATCCCTGCACATGGATACGGCCGGATATGCCGTTCATAAAATGCCTTCGGAACTTCTCCCTCGAAAAGAATGCCGTCCACCTTGCCTTGCCGCAGGATCTCCGGCGCCTGGCCGTCCAATCCGACATGTGCCATCTGGAAATCATAACCGTCCTGCCGCAGCAGAAAGGTCAGATTCTGGAAATAGGTCTCGGTATTGAGCTGAAAAGTCTTTTCGGAAAAAGGCGGGAAGGAAAGATAGAGGATGGTCTTGCTTTTCCGGCGGCCGGAACGTGGATGTTTACGCTGGAAACGCGGCACCACATACGTGCCGCTGCCATGGACCCGTTTCAGCAGACCTTCGGCTTCGAGATTGCCGATCGCGGCACGGACCGCATTCCGGCCGATCCCGTATTTGGCCATCAGCACGCTTTCGGACCAGATCGGCTTGCTTTCCGGCAGCAGACCGGCCACGATCTGGCGGCGCAGGTCGTCTTCCATCAGCGTATAGACATGATAGGTTTTCCGGGGCATGGCTCCATCCTTTTTCCGAATATACAGTCAAATATACCGAAAATACCGGAAAAATCAACTGTTTTGATACTTGATTTGACAATAAAGTCATTCCAATTCATTCCAATGACGGACGGAGGAAATCCGGACATCGAAGTTGCAAAAAGGGAAATCCCGGGTTATATTGTGCCGAAACCAGCAGAAAGGATGACTTATGCACAACGGAAAATTCGGATGCGCATTATGGGGCTGCGGCTGGGTCGCCAGCGGCCATATCAACGCTTATCTCAAAAATCCCGATTGCGAACTGATCGGACTCGGCAGCCGCCGCAGTGAAAGCGTCCAGGCGAAAATCGCCGAATTCGGGCTCGACGGCATTACGGTTTATCCGCGTTTCGAAGACCTGCTTAACGACAGCCGGGTCGATATCGTATCGATCTGCACACCCAACGATCTGCATGCGGAAGAAGCGGTCCTCGCCGCCAAAGCCGGCAAACAGATTTTTCTGGAAAAACCCGCGGCCGTTTCCGAAGAACAGCTGGACCGTCTGACCGCGGCATTGACGGAGTATCACACCAAAACCGTGATGGGTATGGTGCTGCGTTTCAATCCGCTCAGCCAAATGCAGAAACGGCTGATCGCGGAAGGCGAACTGGGCAAAGTTTTCCTGACCAATGTGGATTACTGGTTCGGGCGGGAGCGCGGCTCGTGGATGCGCGAAGGCAAACGCACCGGCGGCGCTTTTGTGCTCGGAGGCTGTCACTCGGTCGATCTGGCGTGTTTCCTGCTCGGCTCGAAAATCACGGCGGTCCGCGGCGATGCCATCCGGATCGGCGACTGGTATGACTATCCTCCGGCGGAGACTGCTCAAGTCCGGTTCGACAACGGCGCCAAAGGGGTGTTTTCCTGCTCGCTGACCGGGTTCACTCCCTACACCGCAAACATTCACATCATCGGCGAGGACGGCACGATCCTCAACGACCGTTTCTATCTGCGCCGGTTCCGGGAGCAGAAGGAATTTTTCACGGTGGACACCGGCGTGAAAAAGAGCGGCGACGTTTACAGCCATCCGTTCCCCGCGATCGTGGAACATTTCGTGAACTGTCTGAAGGAAGGCCGCGATTCCGAGCACAACGTCGCCTCAGCGGTCAATTCCCACAAAGCCTGTTTTGCCATCTGCCGCAGCGCGGCTTGCGACGGACAATGGATCAATTTGAAATAGGAGGATATGAACATGCGCAAAAATTTCGGCGTCCAGACCTGGCTTTATCCGATGCCCGTGCTGATCATCGGCACTTACGATGAAAACGGCAAACCCGATGCGATGAACGCCGCCTGGGGCGGCATTCACGACACCAACCAGATCGGAGTCTGCATCGATCCCAGTCATAAGACCGCGAAAAACCTCCAGTTCCGCAAATATTTCACGGTCAGCGTGGCCGATGCGGCGCATATTGCGGAATGCGATTATCTGGGACTGGTGTCCGGCAATCAGGAACCGGACAAGCTCGGCAAAGCCGGACTGCACGCCCGCAAAGGCGAATTCGCCGATGCTCCGGTCATCGAAGAACTGCCCATGACCCTCGAATGCCGTCTGATCAGCTACGATGCCGAAAACGGCTGCACGGTCGGGGAGATCCTCAACATCAGCGCCGACGAACGGATCCTGGATGAAAACGGCAAGATCTCCGTGGAAAAACTCCAGCCGGTCACGTTCGATCCGGTTCATCACAAATACCTGAAACTGGGTGCGGTCGCCGGCACCGCTTTCAAGGACGGCCTGAAGCTGAAATAAGCTGTCGCGAATAAAAAAAACGGTCTGCGCGCGGGATAAAGGCGGCAGACCGTTTTTTTGATTTAAGGTTTTTTTACTTTTTGATCTTCACCAGCACGCAGGCGGAATTGGAAGACGAACTGAACCGGATGGTTTTGCCCTTGATGACCACGTTTTCGAGCAGACACAACGGATGATCGCTGTCCAGCATTCTCACTTCGCATTTTTCCGGCGTCAGCGCGATATCCGTCTTGATCACGTAATCCATCTTGCCGGTCTTGAACGCGGAGATCAGCATTTCCTTGTTTCCTGCTTTATCCTGGCCGGCGAGTACTGAAACTTCTTTCTTCGGACTGACGGCTTCGAGGCGAACGGGATAACGGACGATGTCGCCGTAGGCTTTCAGTCCGTACCAGGACGGCGTGACGGCAGTGGTGCCGGTGCGGTAGCAGCCGAAGCCGCCGCCGACGCAGGTGTAATACGCGCCGTAAGTCAGCGGCGTATCCTGCCAGAGGATCATGACCGTGGTCAGGAATGCGGCACTGTCCAATCCCTTCATTTCCTGTTCATACATGTGGAGTTTGTAATCGGAATCATTGCGGAGACGGTGCCAGTCGCCGGGGAAATAATGCCATTCGTTCAGATGGATCTCGGCCTTGGGATAACCGTATTTGTCGAGCAGTTCGCGGACCATTGCAGGAGTTTCCTGGATCCAGCCGTAGGGATCGGCGGCGTAGCAGTGGTAGCTGTAGAAATCCAGCGGAGCCTTATTTTTCGCGCAGTTTCTGATGAAGTTTTCGGTGATGTCCGGCTGACTGTTGAATCCGCAATGCGCCGGTCCCCCGATCTTCAGGTGCGGGAACCGTTTCTTCAGCTCTTTGGCGACCTTCACATAGAAGGCGTTGTATTCGTCGACCGTGCCCAGCCACATCAGGTTTTTCGCATTGGGATCCAGCTTTTTGTTGCCGCCGCATTCCGGCTCGTTCCAGATCTCCCAGTATTCGATCTTGTATTTGAACCCGTTCCACAATCCTTCCGTGTAGTGACGGATGATGTTCGAGCAGATGTTGATCCATTTCTTCACATCGGACGGCGGGTTGATCTTGTATTTTTTGATCGAATGGTCGATGGATTCGCCGAGGCGGTAGAAGATCGGCGTATCCGCATCTTCGATACAGTTCCGGATATAGTCGTCGGTATAGCTGAAATCGTAGTTGCGGGGATCGTTCTCGTCAAGATGGAAGAGCGGGAAAATATGGCTGATGTCAACCAGGCGGCAGCCGGGGTTGGTAAGCGGAGCATCGTGCAGACGGGCGAATGCGAGATTGAGTTCGCGGAAGGATTTCCGGATGTTGCTGCCGGCCATTTCACCGTGAATGTTGGGCGCCAGATTGCCGCCGTTGAGTTTGCGGATCTTCCCGGTCTTTTTCCCGGTATTCCAGGTGATCGTAACAGGGTCCATGATGAATTTTCTCCCTTTCAGTTTCAATATCTTGAATGTTTTTGTTGTCTCGGCAATAATATAAATCTTTTTTCCGCTGTGTCAATGTCGTTTTGTGCAAATCTGAGTTGAGGTTTTGTGCAGGGAAACTGTTTCCCGAAACCGGTTCATTTCCGGATGATCCGTTCCAGTCTGATTTCAGAGAAAACCAGCGGTTTTTCCGCGGAAACTGCGCCCATCGGGATGACGATCAGCTGGAATTGCCGGGTGCCGGGCCAGAAAAAGCCCGCGGTCGGCTGGCCCTCGGCTATGCCTTTCAGGCGTCCGCTGAAAGTGACTTCCTTGCCGGCCTGGGCAAAAACCGCACCGGTCCAGTTGTAAGTGGGCCCTTCGCAATGTTCCCGGACCAGACTGCCCGCTTTTGCCGCACAGGGCGCGCCCTGTTTCAAGGTGATGGTCCCTTCGCCGATGCTTTTGACGGCTGCCAGCATCCGGTTCGGTTTATCGGTCCCCATGCTGTTTGCATTGAATGCCATAAATCCGGTCGTTTTCCATCCGGATACATTTTTGACCCGGATAATCGAATCACCTTTTTTCACATCCTGAAGCAGTTCGGTTTCCGTGCCGGGGATGGAATAGACCTGACGGGCGGATATACCCGCTACGGCGGCTCCGATGTAGACGGGATAGGATTTTCCGCTCAAATTTTTCATTTTGAGCGTAAAAACGTATTCCGCATCAGGATCGGCGGCAAAGCGTTTTCTGGACAGCACGGCCGTCGGTTTCGTCAGAGTCAGACCGTCTTTTCCGGCGGACAGACCGCTGTATTCGGAAACGTCGGTTTTCAGCAGGGTTTCCGTGATTGTTTTCCGTTCATACGGATTTTTCTTCCGCGCGGCCGGCTGTTCATTCAAAAATTCTTCGGGAGCCAGATTGCGGCCGTAGATCCGGATATTGCAAATATCGCCTTTGAAATGTTCGATCGGATCCCAGACCCATTTATTCGAGGCGCCGACGAGGAGATGATTGATCCAGTCATGGGCACGGACCGGAGGACTGTCGGCTTCATTTTCAAGTTTTCCGTCAATGTAAAGCTGCAGTTTCCGGCAGTCATACACCACGGCGATCCGCGTCCATTTTCCGGCTTCGAGCCGGGTGGTCGATTTGATCCGGGAAACAAACTTTTTCTTCGGGGCGGTGCCGCCCTGCCCTTCGGTTTCCGCTCCGCGGGCCGCCTGGACCGTTCCGTCCGGAAGGATTTTCACTGAGATCTGATTGTTGCCGCTGCCCAGCAGTCCCATGGTCTTACCGAGTTCGGCGGGACGGACTTTCAGCTCATACGTTGAGGCGCCGGGAAAAGCGGTGCTTCCCATGATCGTGACATGGTCTTTGCCGGAAAAGCGCAGGAAACCGCGTCCGTCCGGGTCGCGTTTGAAGATGCTGAAAGGCTGTTCCGGATTTTTGACCGACACTCCGCCGTTGTGGTAGTAATTGTATCCGGTATACCCCAGATGGCCTCCGCCGTAACCCGAACCGTTGATGGATCCGTTATGCATGTATCCGGACACGTCAAGCAGGAGCTTCTGATGATCTTCGCTGCAGGGATAATGGAAAAACGGGACGCGCGCGCCTTCGATCCGGAAATCCCGGATGCTGCCGTCATTCAGGAGGATCGGGACGGTAACTTCCGCAGCCCGCGAACCGTCGGCCTCCCAGATCGGCAGGCTCTGCCATTTCAGCCCGTCGCGGTTCTCCATTTCGAGGTGATACCAGTGGAGCGCCTGTCCGGGAGCGGGCGTATTCAGCGCCAGTTCATTGGAAAGAAATCCGCGCTGGTTGCCGGTGAAATAAAATTCCAATCCGTCGCGTTTGAACCCGTGCCGCAGATATCCGTTCTGCCTGTCCTTGCCCCAGGTCGGAACCCGCTTGCCGGCAAATACCGAGATCCCGTGTTCCGGAATGGAGGTCCCGCCGGGACCGTTTCCGTTCAGGGTCCAGTAATCCGAACCCTGCGTTTTCAGCGCATTCCGGGTCGACCGCGCCCAGTACATCCGGTAAGAGCGGATGCTCGGGGAAATCACGGTCATCGGATTGAAATTCATCTTATAATTTTTCCCGTTCCAGGTGTAGTTCAGTCTGGGAACCACGCCCCGTTCCCCGGCGTAATTCGCGGACGGCACTGAAAAACGTTCCGCGCGGAATTCATCCAGAACCAGTTTTTTCGGCGGGAACCGGCGAAGGATTTCACCTGCGGTATTGCAGAGATCGAGCTGAATGATGACTTCTTTTTTATCCGACTCGATGGGGAAGCCCATGACCTCGAAGTCCAGGTTCTGGCGTCCCAGCAGGATCTGGATGTGGTTGGTGACCACCAGTTCGGGGGTCTTCATGGCGGGAAACGGTTTGCCGCGCCATTTCGCGATCCGGTACTGCATGTAGCGCAGCATGAAATCCTCCCGTTCATAGCACGGGAAAATCAGCGAGTTTTCGTAATGGTCGAAAAGATTGGTGATCTGAATCGAATCCGGCTCGGTTTTCAGCCAGATATCGAAACTTTTCCGGTAGTTGCTGCTCAGATCGACTTCCAGCCCGCCCATGTGGAAATGACAGGTATAGGTGCTGTGGACCCCGCCGTCGAAGATCTTCTGCGGGAACTCCTTCTTCATCAGCCGGACCAGCATTTCAGCCGCGGTCTGCTGATTCTTCAATCCCTTGCCGCCGTAATTGGTAACGCCATCGAATACCGGCAGATATCGCCGCATTTTTTCCTCTTTGCCCATCCGGCAGGTCAGGTAAACGAACGGAACGTCGAACGTCTTGTCCAGCCCGTCGAAAATCATTTTCCATTGTTCGGGCTGATATTTGCCCGGGTTGTAAATCACGATCACCGGCCGGTTTCCCACCCGCAGGACGTTGGGATGGGATTTCAGCTCTTCCCGGATTTTTCCGAGAATTTTTTTCAGGTTCTCCAGAGTCTTTTCCGGGGTCTTGGAATAGCACCCGAAAAACAGGGCCAGTTTGATTTTGGAACCGAGGGCCTTCGCTTCGTTCAGCATGGTCCGGTAAGTTTCCAGCCAGCCCGCGGGCTCATTGACTTCCACCTGCAGGGCGTCCAGACCGTATTCATCCAGCAGTTTGAAACCCTGTCCCCAGATGTTCTTCCCGGTGAATTGCCGGTAGGCGACATTCGGTCCGCCCAGATCATGCACCGGCTGCTTGTTGAACGGGAACCAGGGGTTCACCTGGCTCCACACGGTTTTCCGGAAATCGCTTTTATCCAGCGGGGGACGCTGGTCCCGGACGGTTTCCGCTCCGTTCAGCAGTGAGATTGACGCTATGACTGAGAAAAAAACTGCGGATTTCATTATGATCGTCTCCCGTCCGGATTTCAGTAAGGATAGGGAACTTCGCTGCTGGCGTTGTCCCCCTGTTCCATGGCGGGATTCTGACCTGACCAGCTGGCACGCTCCGGCAGTTTCAGAATATTCAGTTTCTCATAATGGCCGTCGTGGAAAATGAAATTGGCGCTGTTCAGATGACGGTTTTTCAGCTGTTCGTAATTGGTCAGATGACCCCGGTTGAGCCCGAAATACGTGGCCGGACCGACCGGGGTTCCCCGGGTGTCCGCCATCCAGGCTCTTCGGGACGGACTTTTCATCCACTGATATTTTTTCCAGCTGCCCGTGGCCGGCCGGAAACCGGTGGTCGCGGAATTGATCCCGTAATCGGTCCATGCCCCGTCCACGGTATAGCCGGATTGCGTGGATTTATGTTCGGGTTCCGATGGACAATGCCAGGCGGATTTGTTTTTCCACAAATCGCGCCAGTTTCCGTTCGTGACGTTGAATATCCCGTATTTCCTGTTATAAAGGAACATGGTCCAGTAAGTCGTAGTCCCCGGCATCGCCGGCACCAGCCAGGAGTTATATTCATCGGAGTAATTCCGCAGCGTGGTGATCACGGAATTGATTTTGCTGACACAGGCGATACCCCTGGCGGTTTCCTTGGCCTTGTTCAGCGCCGGCAGCAGCATTGCCGCCAGGATCGCGATGATGGCAATGACGACCAGGAGCTCGATCAGCGTGAAGCCGCGCTTTTGCCTGACTGATGAATGATGCGAGATGAGAGATGAAAACTTGTTCATGTTCTGTTTCCCTTCTGCGGTTTTCTGCATGTTAGTTTAATTTGAAAGTTTGACCTTTTATTCCGTTCGCCGTATATTATAACTTAAAAAAACAAATATGACAATGAGTTTTTGTGCATTTGTTTTCAGCTTTTGTGCAAAAAACGGCCAGAATAATGCCCGTTCGGTTTTTTACGGCTGAACGGAATTCATTCCTCCCAGGTTTCCCCCGGCAGACAGAGACCGGTTCCATACCGCAAAACCTGCGGCCGGTATTGAGGATCGATCAGATACTTCACAATATCGTGCGCCATAGTCCGGCTCCGGTATTTCACTGAAACGAGATTTTCTTTCGGATCGGAATAAAAAGTGGAATTGTGGACCGGCACCGAGACGACCGGCAGGTCCGGAGGCAGCCCCAGAGCTTCCCGGAAACTGCATCGGAACGGCAGGTGGTCTTCCGGCAGATGCACCAGCAGCCCGTCGAACTGTTTTTTCCGGTAAAAATCCGCAACCAGCCGGGATTGATCGCTTTCCTCCTTCAGATCCAGTGTAAAACTCTGCAGCCCGAGTCGGGAGCATTCATCGGAAAAACCCGACAACAGCGGATTACGGGCCCGCTTCAGATCAAGCATCGCCAGAGCGATTTTCCGGCATCCGCAACCGGCAAGATACTGTACGGACTGTCTGGCTGCAGAAGTGTCTTCTTCAATGAAGTTTATCCATTGGGAAGTATAAGATTTCCATTCATCCGGAACCGGGGCATCATTGCAGATGAATGCGACCCGGGCGCCGAGCCCGGCCAGGGTTTTGAAATACGGGGCATACCAGGTGTGATTGACAACAATTCGGCTGTTGCGGTTGAATTTTGCCAGGTTTTCCCACCAGATATCCTCGTTGGAATTGGTTTTGGAAAAGATGACGGGGACCACGCCCCAGCCGACTTTGGCGGCTTCGGCGATCAGATCGAACAGCAGCTGCTGGAAATGGATTTCCACATACCGCAGATAATTGTCGCACGGCACCAGAATGGAAATGATCCGGTTGTTTTCATCGACCTCGGGCAGATGCACAAAAGTCCCTTTGGACTTGACCCGTTCGATATATCCGGCGTCCTCGAGCTGTTTGAAGGCGGCGCGGATGGTATCGCGAGAGACCTGGAAGATCTCCGTATATTCGAATTCCGTCGGCAGTTTGTCGCCTTCGTGCCATTTGCCGGAAATGATTTCCTGGCGGATTTTCCGGAAAATTTCGTTCTTTTTCATATCCGTTCCTGTTTTGCCGCGATAAATTAGCATCAACCGGTCTTTTTTTCAAGCCGGAACGACCAGTGAATCATAAAAAATGCGGAAAACGGCTTGACAAATACCGAATATGAATTATATTATGGAAAAACCATACATATAACATACAAAGCATAGTAAGAAAGGAGCTGCGATCATGAAGAAATCAGTCAAAAAACAACAGACAAAGAGCGGGGTTCATCGGATTTTTACTCTGATAGAACTCCTTGTGGTAATTGCCATTATCGCGATTCTGGCGGCGATCCTGCTGCCGGCCTTGAACAAGGCGCGGGAACGCGGCAGAGCCGCCGCCTGCGTAAACAACCTGAAACAGATTGCCACCGCCCACGCTATGTACACCATAGATTACAATGATTATTCCACCGGAGCTTTCAATATCAACAACCGAGCGGAAGGGCAGATGTGGTACCGCAATCTGCTCGACTTGAAACTGATCCGTCCCGCGATTCTGTCATGCGCGTCCAATCTGGTCAACGTGGAACCGACGACCGCCGACCCCGGGCTGAACATTACCTACCGGGATTCGGACGATTTGGAAGGGAAGCGGCGGACCTATGCGGCAAACAATGGGACGGGGCATCTCAGCAGCAGTGTTTCCCATCCGATCGCGAAGATGAACTCGCTTCGTCAGCCCGGCATAGATATTTTCCAGGTCTGCATCGAATGGAGGAAAACGACGGGGGGAGGCTGTGCCTCGGGCATGGGCTGGATCTCGGTCAAATTCATGCAGAATGCTTATCAGCAGTATCAGCGTGCCGTGCCGATCCACAGCGGCAGATACAATATCGCGTTCGGAGACGGACATGTAGGACAGGCTCATGCGGGAGATATCACCACCAGTTATTACCGACATGGAGACAACCCGATAAACTATACCGGAAATTGAGATCTTCCCCACGAAACGATACGGAATGGAGAAAACAATATGGAAAAAGCATTAAAAAAGTTTCTGGGCAGCTGTTTTATTTTTCTGACGCTTGCGTTGTCTGCGGAGGTCCCGGCAATCCTGATTTCGGACCATGCTGCACCGCAGGAAAGAACCGCGGCGGGAGAACTGGCGGATTATATCTTTAAGATCACCGGGGAGCGGCCCTCGGTTATGGCGGAAAACCGGAGGCAGGGTCCCGGTCCGGCGATTTATGTCGGCAACACGCGGTTCGCCGCGGAAAATCAGCTGGACAGCGCAAAATTCGCTTCGGACGAATGGCTGCTGCAAAGCCGGGGAGATCATCTGATCGTGACGGGGGGTCTGCCCCGCGGGGTCCTGTATGCAGTCTACCATTACCTGGAAGATTTTCTCAATGTCCGTTTCTGGAGCTGGAAGGAGGAAACCGTGCCCGTACGAGCCGTAATGCCGTTGAAAAACATCAATGTGCGCGGGAAGCCGGCTTTCGATTACCGGGAACTGTGTTCGCTGCATGTCAAGGACAGCGGGCGTTTTGCCGCCCGTCTAAAATTGAACAGTACGCGGGGCAATTACTACGGGCAGATGGATCCTGCGGAAAAACGCAATTTCGGGATGGAAAGCATTTTCGGACCACCTGATTTTGTCCATACTTTCCATCTGTATATCCCGTATCGGAAGTATTTCAGGGAACATCCGGAATATTTTGCCATGGTCGGAGGTAAGCGGACCGGTGCGGACTGCACACCGGCGACCAATGCCAAAGCGGGTTCGCTCTGCCTTTCCGATTCGGGATTGCGCCGGGAACTGCTGGTCAACTTGAAAAAATTCATCCGTACCGGACGGGCGGAAGCCCGGAAACGCGGCACTTCCATGCCCCGTCTGTATGATGTCTCCTCTAATGACAATCAGGTGGTCTGCGAATGTCCGAAATGCAGTGAGATTATCCGGAAATATCAAGGACTGAGCGGATTGTATCTGGAAGTCATCAACGAGCTTGCTGACGGCATCCGGGAGGAATTTCCCGAGGTGATCTTGCATACGTATTCATATCTGAAGACGACACATGCCCCGGTCGGCATCACCGCCAGGAACAACGTCTGCGTCACATTATGCGATCACGACGGCAATCTGTATGACGACTATACGGCGCCGAACCATGCGTTTGTCCGGCGGCTGCGGCAATGGAGGCAGGCGGTTCCCCAGCTGCGGACCTGGGTATACGGTCTGACTTTCGCTCCGCCGCGCGGGCTGCCGTATCCCAGCGAATTCAAATATGCGGAAGGCATGAAGGTATTCCGCCGGAACGGTGTCCGCTGGCTGATGCAGCAGTTCGAATCGCCGATCCTGAACGACAGCTGGGATTACAAACTCTGGATCTGGGCAAAGCTTGCCGAAAATCCCGATTTGGACACCTGGAAGCTGATTCGGGAATTTTCCGATGGCTATTACGGAGCAGCAGGGAAATATTTTGCGGAATACCGCAAGCTGCTTTACGAACAGGCGGAAAAGAAACGGATCTGCATTCCCGTCTACGCCACGCCCGGAACATTTGTCCATCTGGATTACGATACCGTGGTCAAAGCGGACGAACTTTTCTGCAAGGGGGAACAGGCAATCGCGTCCGATCCGGTTCTGATGCGCCGCTGGCGGGCTGCACGGCTGCCGCTGGACCGTGCCATTATTGCCCGGTCCCGGATCCTGATGAGCGAATATTTCCTGCGCAGCGGCAAAAGTCTCAAAGGCTATGCGTTCGACCGCGGGAAGATCGTGAAACGGATCGAAAATACCGTCAGGGAACAGCTGAAATGGCGCAGCGACATGGTTTTGATCAACGGCGACGCCCGGCGTTTCCAGGCGGAAAAGAAAGGGTATTCCCAAACCATTTCCGAACGTTCGCTCATGCCGCCGGCAAAATTCGCCGGGTTAGCGCCGGGTTCGTATTTCGATTTCCCGGCGGAAGTCGCTTTCCGCCCCGGCAACCGCCCGGTTTTACGCGAAGACCCCGAAGCGGAATCCGGCTGCGGCGTTTTCTGGAACGTGAAACAGACCGAAAATCAGCCCCATGTCGACAATCAGATCTTCCGCTGGGGAATGTATTCCCCCTCCGAAAATCAGAGCTGGGGAATCAAAACCCTGCCGTGGGACAAGATCGGGTGGAAAGGGTATCGGTGGATCAATCTCGGCAAATACAAACTGAAACCGGACTGTCTTCTCTATTTCTTCTACACCTGGCAGATCCAGATGTCCGTCGGGCATGTCGGCGATCCGTTCGCGCCCGAAGGTTTGTATGATATCTGGGCCAAAGTGAAGCTGGTCGGTGAAGACGAGAACCATCGTCCGCTCGAAGTGGGGATCGACCGGATCGTCATCCTCCCGCCGGTAAAAGAATAATGTTTGCCGCCGGGCTGATCGGGATGGTTTTGCAGTTTCTGTTGATGCCGGAATGACCCGCCAACCGCTTGCGGAAAATGACCGGATCATCCGGAACCGAGACAGCATTCCCGGAGCCGACGACCGGGCAGGATACCCGGCTGTCAAACGGACGGATGGATCCATTTTCCGCCGGTGAAATCCGGCATGACGACCGGACTGCTGCCCAGCAGAACGGATTGTTCCGACAACACGGACACCGCCATCCAGAGAGCGGTATCATAAACACTGATCGGAGTCGGTTTCTGCTGTTTGACTGCTTCGATGAAGGCACGGAGCACCAGGTAATCCATGCCGCCGTGTCCGGATTGTTTTCCGGAACGTTCGAATTTTTTCCAGAGCGGGTCGCTGTATTTACGGTAGAATTTTTCGATCGGAGTCCAAGTTTGCGGGCCTGTGCCGGAATCCAGGGAAATCCCTTTGCAGTCTTCCGAATAGACGCCGCCGGTCCCGTAGAGTTCGTTGTGCCGGGAATAAGGCGCCGGCAGAGTGATGGTGTGGCGGATCCGGATCGTTTCCCCGTTGGCGCAGCGGATCAGCGTATCGGTCACATCGCCGTTGGCAAAACGATACTCTCTGCGCGGATCGTCTTCGGGCAGATGTTCCCGGATCCAGGATTCGAATCCGCGGCTTTTGGAACTCATCGAAACGACCGAAAGGATCCGGTTCCCGCGGTTGATCCCCAGCCATTGGCAGACCGGTCCCAGACCATGGGTCAGGTAAAGGTCGCCGCAGCGGCGGAGATTCTGCATCATCCGGTAAGGATGGGGCTGTCTGGCCAGCACCCTCAGATCATGCTGGTAGCCGCATCCGGCGGAAACGATTTCCCCGAACAGACCTTCGCGGATCATCCTGCCGATCATCATTTCGTCTTTGCCGTAACAGCAGTTTTCGAGCATCATGCAGGGTTTGCCGGTGTTTTCCGAAGTGCGGACCAGTTCGCGGCATTCATCCAGCGAACTGGCGCAGCCGACTTCGGATGCGGCATAAAGTCCGGCTTTCATGGCATCCAGACAAACGGGAATATGGCTGTCCCATGACCCTGCTGCGATTACGGCATCCAGCCCTTTCAGGTCCAGCAGACTGCGGTAATCCGCATGCCTGACCGGTTCGGCATGTCCGGCGTCCGTGATGATCTTCGCGGCTTTTTCCATTCGATCGGGCAGCAGATCGGACAAGGCGGCGATATCGACATCGGGCATTTTCACCAGTTCCCCGATCAGGGACTGGGATCGGGCTGCGGTTCCGACGATCAGCAGATTGATTTTGCGTTTCATGATCTCAATTCCGCACCGCCATGACCGCGAAATCGCCGTCGGGAAGATTCCGCAGATCGACAGTCCACTGTTCTCCGGTTTTCCGCGGAACTGCCGGGGCGGGATTCCGCGAACCGTCCGCGCGGAAATGGACGACTTCCGGCGGTTTCTTCCCGTTCAAAGTGTAAATGCCGGGGACGGCGGCGATAGTCCTTTCCTTCCCTTTGATCCAGCCGGCATGAAGTTCTTCAATGGTGATCGGATACATCAGGTTGATCGCGTCATACGCTTCCTTGCCGCTGACCAGTTCGGTGACGTAGGCGAAGAAGAGCCCGCCGGCTTTCAGCCTGCCGGTAATGGCGCGGATCAGGTCCTTTCCCGTCCGTTTCTCCTTGCGGACCCAGCCCAGAGACAACCCGATCGGCGTGCAGAGATGACCTGCCGCGATGGCATTGAAATCCAGATCGTTGCATTCGTAGAACGCCATGATCGGCACGGCGGTCATGCTCTGCCAGGCAGGGAAGCCGTTGCAGATGACCGCACCGCCTTTGGTGTGGATATAGCTGACCAGTTCGCGTTTGGCGGCTTCTTCCAGGATCAGACAGCGCGCATAGCGGCGTTTCAAAGTGAAATCAGCCGGGTCGATTTCCCCGGATGCTCCGTCATGCCGGTCGTAGGTGGCGGAATTGGCGGCAAAAATATCAAAATAAATGCCTCCGGCTCCCGCCTCCATGGCACCCTTGATCCCGTCGAAAATCTTCTTGTAATACTTGCTGTCCCGAACGATATAACTGCGGTAGTTGGTCACCGGTCTTCCGACCGTCCATTGCCGGGTATACCGGTAGCCGCCGCGTTCATTGACCACCAGACCGTCGGTATCGCAGCGGTCCTTATGCTCGGGATATTTGGTCATGACGATCTTGCGCGGGATCGGCTGAATGCTGGTTTCGAACTGGGGAACGATTTTCGCTCCGCCGAGTTTCCCGGCGAACCGGGTGTCGAAATCCTGCTGCACTTTGCGGTAGGTCTTCAGCCATTGTTCAGCGGTCTTATATCCCGATCCGTCGTAATAGCAGAACCACGGCGCGGTGAAGATCCAGCGCGGACGTTTGCGGTCCAGCGCCTGAATGAAATTGCCGACGAACCGGCAGTCGGGATCGGGCCTCTGATAGGTGGTCGCGGAAAACTGTCCGTAACCGGCGATCGTGAAATTCGCACCGATATCACGCCGGACCTGATTGATGAAGTCCCAGTAATCTCCGGTCTGCCGGTAGATCCGCCAGTTCAAGGTCCTGCGGCTGCCGGGGTCCAGGGCCAGCTGTTTACTTCCGAAATGCACTCCGCTCCGGGATCCGCCCGCCGTCATGTGCGCCCGCGAAACCGTATCGCACAGCATCAGCCCCAGTGAGTTTCCCTTGAACCCGGCGAAAATCGTCGGGTTGGAAGGCGAACCGACGTTCACCACCGTGAATTGAGGATTGGTTTTGATGCCGCCGAACCGGAGTTCGGAAGCCGGTTTGCCGAAATAGAACTGCTGTTTCAGAATGATCCCGACCGGGTCTTTACCCGGGTTTTCAAACGTGTCGGAGATATCGATAAAGGATGGTGTGAAGCTGATATTCCGGGACAGTTTGTAGAATGCACATTCCGCAGTGATTCTGAAACCGTCCTGCCGTTTTTCGATCCCTGGCTGCCAGTTGGGCGCGGCCTGACGCTTTTTCCCGGCGCTGAACGCATTCAGGTTTTTCCCGGCATGGGGATAGGTGAAGAACGATTCCAGCAGAACTTTTTCCTTTCCGAGCGGGAAACGCATGGCGCCGTTGGCGGAAAGTTCGAATTTTTCTTTTCCGAACTGCAGCGCGAACGCCGGCTGGAAATCTTTCGGGACAATCACCGCGGTTTCCTTCTGTGGCTGAAGCAGACCGAATTCCAGATTCCGGATCTCCACCTGATAACGGAAATTCGGGTCCAGCATCCGGCTCGTCAGGGTGAGGGTGTTGCCTTTCCCGGGTTTGAGCGTTTCATCCAGACGAAGCACGAACCAGGTGTTTTCGCGCAGCTGGGATTCATCCTTGATCCATTTCGGATTGATCCGGTCGAAATCGTCGGTGAAAAACGTCAGATAGTTGCTGCGGGAAGCCAGTGCCTGATCCGGGTATCCCGCCGCGGCAAAGAAATTATTGCGGTTCAGCAGACGGCTTTGCGCATATTTGTCCTGCTCGTCGAGATTTTCGCCGTTGACTTTGATATTGAGATAGTTGCCCCAGCCTTCGAGTTCCTTGTAGGCAATGCGGCACTGGAAACGCAGGACCGGCAGGAGATTGGCAGGATTTTCGATCTCCGGCAGTTCCAGCATGACTGATTCCCCGTGTTTGAGTTGGATCACCGAGGTCCCCGCCGTCAGTTTCCGGCTCGGCTTCAGCTTCATCAGCAAAGCCATCGGCAGTTCGGCCGGAGGCACGTAAGAGCCCATCTCCACATTCCTCAGAAACAGGGGCTTGGTGAACTCGTTTTTCAATGTCAGTTCCGCCTCGTCTTGCCCGCAGAGATCGGCGCAGTCCAACACCATCCAGGTCCCTTCTTTCCGCTGGGCCGGATCCGTGATCGAAGGATCGATCCGGTCGAAACTGCGGCAGAAAAAGACGTTGTAATGGTTCCGGGATCCCATATTCTGATTATTCCAGCTTGGCGAACTGAACACCAGACTGCGGTTGAGCAGCCGGACGATCCCGTCCGGTTTCAGAATGTTCAGAGGTTTTCCGTTGAGCCGCAGATTCAGATACTGGTTCCATCCGGTGTCGCCTTCGGTCCGGACCTGGAACCGGAGGACCGGTCTGCCGTTCACTGCCGGAAATTTCAAAGTCGTCTGCGCTTTCGGCGCCAGTGTTATGACACCGGGGATCCGCCTCCCGTCCTTCAGCTGCAATGCGGCGGCGCGGGAACCGTCTGATTTGTGTTCTGCTGCCGCGAAAACCTGAACCATCAGCAATGCGGCTGCCAGTATGAAGAATGTTTTCTTGTTCATAGTCTGTATTCCGATGGGTTATTTTTTATATGCTTTATCGAAGAAATTGATCAGGAATCCATTGTTGAGACAATTTTTTTGGCCGCGGGGAACCATCAGGGATTTCACCGTGCCGGAAAGGTACAGCACGTTGACGTTCTTCCGGTGATTGTAAATTCCCGGATACAGGGTCCGTTCACTCAAGCTTTTGTTCTGGTTGCCGGTATATCCCCAGGAAAGATCGTAGCAGATTGCCGAACCGGGCGGATCGCGCCTGGTGATCTCCCGGCGATTGCAGTCCCACAGATTGACGTTTTTGGTCGGCTTGGTGCCGGCTGCTTTCACCGCAATGATTTCATAGGAAACTTCCTCGTTTTTATAACTGAAATATTTAGGGTCGCTGGGGCATTTGAAGGCGTTCACGCGGATCGCGAGGTTGCTTTTGACCGATTCTGACGTCGCCTGGGCTTTGACGCTGAAATAACCGTTGGAAACCAGTTTCCAGAATGCCAGTGTAGGCCTCGCGTCGCCGCAGACCGTTCCGTATAAACTGCTGCTCTTGTCATGATTCGGATTGGTGCTGATCCAGTCGTTGTTGTCCATGCTGTACTGGAGCGTTGCCAGACCGATTTGTTTGAGCTTGGCCGTGCACCCCGTATTGCGTGCCTTTTCCCGGGCATTGTTCAGCGCCGGCAGCAGCATCCCCGCCAGTATCGCTATGATTGCAATTACTACCAGAAGCTCGATCAGCGTAAAGCTGCGCTTCCGCTGGAATGATGAATGATGAGAGATGAATGATGAAAACTTGTTCATGTTCTGATTTCCTTCTGTTGTTTTCTGCGTATTGTCAGTTTTTTGATAAGCTGAAAGTTTGACTTTTTATTCCGTTCATGGTATATTATAACTTGAAAATTCAAATATGACAATGTCACTTTGTGCAAAAGTAATTCAGGAATTGTGCAAAATGGAATCGATGATCTATCCGCTGGGGAATTTGAAGCGCATTTCAGGGTTTCCTTTTCCGCTGGATGAAATCGGTATGATGGTGAATCATGGTGTCTGGCATAAGGACCACGTGATCGAGAGATATTTCATCTGTATCGGCTACAACAAGGAAAAATACAATTCTACCGAAGTGGACCGCCGTCCTTCTTTCGGCATCATTGCGCCGGGAACGGTCATGAATACGCGGGAAATCATCCGGCACGACGAACTTTTCTTTTCTTATCCGGCCTCCATGACGGAAAAGCTGAATGCGGTATTCGATCCGCTGCCGCCGGAAAGACGCCGGTTTCATTTCACCCCTGACAGCAAATTCAAACGGAATCTGGAAACGATCCGGGAACTGCTGAACTCCCGCATGACGCTCGGAACAGCGGACAAACTGGATGTGCTGGCAATGGAAATGATCATCGGAATGACCGTCGACGGCGGCATCTCGGATTCCGCCGATGATCCGCTGAATGCGGTGCTCAAACTGGAAGAGATCGCGGAAAAACTGCGGCGGGGCGCTCATCTGGAGCAGCTGATCCATCAATACGGTTACAGCCGCCGGGCATTTTATTATGAATGGAACCGGAAATTTTCGATGTCTCCCAAACAGATGCAGCTGGAAGCCAAATTGCAGAAAGCGCAATGTCTGCTGGTCGCTTCCTCGCTCTCCATTTCGGAAATCGCCCAGGATTGCGGTTTTTCCAGTCACCGCTATTTCCACGAATGTTTCATGCGGCAGTATCTCTGCACGCCCGGAGAATACCGCAAACGCTATAAGTCAGCGAATTCATCCCATCAGTGATCCGGCGTCCGCACCCTGGAAAATCTCAGGGTTTCCGCTCCGCCATGCTCGATAATCAATAGAAAAAACTGATGTTCAGCATGGGATAATCGCAATAATCCTTTCATCCAGAAATACATACCGGTGTCTGGCCGAAAGTGTGACATCACAATCGGCCCGACCGCCAAGGACCGAGATGATCCCCGATTCCGGCGCGGTTACAGGAACTTCCTCCAACGTTTCCGACCGCAGTATGAATCCAAGAGGATCCCCTTTTTTCACCCGTTTGCCGACCTTCAATCCCGGATGATGAATGAACAAACCGGCAGCAGGAGCGCTGATATCTGTTCGATTCCTGATTTCTACCGGTTTTTCTGTTGGGGGATGCGGCATTTCATCCAGAAGACCGAATTCAGCGGCCAGATTTTCCAGCACCCGCATGCCGCGGTCAATTTCCCGATCCGACAGATCATATTGTCCGGAAAGCTCCACTCCGATGGAAATTTTGCCGGCGGATTCCGCCTTGTACCGCAACGATCCTTTCCAATCGTCTTCCCGTTTGATGCAGCGAATCAGCGGCATAGCGGCTGCATAACCTAATTTCTCCCATTTCGGATCCGGCCGTACTGCGACCATAGGCGCATAAAATTCCGGATAACAGTGCAAATCCACCAAATAGTCGGCATCTTTCAGAATATGATTCCACCAGAAGGCCGCCAGACGGGCAATTTCGTTGCCGTCAGTTTCATTCCACAAAGTCTGCATGTTCCGCGCGGATTCGATATAAGGACGTCCTCCGCCCAGATCCGAACTTGGCATCCGCAGACGCAATGCAAACGGATTGGCAAACGGAATTCCGATAAAAGTTCCTCTTTTTAATCCATTTTCATATTTCCGCACGAAATTTCTGATTGCTGCGCACCCATTCAGTTCATTGCCATGCTGTTCTGCTATCGCCGCAAAAACAGGACCTGATTCCCGTCCGGTAATCTTCCAGGCACATAACGGCTCGACTCCGCCATTGCTCAACGGAAAATCAAGATGAATAATTTCCATCATTGCAACTATCCTTTCTGTATGTTGTAAAAACAATTTTCAAAACTTGCGGGTGACGGGTTACCATGTCTCACTGCAAGAGTATAATATACCGATTTCCCGATAAAATGCAAAGAGGATGAATTGAAAATAATTCACATTAAAAATCTCAAACAAAACCGGGAAATTGGGGCAAAACACGTAATCCGGAGCATGGGATCGGAATCCGGCGGCCAGATGATTCCCGTTCAGCCGCCCTTTGCTCCTTGGATCAGTAATCCAGCTCCTTCACGATTTCCCGGAGCTTGGCCTCGACCCGGTTCCTGATCGAATAAATGGAGATCGCCGGCACCTGATAAAGTTCCGCCAGCGTCTTGACCGTGTAATTGCGGATGTCCAGCAGATAAAAGATCTGGTAATGCCGCAGACAGATCGTCTCCTTGAGCTTTTCCATCCCGCGGGACAGAATATGTTCCCGCCATTCCGCCTCGAAAAGATCCGTCTGGAACGCTTCATCCTGCTCTTCATACGGGATGCGTTCCTGCCGGTATACCCGGCGGAGGATGTCGCACGCCCTCGCATGAATGATCCGCCTCAGATAATCCCGGAAGCGTCCTTTGCACGGGTCGTAAACGAAACCGGGCATCTGCATGGAAAGCGTCACCATGACATCCTGCACCAGGTCCTCGAGATTCTCGTTTTTCAGACCGCAGTCCCGGCCATGCAGCCGGATCAGCGGCGAGTAAAAGTTGTAAAACCGTTCCCAGGCAAGTTCATCCCCGGATTTCGCACCGTTCAATATGTCGTAATCCGTTGCAAACTTCATTGTCCACCTACCCTCATCACCCTTGTTCTTGCTCTCTGCCATACAGCGTTTCTTATTCATTTTCCATTGCCAATATAATTGTCTTTTTTGAAAATTTCAAGCGATTTTTTATAAAAAATTAATTATTTTTAAAAATAATATGCAATAGATATGAGTGATAATAAACAGAAAATTTACATTCATCCGGAATTGCGGACCAACCCGGAAAAACCGATTCCGAACTTGAAAAACGCCGTATCCATGCTATAGTTTTCCGCAGAATATTCCAGTTCATCATTCAAACAAAGGAGCCGCTATGAATACCAGCTTGTTCGAACTTCTGAGCCGGACCGTATCCAAAGAACAGATCCGCCGCAACACCGAGGAACTGCACCGTCTGGAAGGCAATGAATCCAATTCGAATTTCAAAGCTTCCACCGATTTCGCATTGAAAATGATGAAAGAAGCCGGTTTCGAGCAGACCGAGCGGATCGCGCTGCCGGCGGACGGAAAGACCGCATATTTTGACTGTATCATGCCACCGGCCTGGGACTGCACGGGACGCACATTCATCCGGCTGGATGATGACAGTCTGACCGAGGAGGAACGGCTGATCGCGGACAGCGACAAGGATCCGTTCAACGCGGGGGTCTGGGGCGCACCGACTCCGGAAGGCGGCATCGACTGCAAAATCGTTGATTTCCGGAATACGGGAGCGGATGCCGCAGCAGTGCGCGGACGTCTGGTCCTGCTGGACGGCTATTCGCAATATCAGTATCGGTTCGTTGCCGAGAACGGTGGGGCCGGAGTGATCATTTCCGATTCCGCCGGCGGAGAAGAATATCCGGATCATTGCCGCTGGTGCAACGGGATCGGTTTCACCGGCTGGTATCATACCGCCGAAGACTGCCGCATCCCGATTTTTTCCATCACGCCGCGCCGGGCGGCTTTCCTGCGGAGTCTTCTCGCCAAAGGCAAGGTGACCGCCCATGCGGAAGCCCGCACCCGCATCTACGAAGGTGAATTCTACACACTGACCGGGATCATTCCGGGCAGTTCGAAGGAAGAGATCACCATGGTAGCGCACATGTACGAACCCTTCCTGCCGGACGATTCGGCGGGCGGCGCCGTGATCTGCGAGATCTGCCGCTCGCTGAAATCGCTGGTCGATCAGGGAAAACTGCCGCCGCTGAAGAAAACGCTGCGGATCGTGCTTTCGATGGAGCGCTACGGTTTTTCCCAGTATTACCTCGACCGCGAACGCAACGCGCGCACCCTCACCGTGTTCAGTTTTGACAGCTGCTGCCATTTCCCTGGCGGCAAGGATCTGCCGCGGCTGAAGATCCGGCAGTCTTCGATCATCCGGCCGTCCTTCCTGGACTGGTATCTGCCGGAATTTTTCCGGACCCAGCTGCCGGAGGTGACTTTCCTGCTGGAACGGGGCAATCTTTCCGATGACACGTTCTGTTCGGACGACTGGATCGGGATCCCGTCGCTGTGGACTCACTCCGCCAACATGCGTTATCATCATAACTCCGGACCGATGTTCATGGATGCCGACTGGGATCTGGCTTATGATGTGGCCCGCGGCATGGGCACGCTGATCGGCACCCTCGCCACTGCGGATGCGGCCGAATTCAAACAGATCGCCGCCGAAACCGCGGAAATCGCCAAAACCGAACTGGCCGAACGTTTCACCGCGGTCCGCTACGCCCATAAGAAAGGCGGACTGAACTGCCGCGAGGCCTCCGATAAGATCCGGTTCCTGGCTGAAAAAGCGTCCGAACGCCTCCTTTCGATCAACCGGTTTGCGCCCGATGCAATCCAGCCGGGAGAACTGGAATTCCTGACCGAACTGGCCGACACCGCCCTCACCGGCATCCGCAAGACTTCCGGCGGACCGGAGCTGTACGGAGCCATGGCGAAAGCGGCAAAACTGATCGTGACCCGCCTCGAACCCGGAGTCCTGATGTCGATGGCCAGAGTCCCCCACCGGGAAAGGAAATTCTGTCCGATCGAGCTCGTACTTTACATCCTGCTGGACGGAAAACGTTCACTGTATGACGCCATGAAAATTTACGAATACGAAATGGATGTCACGTTCTCCGATAAAGATTATCAGAAAAATATCGACTTGCTGCGGTATCTGGAAAAATACGGTTACGTGCAGATCAGCGAACGGTAAAACACCGGTTTCCAGTTTTTTTTCGGAATCGCACTTGACATTTCAATTTCCGGGAATATACTACCTGTCAATGAGGGGCATAATGTAACAGGGAGACCATCATCATGGCAGAAAAACTTCCCGGCGGGAATGAAACGATCCTGGTTGTGGACGATCAGGAAACGGTATGGGATTTTCTGATCGAAGCTCTGCAGAATCTGGGGTATTCGGTGATTCTGGCGGAAAACGGCCTCGATGCCGTGGAGATCTGCCGTGAAAATCCGGGTCAGATCGATCTGGTCATCCTGGATATGATCATGCCGAAACTCGGAGGACACAGCACGTTCTATCAGATCCGCGAACTGGATCCCAACATCAGCGTCCTGCTGTCCAGCGGTTATGTTTCGCCGACCGCGGTCAACGACCTGCTGGCCAACGGCGCAGCCGGCTTCCTGCAGAAACCCCATCGGATCAAAACCCTGGCCGAAGAATTGCGCCGTATCCTCGATGCCAAAAAAGCTGCTGACGGCAATAACAGCACCCCGAGCTGATCGAAACGGATCATATTGATTTAAAATAAAAAACGGCCCGGCAAGTCATACCGGACCGTTTTTTTTCTGAATGAAGCTGCCTGAGCTTATCCCTGCGTGATGGCTTCGGCCGGGCATCCGGCAACGCAGGCTCCGCAATCGATACAGGTGCCTTCATCAACGGACGCAGCGCCGTCCTTCATGGTGATTGCTCCGACCGGGCAGGTACCCGTGCAGGCTTCGCATCCGACACATTTCGATGAATCAACTTTTGCCGCCATAATCAACTCCTCCTTTTTCCAGTCCCGCGGATGGCTTCCGCGGGCAAGTAAGGTAAATTACACCCTGAACGGGATTACGTCAAGTAAGAAATCAGGATTTTTCCGTTTTTCAGCGGACAAATCGGCAAAAAAAAGGAAAAAAAAGGCAATCGGCGCTTGCATTCCTGCAAAAACGGAGTATATTAAATGGCATTAAGCGCACCTGTAGCTCAATTGGATAGAGCGTCTGGCTACGGACCAGAAGGTTGCAGGTTCAAGTCCTACCAGGTGCACCATTCTTACGCTCGCATTTATTTCTTCCCTATTTTTTCCCGTTTCGGGCTGCTTTCAGGTTTTCCATGCTATAAGCAGCATAACCCGGTCAGAACCGAGGGAAATGATACGGAAGCCGGAAAGCCGGAAACATGATACGTAAGACCGGATCCCGCGAACTTATTAATTTCAATTTTTCATTATTTTTTAAAATCCGTGTAAGACCGCATCAATTTCTCCGTATATTTGATAGAAAACAGCCAAAAAAATCCAGATACGCGTATCATTCATTATCACGGAGACAGGAGGGAATAAATTATGTCGGTCAGGCGGCGGATTCCACCGGATCTTTCGTCCATCTATTCCCTCCAGTCATATCCGGAGGACTATCGGGGTCGTTGGGCCGCATCTCCAACGGTTCCGGCCGTGAGACAAATACATGAATATATTCAGTTTTTTTACACGACAGGGTTGAATTTTGCGAAAGAATGTGTTATTATATATAGATTGAAGTTTTTGTAGCGAGGCAGCAAGATACTTTTTTGTATCCTGAAGCCATCATACGAGAGGAAGGGTTGAGCGGGACAAAGTGATTTTTGTGTTCATGAAAAATCAGTAACGGACACTGATTTTCGAGTATAAAATCCAACGTGTTGCCGAAAACACACAAAAAAAAGGAGTTTTTTTATGGTTTGATGAAAGAAATTGTTTCGAAACGGGTAATATTTGAGCAAAGAGTAAAGAAAACAGATCCTAAAAGGAAGGATGAGAGATTATGAATTTTACACAGAAAATGATGATGTTTGCAGGATTGGCAGTTATGGTTATTGCCAGCGGCTGCAGTGCCGACAGAAATGCTATGGCAAAGGAATATGAACGTTTGGCGGCGCTGCCTCCCGTCCAGATGAATCGTTGTCCCTCGGACCGGGCATTGGACAGTTTGGGTGTTGCCATTTCCAAGCACTACAATTTTGCCCACAAGCTGATGAAGGAATTCGTCGGCGCCACTGAAAACCGCCGCGAGTATCTCGGTTTCATGAACGAAATCGAATATCTCGTCAAAGAAGAAAAGATGGAAGAACCGGCTGCAATGGCGAAAGTGGTAAAAGAAATCCAGGAAAACGATGCCAAAATCAAAGATCCGAAAGAAAAAGTGTGGCCGAGAGTGGTGGAAGGTATCAATGCGACAAACGCGCTTGATCCGGTCAAGAAATTGCGCGAACTGGCTCCTGTCGCAGCTGCTACCCTCAAAGCGGTTGCCGACTGCCAAGAACTGGCGAACTCCTTCAAGGGATTTGATCCTTCGACAATTGAAAAGGGCCTTTGCGCAGCCAAGATTATCAAGCAAGGCGTGGATGCTTCCGAATGTCTGGCTTTCCTCACGATCCAGTTCCAGCGGACCATCAAGGCCAAATACTACGCTAAGTAATTCGTAGAGAATTGAAAGAAAAAAGCGTGAACCGGGCTCCGGTTCACGCAACAGAGAAAAGGGAAAAAATGTTTAGAAAAGCAATAATGACAGCAGCTGCCTGCTGCGGAGCTATGGTTCTCTGCTCCTGCCTTTCCACCACCAAAGATTCGGATATGAGAGTTTCCTATGTCGACCGTAAAACGGTGGAAAAACTGGATGATGAGGAGATTACCTCTCAATCCGTTGACATGAACCAGATGAAGAAAGAGAAAAAGCTCGGTATCGGCGTAATCCTCACCGTCCATCCCATGCTGCCGCCGGGATTTGAAAGAAAAACCGGTCTGAATGTAAGCAAACTTTCTGATTGGGGATACACACAGGCCCGGAATTATCTGATTCAGGCGAAAGCCTACAATGTCTACGTTTTCCCGAAGGGAACGACAAAAGATTCTTTGATGAGCGGCAGCGAATTCAACAAAGTCAAATTTTCATTCCTGATCAATTTCGATTTGGCTCTTACGTCGGAACTGTCTGAACGTTTTGACGAAGATGAATGGCTGTATAAATCGACACTCAACTGGCAGCTGATCGACAACCGGACCAAAGCCAACGGTCTCGGCAAGTTGGAAGCCCCGGTCGGCAAAGAGGCACTTGTCTGCGATGCGCACACTTCCCGCAAAACGAAAGTCGGCGGCATTACCGGCAGACGCATGGCCGGCGAAGCAAAAACGAATGTTCAGAACGCGTTTAATGATACCCTGGGGAACTGCATGATCCAGTTCCTGGCCCAGTTGAGCAACCGGATCCCGTATGGCGGCAAGATTGCCAGCATGCGCCTTCGCGATGGAAAATTGCGCATGACTTTGCGTGCCGGCCCGAACGAAGGAATCAAACCGAGGATGCAGATGCTGATCATCAACGAGGAAGGCGATCACGTTGCAGTGGCGACCGCAACCGGCGGAGCTGATGCAAAGTCGTCGACTCTGAACGTGTGGCGGTGGCTCTCTCCCAGTCTGAAGAAATCCATTCTCGCCGTTGCCGGAGACAAAAAGAAATCTGACGCCTGGCTGGATGAGGAAGGCAATGCGCTGTATGCGATTTGCCTGGGCACCCCGACTCCGTCGGCTGACGAAATCAAAAAATACAGTTCAAGATAAGAAAACCTATGTCTGATTACAAAACAATTTGTAGAACTGTCAAGAGATTGTTTTCTGCGGCAATCATTCTGGCGTCACTGTCCAGCGCCTGGGCAGGAGGGTTCGATCCTTCGTCGCGAATCGCGAAGATGAAAGAGCTCGGCCGGAAGTTTGTCGTCGGTAAAAACGACCAGACCGGAGTCTACATCATCTGCGCAGAAACGGTGGAAGTCAAGGACGGGAATCCGAACCTTGCGATTGAAACCGCCAAGATGCAGGCCCGGGTCGCGATCGCTGAATTCATGAGCGTGAAAATCGAACACCTGGTCAAATCGGGCCAGGTTTCGCGCGAAACCGTCAGCGACAGCGGCGAAAGTTTCAGCATGAACGAATTCCGGGCAAGCTGCACGAAAAAGAGCGCGAATCAGATCCAGAAGGGGCTGACTGTGTGCCTGACGGAAAACCAGGGTAACAAAATCGTGGTTTACTGCCTGCTTACCGAAAAAATCATGGATGCGACAGCCGAGCTTGAAAGTGCGATGAAAAAACTCGGTCCGAACACCGTGAAAGTAAACGGCATGGGCTACTTCGGCAACGGAGTAACCCAGGCGCAGGCGGAAAAGAACGCGGTTCTGGAAGCGCAGCGCGAAGCGATCGCGCAGGTGCTGGGCATGTCGATGGTGAGTCAGACCTCCCGCCAGACGATTTCGAAAGAAAGCGTGGACAAAAACGGGAATGAAGATTTTTCCTGCGATGACATGTTCAAAGCGAAAGTCTTTGCGTCGGCATCCGGATTTGTGGAACAGAGCCGGATCGTGGACAAGAAAGTGGTTCCGCCGACCGTGATCGTGACGATCATCGCGACGGTGGCGAAGAACAAGCTGATGAGCGACTACCGGTCCTATCTCGAATCGATGGGGAATCCGGGGTTCTGCGTGCGTTCGAATGACCGCGATCTGCTGGATCTCTATGCGGGATTTTTCGCCGGGCTCGGATGCCGGATGGTGGATAATCTGTATGACGCGGCCTATGTGATCGACGTCCACAGCAAATTCATGAATTCCGGAAACGGACTGCAGGCGGCGATCCGAGTGGTGGCCCGGGACAAAGTCAATGGGACGACGCTGTTCACCCAGGAAAACAATCCGTCGGAACTGGCGGTGCAATCCGATGACCAGGCATCGCGCATAGCGTTGTGCCGTGCGATTCTGAACAAGATGAAACCTGCGATGCATGCCTCGCTGAATGAATTTATCGGCCGGGCGAATG
Organism: Lentisphaerota bacterium; assembly: GCA_015061565.1. GTDB lineage: Bacteria > Verrucomicrobiota > Lentisphaeria > Victivallales > UBA1829 > SIG94. The sequence goes on from SUWI01000020.1 coordinate 29,474, forward strand.
CTGACGGACGTAAGATTCAGGTGAAACTGAATAATTACGAATCGGATTACAGCAAAGTGGTCGGAATCATTTTCAAGGCTCTGGAAATGGTTCCCGGCGCATCGAATGTTCGCAAAAAAGTCGATGATGATACGGTTATTTATACCCTGAATTACAAAGGGGAAACCGAAGATCTTGCGGCCTTCTTGGAAAAACACATTAAAGTTGATATCCGCAAACGGTCGCATCGTCCGGTCCGCGGAGAAGTCAGCAATACGTGTGTCGAGTTTGATTTCAAATAACCACCCAACCCTTTAAAGAAAGGAAAAACATGAAAACTATCGGAAAACTGGTAGTGATCGGAGCGGCCTTGGCCAGCTCAGCAGCCTTTGCACAGAACCAGGACCTCATCAACAGAGAGGCGGGCGTGCAGAACATCAAGTATGAAAAAGGCGTTATCTCCACGATGATCGTAGTCGGGAAAGCCGCAGTTCCCAAAGCCCTGCGCCGCAATCCGGGGCGCGCCGCGCAGTATGCCGGCAGCAAAGCCCAGGATGATGCCCAGGTCCAGCTGACTCGTTTCCTCTCGACCAAGGTCAAATGGGGAAAGACCGCCACTGGTGAAACTGCAGTCAAGGAAGCTTCTGCTTCTGCGACGGATGCTTCCGGCAAGGAAACCAGTGCGGAAGCTTCATCCTTCACCGAAACGGAAATGACCAAGGAACAGAAAGCGATGGCGGCCCAGGCCTGCATTTCCGGTCTGCAGGTCCTCTGCGGCGGCATGGACAACAGCGGCCGTTATACTTGGGTCGGCGCTCTGAATATGAAGGCCGTTCTCTCGGTCAAGAATATGAGCAAGGCCATGAACGAAGCACATGCTGAAGTCGATGACATGGGTAAGGCGGAAAAAGCCAAAAAGGCGGCCCGCGATGCCAATGAAATCAATAAGATCAAGACCGAAGGCCAGAACCAGCAGGGCGGCGGCGAAGCAGCCAGCAACGGCGGAAATGCCGGAAGCAGCAAGGATCCCGATATCCTTAAGGGCATGCAGAAACCCAAATCCTCTGTGGCCAGCGATGCGAACGATTTTCTTTGATTAATCGCTAATCCTGCCATTTGCCGCGAACAGCGGCAAATGGCGGAAAGGAAAAAGAGAAAATGTTTAAGCCGACAGTATTTGTGTTATCCGTTGCAGCAGCAGCTTTGGTTTCGTCCTGTGCCCATGAAGACCCCCCGCCGATGCGGCAGGAAGCGACAGGTGCGGCGGTCTCGATCAAATCGGAGCCGTCCGGTAATATGCGAGTTCAGGTCAGATCCTATGGTACGACATCCGTCCAGACCCAGACGCCGGCCAATGTACCGCCTCCCCCGCCGCCGGAAAAATTGCCGAAACGGATGAAAAATTCATCCGACGCCAAGCAATTTTACTGAAACCGATTTTACCAACTGGCAAACAGGAAAGGATGCGGAATATGAAACAGATGATCGCGATTATGATTTCGGCCGTGATGTTGGCCGTGAACGGAGCAACTTTTGATTTGGGGAATAAGTTTCATCCTGCTTCTGCGACAGTAGAAAAAAAGGGTGGACGTCTGCAGGTGTCCTGCCGATTCACGCCGCTGAAAGCGCTGCGCAACAATCCTTCCCGTTCGGCCGTCTACAATGACCAGAAAGCCAGAGGGCTGTGCATGAAAGCACTCAAGCTTTATATGAATGTTCCGGGAAACACGGAGATAGAGGTTTCCGGACTGACCACGGAGAAGCCCTCCCGGACCACCGGCACCGAGCTGGAATACTATTTTTCAGTTCCGGAATCCGGCATTTCGACCCGGGCAGCGACCGTGAAACCCGCCAGAAGCATTTCGAATCCGAGCCCATCGGGTTCCGTCCCTGCCGCGGCAGATCCGATGTCCGCTGTGGCAACAACAGTTTCGACCGCAATGGTCACACCTGCACTTCCCGCGGGAAAATCCGCAGCACCGACAGCCGCCGTTCCCGCGGCAAAAGGAAAAGCATACAGAAATCTTCAGACCAGAAGTTCTTTTCGGATGATAAAATATAAGATTTCGGACGGCAAAGTTTCTGTCACATCTTCCCGGAATTACAGAGTGGAAGATTTTCCGGACCAGAAGACTTTCGATAATTTCTGCGATGATCAATTCCGGCGTATTGCCCAAGAAGGAGACAAGATGATGGCAGAAATGGACCAGCGTCTGAAACAGGAGCTTCGCCGTATCGAAAAAGGTTTTGGTGAATAAGAATGCGTCATTTGTCATTTGCCGAACATCAAACAGCGCGTGAGAGCGGCAAAATACCGTTTCGGGTTCGGCTGCATCTTTTGTTTTGCAAAACCTGCCGGGAAGAATGGAAAAGTCAGGATTGGAGCTTTATAAATGAAATCCGGCAGCATTATTATCTCGAAGAGCAAAAAAACGCCTGCAGCTCATCCAGTAGAAAGGATGAATGACATAGTGAATATTTTTTTCAACACCGGCGACACGGTTGGAGACTATATAATAGATTCTTTCATTGGCAAAGGAGCGTATGGTGAAGTCTACAAGGTGCATGACACCTTGGGCAAACCATTCGCTCTTAAGCTGTTGTATGGAGAACAGGAAAATGAAACCACATTCCGCGAGATCCAGGGATTGACGGCATTGCGGGGCTCCATACGCGGGGAAGAAGGGCTGCCTCTGATCTACTATGTCGGGGAATTTGAAAATCGTGTTTATTATACGATGGATCTTGCAGACAATGCAAGCAGTCTCCCCGGAGTCTATAAGCCGGACACGCTGGAAAGGCGATTGCAGGAGCAGGGTCGCCTTTCAGGATTGGATTGTATCCATCTGATGCGCGGACTTCTGATTTCCCTGAAGGCACTGCACCAGCATGGTCTAGTACATCGGGACATCAAACCGGGAAACATTATTTTTTTCAATAAGCGGCCGATGCTTGCCGATATCGGTCTGGTAACCTCATCGCCGCGCACCTTGGTCGGTACCGCCGGATTTCATTCGCCGTATCCCAGCGGAGGCCCGACCATGGAATCCGAACAAGCCGGAGATTTATATTCTCTGGGCAAAGTTTTGTATTGTGCTTTCACGGGAGAACCTGTTGACCGTTATCCTTTACTGCCGCAGAAATATTCGCTGGAAGATTTCAAGGCTATCCGCCCATTATATCTCAGTGCCTGTTCAGGCGATGACAAAAAACGTTACCGCAATTGCGACGAATTTTTAAAAGCGGTAGATCAATCGGAGTTGAAATTAAATTCGGGACCGGCAGTATTTCAGCGCAAGTTCATTTGGGGGCTGATCGCAGCCGTCTTGATACTGGCAGCTGCAGCTGCTGCTTATTGGGGGTGGCGTACCCGTTCGGTTTTACCGGTGCCATCGACCATGGCCGGGATCCAAGAACAGGCAGCCGTCAAGATTTCATTGAATAACGGCGTATACCATATATTTTGCTGCTTTTCGTGCAATCATCTGGACAGTAAAGACCCTCATGCCAGAAGCAATCAGTTTATGGCCGCCTCCTTTCTGAAATCGGCATTGTCGCAGGAGCTTGGCGTTCCCAAGGGGAAATATCTGAAAATCCGGTATGGCAAATATTCAGTCCAGCCTTTTAAACAAAAGGATTTGCTGGTCTACATTTATGAAATAGCCGTTGATGATTGTTTAATACTACCAGTCGAACCATAAAAAAAGGAGAAGTATCATGAAACGAGCCAGTTTTGTATGTTGCTTAATCGCAATGATGTTTGCGGTCCCGCTGTTCGCCAGACCGCACCATGGACCCGGTCCCGGACCGTATTGGGGACCGTATAGAGGACCGTACAGGGGCCCGTATGGCAGGCCGTATGGAGGACCGCCGCCATACGGCTATCCGAATTCCGGGTTGTATACTGCAGCGGGCATCGTCAGTTTAGTTGGAGCATCTTTAGGAACCCTGCGGGCAATTGTTGAACCCCGCGTTGTAGTTGCGGCTCCTGCCCAGCCGGTCGTGGTGGCTCCTCCTGTACAGCCGGTCGTGGTGGCTCCGCCCGCGCAGCCGGTCGTTTACAGCCAACCAGTGAACTATGCACCGGTCCAACAGCCGCAGCCGCAGCCGCAGCCGCGCAAGATAACCATCAATCCGGATGGCACCAAAGTCATCGAGTATTAACCTTCAAATATTCAGCCAATGGCATATACTACGCGCAAAAGTTTATTGAACAGGATTGTTGAAGGCAATGAAATTGCTTGGCAGGAGTTCTATGAACAATATCACCGATTGATTTTCTCAATCGGGCGGCGCTGGAATTTGCCTGATTCGCTGTGCGATGATCTTGTCCAGCAGGTGATGGTTTCAATATTTCAAAACAAGCTCACGTTCAAATATCGCCCGGAACTCGGAAAGTTCAGAACGTATTTGACAGGAATCACCAGAAACATTCTGCTGAAACTGAAATCTGAACAGAAGAAGGTTTTGCAAGCAGAAGAGGGAAAGGAGCAGGAAGAAGAATTATTCACAGACAATGAAACCATCTTTAACGAAGAATGGCGTAAGTATCTGCTTGATGCGATGCTGAATGATTTGCGCAATACGGTTGACAGTTCAACATTTGATGCTTTTCAGATGTATGTATTACAGGGCTGGCGGCCGGAACAAATCGCAAATGTTTTAAGTATTTCTGTGAAGACCGTATATGTACATAAAAAGCGCTGTATGGACCATCTCAAAAGAATTTGGGATCAATTAAAAAAAATTGATCCTGAATTTAATCTGTAACAAGGAGAAAACTGCTATGTCTGAAATTCTCATCTGGGTTTTGGTTTTATCTTTTTTGATTTTTGGGGTCATTTCGTATTTGTGTAAGGTTTCCCGATTTCTGCTGAAGCTGCTGGAAGCAGCCATTCTTTTAGCGATAATCGGCTGCCTTATTCATTTTCTCATGTCTGAAGAAAAGAAATCTACACTGAAAAATGTGGAAAAGAAAGTAATCAACCGGATCAATAACGTGAAGTTGGAGAAAAGCAGTAACGATGCTCTTCCGGCGGAGAGCAAAGTTGATAAAAACCAATCGGCACCGATGGCGAAACAAGAGCTCGTCAAAACTCCGCCATCCCAGGCACCGATGCCGAAACAGGAGATTGTCAAAACTCCGCCATCCCAGGCACCGGCAGCCGAAAAGGTTTCGGAAAAAACTTCGGGAAAAGATACCGTCAATCCCGCAGTGCCGCCATCTCGTCCGGCTCAACCGGCGGAAAAACAAGCGCAACCGGTCCCGTCCGGGAAAGAAAATCAGCCTGAATCTGTGAACCCCGGGAAAAAACCGGAAAAAAAGAAGCAGACTTTATTTGATGAAATTGAGAACATGAGTTTTGATATTTGATGTTCCCGGCAGAAAAGCCTCGGAATTTATTCTGAGGCTTTTCCCTTATTGGAGAAAATGATTCTCATCGGTATCTCAGTATAGGATTTTTAATTGCCATGAGAAATTTCCAAGAAAGGAAAACATGCCTGAAGCAAATTATATACTGAATTCATTGCTGTCCGGGATAATCATTCTCGCTGCAGGACTGCTGCCGTGGCTGGTTACGGTCATGCTGCTGCAGCTGGTAAGCAATGCGATAAGGGATGCTCTTTCCCAGCTGCTGGGAGTCAATGCCTATATCTATTTAAGTAAGCGCCCAGCGAGATACATGTCACAGGCTTTTTCGGAAAAAATCCGGGATTTTCTGAAAAATTATTTGGATTCCGGCTTCCAGAACGGAGGCAGCAGGGAATCGATCTGATTGTCCGGAGTGG
>SUWI01000325.1 GCA_015061565.1 Lentisphaerota bacterium
AGTATGTCATCACGTCGCGCAGATCCTGCTCGGAGTGGCGGATCGTCAGGAAGATTTTGCTCGACTGGTTCACGTTGCCGTTCATGGGACGGAGTCCGTCGTCCATGGCGGGCCACATGCCCCAGGCATGGTTCGCCCACATCAGACAGAATTTGAGCCGGTTCCGGTTCGGCGCATGCAAAAACGCTTCGTTCAGCGGCTTTTCGAGGAACTGGTCGCCCTCATACCAATACCAGTCGAACATGAATCCGGTGATGCCGTTGTCGGCGGCAAGGTCGATCTGCTTCGCCATCCAGACAGGGGCGGATTCGTCGAAATATCCCCAGACCGGTTCCAGCGGCTGACGGTGCCCGGGAAACAGCGGCTTGGTCGTCTTGATCAGTTCCCACTCGCAGAACCCTTTGCCATACCATTGTTCGTAATGGCGGTCGGGGTGCCAGCTGGGAAAGTAGATCGCGAATACTTCTTTTTTCATCTCCGGTTCCTTTTTTATGTTTTTGTTGATTCGATCATTTCAAGGTCAGACGGCCGATTTTTGACGCGGTTTCATAAAGCAGGTCGAGCCGTTCTTTCCGGCTCTTTTTCTTATATGAATCCAGAAAACCCGAGAGCGACAGCGCGGCGAGGATCTTACCGTTCGGAGCGATCACCGGGACCGCCAGCGACCAGATGTCGCGCACCGATTCTTCCAGAACTTCGGCAAATCCGGCTTCCGCGACCTCCTCGCAGCGGGCTTCCAGCGCAGCCGGATCGGTAATGGTCTTTTCCGTTATCCTGCGGCGGCCGATCCGCTTCATCATTTTCCGGCGCTCTTCCTTCGAAAGCAGGGCCATCAGCAGCTGTCCGCAAGCAGTCGAATGCAGCTGTTCGGTCCAGAACTGCGGCGGAAAAGTGAAATATTTGTCTTCATTCCGCAGCAGGGACAGACAGAAAAGTTTGTCGTTCTCGATGACTCCGAGGAAAACCGTATCGCCGCTCCGGTCGCGCAGTTCGCGCACCAGCGGACGGCTGGATTCCCGGAGCGTCCGCCATTTGTCTGCAAAAAAACCGAGATAAAAGCAATGCGGTCCCAGACGGTAACGCCGTTCGGCATCCTGCGACACCATCCCGCGATGATAGAGAGTACGGAGCAGATTGCCGATGCACTGCGGAGAAATGCCTAGTTTTTCCGCAATATCCGCCGCCCGCATCGGTTCCGGTTCCGCCGCCAGCAGATCCAGCACATCGATTGTCCGTTCCAGCACCTGGATCAAAGGCTTGTGTTCATTTTCCGACATGATTTCTCCTCCGCTTGATGGTTTTAATATAATATATAAAATTGTATTTGTCAAGTAAAATACAATAATATTTTAAATTTAATTTGCAAAAAACGGTTCCGATGCTATATTACCGAATCGAAATCGGAGAAAAAACAGATGAATAAAGCATATCTGCTGCTGGCGCTGCTCTGTATCCTCTGGACGCTGGTGGCCATTGTCCTCAGCGAGGCGAAACAACGCGGCGCCTCTGTCAACCATTTTTACTGCTTCGGTTCGGCGACAGCCGTCATCCTGCTGTTTCTTGCGGGCGCCGCCGTCCGCGGTCTGAATAATGTCTTCGCCCCGGAATACCGCGGCGCGCTCATCTGTTTCATTGCTGCGGCGTTGTTCAACGGCACGGGTCAGGCGCTCTGCATGTCCAATCTGAAACAGGGGGGCAGGGCGCTGGCTTATGCGATCCCGCAGCTTTCGTTTCTGCTCATCTATGCCTGGAGTCTGATTTTCTGGAAAGAGCCGCTCTCATGCCGTGGGATCGGCGGGATCGTGCTGATTGCGGGCGCGATCTTTTTTCTGGCAACGCGGCGGACCGCGAAAGACGGGGAACCCGCGCAATCATCCTCGCTCGAACCGAAGCGGATCCTGATCGCGTTCGCATCAATGTGTCTGATCGGGGGAGGACAGATCCTGATGGCCACTCCGACGCGTTTTTCGGCGGACACACTGCTGTCGCCGTGGAGCGGCGCATGTGTCCTGCAGGCGTCGAACGCGTTCTTTTTTCTCGGACGTTCGCTCATCATGAAAAATGTCACCGGACAGCAGCTGAAATGTTCGCTCCGAGGCGGGATCCTTTGGGGATTCTGTGCGGCGGCCTGTTATGCCACGCTGCTGCCGACCCTGCGGCTGCTGGGGGAAATCAAACAGGCGGGACTGGTCTTTCCCATCGGCAGCAGCATGACGATCCTGCTTTTCACCGGTTTTACGGTGCTCCGTTTCCGTGAAAAACTCACTGCCGCGCAATGGGTTGCTTTTGCCGCCGTGGTCGCCGGGATCTTCCTGGTCAAACTGTGAACGGACCTCTATGAAAGAATTTCAAATCCGCCGCAGTTCCGACCGGGCCGCAGCTTTCGCCGGCTTGCGGACGGCGGCCTTTGAAAACTCTGTTCCCGATACAGATTGGCAGAACTTCCGAATTGCCGGACATTTTCACGGATCCAGCCGGAATACGATCTGGAACCCTTTTTTCCGGCCGAGATAATCATCCCCGACGCTGTATATCCTTTTCGCAGGCTCATATTTGAGCGGATTGCCCGAAAACGGATCCTGCGGCAGCCGAGGTCCGGCCGGATATCCGCCATGTTTCCGCCGGTATGATTCCAGTTCCAGCGCGGTTAGGGCGAGACGGCAGAGCGCCGCCCGCTGGCGGACCAGCCAGACATCATGCTCCGTCATCATGGGAAAGCGGTCCTTTGTGATCGGTCTGGTCGGACGTTTTCCGGCAAGTTCGGCGCGGGCACGGTGCCATTCGCGGAAAACATCCGCCTCGCATCCCCGCCACAACGGCAGGAACAGGACGGGAAACACATCATACGGGATGAATTTCCTGCTCGTATCCAGGAAAATGCCGGCGGAAATGACCGGCGTGACCGCCCCCGCTTCCTTCCAGAAAACCATTTCGCTGTGCAGCCGGCTGTCAGGCAGTTTCCGGAGAACTTTTTCCAATACCTTCAGCCGGGCGGAGAGCGCGAAATGAACGGTCCAGCGGTCGTTGTCGCGGCCCAGCCGGTAGATTTCGGAGAGATCCGTCAGATCGTCCAGCAATGCGAAATACCGGGCGGTTACGGCGTCCGGCGCGGCGGCCATGGCCTCGATCCGGCGCCAGGTCAGGTATTTGCTGTAACAGTTTTTCGATTCGGCTTCCGACTGGACCGTGGAGAAACAGATCCGTTCCCGCGGCAGCCTGCGCCACTTCGCCGCCTCGCGTTTCAGCATGGTCCGGAACGCGTCCAGCTGCGGAAGCACCTGCCGGATCTTTTCGCGTGCTCCGGTCGGTTCGCCGGTCCGTCCCCGAAACCAGTCAAAGATATCCTGCGGAACTTCGGCTATGGCAGGCAGGGGCGGCGGTTCGACCTGTTCCGCGACCTGGAACACCGGGAAGTCGCGGTGGAGCTGCGCCGATTCCCATTGGACGTTCGCACCGAGGTAAAACATTCCCCAGTAACCCAACGGGACCGCGATGAGGCCGAGCCACGTCGTCAGCATCCGCCGCGCAGGGATGGGTGCCTGCGGAAACGCCGGCGCGGACGAGCGTGAAAGCTGATACCATGGCCTCGTTTCCCGCGGCCTGGGGTTTTCCTTTTTCCAGGTCCGGTATGCCGCGAGCCGGGAAGGCAGGGTCAGCAGCAGGAACAGCAGGAATGATCCCTCGTGAACGAACAGCAGTTTTCCCGCGGCCGTTTCCGGAAAGGATCCGTCCAGCGGACCGAACGCCATCCAGACGAAAAAGAGCAGTCCCGCACCGAAAAAGAGCGTCCGCAGCACCTGTCCGATCACTCTTTCGATCCCGGTGAGCCCGTCGGGCAGGGGGAGAAAGCCGAACTGCCGGATGATCCTTATCAGCATTATCAGCACCGCAGGAGCAAGGATATAACCCAGGAACCGGGCCGAGAAAAAGTCACAGAAAAACGGCAGCACGAGAATCGGCAGGATCAGCAGGACGATCAGCAGCGGAGATATGATCTGTTCGGAGCGGACCCGGCCATACAGGCGGCCCAGCAGCGGGATGAATCCCGGATCGGCGTCGAGCCGGTGAAATTCGGTATCGCCCTTTCCCCGGACCAGGGTGGAAAAATGGATCTCCCGCCGGAAATACGCCGCGCAGACCGAGGCCGGATCCATTTCGCGGATCTCCCCGGACGGCATCCGGACCGTATAAATCGGCAATGCCGCGGCTATCTGTTCCTGTCTGTTCACGGGTATACCTCTGCTTTTCGATGATCATACGCATATCATTAAAATAGCACCGGTCCGGCCCTTTTTCAATAGCGGGAAATGCGCATTCCGTATTCTCTGCATCCGTTCGCGGAAAACCTCAGCCGGGGACGGTTCCGCGGACTTTCCAAAAACACTAAGAAGACTGGGAATGCCATGCCCTCGCGGGAACCCAAGCCGTGGAACGTGATTTCGAAGCTTCAACCCCGGTGATCTAGTGTCATGACATGTAGTGCGCGCATTCCGTATTCTCTGCATCCGTTCGCGGAAAACCTCAGCCGGGGACGGTTCCGCGGACTTTCCAAAAACACTAAGAAGACTGGGAATGCCATGCCCTCGCGGGAACC
>SUWI01000021.1:0-14833 GCA_015061565.1 Lentisphaerota bacterium
ATTAAAAGGTTAAAAAAAGGAAAAAACATGCCATGTAAATGCAAACAAATCGACCAGACCGCCGCCCCGGATGATCCCTGTATCATCTGCATCCAGAAACACTATCTGACCGCCGACGGCATCATGCACGAATATGGTCATATCAACAACGACAACCGGAACGCCGCGATCAAAGAACTCCAGCTCGCCTTGCTGCACAGCTCCGAAAAATATCCGGAAATCGCTTCCCAGCTCCACGCCATCCGCCGGAAGATTCAATACAGGCAGGACATCCCCGCTGAAGGTTGGAAAACCGTCACCGGCATGATCGACCAGATCATCGAAAAAGAACTTTTCTCTGCCACGGCTGCCCCGGACAACGCGCCAGCGCATAGTATTCCTAATATTCATAGTATTCCTAGCCCCCAGCCGCCAGGCAAAATTTTCGTTTTTTCCAACGTCAAATACCCCGAAGAAAACAAACTCACCCCTGCCGAAAACGACATCCTGATTTTTCTGAATAAAGCCGACAGTATCAAATATTATTCAGACCATATACGCAAAATGGTTTATCACCGCTCCCCTGAGGAATCTTATGGAAAACGGATCCCCGGCTGTATCAACCGATACGTATTCAAACACCCGGAGTCAATTCCCGGAAAATTCATCGACGAGCTGAAAAAGACTTACGACTGGAATTATGAAATAGAGGAAGAGCAGGAACCGAACAAGAAAAAGCCGGTCAAAGGCATGACGACCGGATACATGGTCGTGAAATGGTTGGAAAAACTGTACCCAAACCGCGAAATCATCCTGGTGAATTTCGGCTATGAAGTAAAGAACAGCACCTACCGCTGTCCGTGGCACAACTGGAAATTCGAAGCTGAACAGCTGAAATCATTTGAACATATCTATACGGCAGAAACCAGGAAACACATGGAGATCGTCTATTGCACCGATCAGACGTATCTTGAACAAGTGAGGATGAGCGCAGCAACCGTTTTGAAACATAATCCGGACGCCCATATCACCGTCGTTTCCGCAGAACCGCTGCGGACAGAATACGACAACGTTGTCGTCGACACATCGAAATATAATTTCCGAAGCCAGGAAAAAGGACACCTCTCCAACGCAGCTTATCTCAAATTGTTGCTTCCGGAATTTCTCAATTATGAAAAGATCATTTATCTCGATGGCGATACGATTTGCCGCGGTCCGCTGGATGATCTTTATCATACTTCCGTCGAATATATCGGACTCTGTCACAGTTACGATGCAGGAATCGTTCAAGCTAAACAAATCGGTGTTGAGCAATACGGCCTTTCCGGAGTAATGCTGATGAATCTTGCCTCCTTACGGGAAATCGAATTTTCCAAAATCTCCATATATGCCATGGAACATTTCAATTTTCCAAAAACTAACTGGTATTGTGATAAAACGGTGTTGAACTGCTGTTTCAATGACCGTTTTACTTTTCTCGATATCAAATGGAATTACTGTGTAAACCGGAACTACACTAAATACTCGGATAAAACAACAGCAGAATCCGCTGTCATACTGCATTTCCCAGGAGGACAGAAAGACGAACAGATGAAGTATTATTTGATGGAATAGGAAAAGATGCGCTATAATTTCAACCAGAAACAGATTTTTGCTTGGAACACCATCCTGACCAATCCGGAAAAGAAATATATCCTGTTCGACGGCGGCGCCCGTTCCGGAAAAACCACCCTGTTCGTGGAATATATGGTCATGCGCGCATTCCAGTTTCCCGGATCCCGCCAGCTCATGGCCCGGAAATTCCGCGTCCATGCCAAATCGTCATTGTGGCAGGACACCTTGAAAAAATATTTTTCGGCATACCGCGCCATGCAGGGATCCGTGTTCACTTTCAATGAATCCGAACTCATCCTGAAATTCCAGAACGGTTCCGAAATCATCATCGGCGGACTGGACGACGCAGACCGCGTTGAAAAGATCCTCGGTAATGAATATATCACAGTATTTCTCAACGAGGCCACCCAGCTCACCTACGAAACGACCCAAATGGTCATGACCCGTCTTGCCCAGCGCTGTTACGACAGCGAAGGGAAAATGGCGGTCCCGAAACTTCTGATCGACTGCAACCCTCGCGGCCCGCGTCATTGGCTCCATTACGTCGGCGTCCGCAATGTCGATCCGGAAACCGAACAGCCTTTGAAGAATGCGGATTCATGGGCCCGCGTCAACTGGTCCGCTTTCGACAACCGGGAAAATCTGCCCGAAGATTATCTCAAAAACCTGGATTCTCTGCCGGAAGTTCTGCGCGACCGGATGCTGAACGGCATCTGGCGGGAAAACGAAGGTGCCGTTTATTCCGAATTCGACGAGGACATCCATACCGTGGAACCGTTCGACATCCCGGAAGACTGGACCCGTGTCCGCGCCATCGACTTCGGATTCACCAATCCGTTTGTCTGCCTCTGGGGCGCCATCGATCACGACGGCCGGCTGTATCTGTATCGGGAACTCTACCGCAGCCAGACCTTGACCATGGACAACGCACAGGAGATCAAAAATCAGTCTTCCGGAGAAAAATACCGATGGACCGTCGCCGACCACGATGCGGAAGAGCGTGCGGAGTTGAACCGTTACGGCATTCCGACGACTGCGGCGAAAAAGGAAGTGACGACCGGCATAGCCGCCGTGAAAAAGCGTCTGGCCAAAGCCGCGGACGGAAAACCCAGATTGTTCATTTTCTCGAATCTGAAACACACCTTGAATGAAATCTACGCCTACGAATGGCTTCCGCCGCGGGAAGGCCACAATGCAAAAGAGGAACCCCGCAAAGAGAACGACCACGCGATGGATGCCTTGCGATATATGATAATGTCGCTGGACGACGGCCGCACAGTCCTGAGGGACTTTCTCCTGCGATCCTGTGAAGATTGATTTGAATTGTCCCCATTGCACCCCAATTACGCTATTTGAGGCTGAAAAGATATTTTCAGTGGTGCAAAATTGGTGCAAAATTCATTTTTCAGGGTTTTCAAAAAAGTCATAACTAGTTGAAAATAAAAGTGGAACCGGCAGGGTTCGAACCTGCGACCAGGAGATTATGAGTCACCTGCTCTAACCACTGAGCTACGGTTCCATAAAGAAGAACAAGTGGTATTATAGTTCATAATCCCGAAATAACAAGCCGGATTTCGTTTTTTTTCACCTTTTTTTGCGGTCCGGAAGACGGTGTTCATTCATCCCATCGCAGAAAAAAACGCAAAAACGGGTTGCAATTTCATACGGTAAAGGTATATTATACCTTGCTTCAAAAGGCCCCGAAAACGGAAATGAACAGTTTTTCAGAATAAAAAAACGAAAGGGATCCAATCATGCATCAAGTCAAGTACGGACTGTTTTACGACAATCACACCCACATGGAAAACCCGGACGTCGGGAAGGATTTCGATCCGGAATATTTCACCGATCAGGTCAAGCGGTGCGGCGTGGATTACGTAGCGTTCCACGCCCGGTGCAACGTCGGCATGGCCTACTACGACACCAAAATCGGGATCAAGCATCCCGCGCTCAAATATGATCTGTTCGGCCGACTGGCGAAATGCTGCAAAAAGAAAGGCATCGCGCTGGTGGCTTACCTCAACGGCGGGATCAGCACCATGGAAACCGTCGAACACCGCGAATGGGCGACGCATTACATGCCGGGGACCGATCCGTTCGGAAAACTGACACCTTTCGCGATCACGGTCTGCTACAATTCGCCATTCCGCGCCCATATCATCGCGATGATCAAAGAGATCGCCTCGAATTATCCGGTGGACGGCTTCTTCATCGACTGTCTCGGCAACTATCCCTGCGTCTGCCCGACCTGCGTCAGGATGATGAAAGAGCGCGGGATCGATTACACGGATGAAAAGGCGGTCCGGGAATTTGCGCGGCAATCCGTGCTCAGCTACTGCGACGACATTGCCAAAGCGGTCAGAAAGATCATTCCCGATCCGATGCTGTATTTCAACGGGCCGGTGTTCGGAACGGTGAAGGACAAGGACACGTTCTTCGACTGCGAATGTCTGCCGACCGGCGGCTGGGGTTATGAATTCCTGCCGACCATGGCGCACTACATGCGCAATATCAAGCCCGGCACGCAGATCCTGAACATGACCGGCCGTTTCTACAGTTGGGGCGATTTCGGCGGACTGCGTCCCGCGGAAAGCCTGAAATTCGACCTGTTTTACGGACTGGCGCACGGGATGAGGCCGAACGTGGGCGGCCATTTCCATCCGCGGGGCGACAAGGACCAGGCGGTGTTCGACCGGATCGCGGAAGTGTATCACGAACTGCAGAAATACGATCCCTGGTATGAGAAAGCGGTCAATCTGGCGGACATTGCGCTGGTCTATCCGCAGGACAACCCTGAACTGCGCTCGCTGATGCCGATCAGGAGCTGCGTCCGGATGCTGGAGGAACTCAAGATGCAGTTCGACATCGTGCTGGCGGACTGCGACAAGAGCTGGGATCAGTACAAACTGCTGATCCTGCCGGAAGAAGTGACGATCACGAAACAGCTGGAGGAACGGATCCGCGCCCATATCGCCAGAGGCGGGGCCTTCTTCGCCTGCGGCAAAAACGCGGCGCAGGAATTCGGCGCGGAACTCGGGATCGAATATCAGGGCGACAGCGGCATGGATCCGGTCTTCTTCCGGATGCACGGCGATTTCGAACAGGGGCTGGATGACATGTTCCTGACCCTGTATGCCAAAGCCTCCAATGCGAAACTGACCTCGGCGAAGAGCAGTTCCCGGCTGGTCAAGCCTTATTACAATAAAGCCTGGATCGGCACGCATGAGATCTATTACACCCCGCCGCAGGAAGAAACCGCCATGCCGTTCATCACGGTCAAAGGCAAATGCATCTGGTGCGCCGGCGACCTGTTCAACGGCTATGCCAACCGGGGTGCGCTGCATCTGCGTGACATCTTCCGGAACATCATTGCTTCGCTGCTGGACAAACCGCTGGTGAAAGTCGGCAAGCTGCCGGCCTGTGTCCGCCTGATCGTGACCGAACAGAAAAAACGGCTCAACGTGAATCTGATCGCCTACGCTCCGGAAAAACGGGCCAATGTCACGGTGGTGGAAGATCCCGCGGCCGTGGTGAACGGATCATTCCGGATCCTGACCGCCGGACGGAAGATCAAACGGGCCTATCTGGCGCCGGATCAGAAGCCGGTCAAATTCAAAACCGTCGGCGATTACACGGAAATCAAGCTTCCGGTTTTTGAAGGATATGCCCTGGTGGTCCTGGAATAAACTGACGCCGCAAAATGAGGCCGTCCTGCACGGACGGCGGCAAAAAACAGCCGATCCGGTGCATTTTTCGTTAAAAAATTCAAAAAAAAAGCCCTGATCGGCAGTTTTGCGCTTGCTTATTATAATAAAACGGGTTAAATTACCGGCTGCTGGATTTTTCTGGAAACAAAACAAACGATTTGGAGAATAAAAAAAATGAAGAGTTTCGTAACACTCGCACAGCAGAACACCGCGGCTGGAGCCAAGACGGTCCAGACGCCCGCGGCGGCTCAGACCAAAACGGTGACCCAGGTTCCCGCCAACGGGGCGCAGGCGCCGGAAGAACCGAGATCGGCCTGGGAAGGTTTCGGCGGAATGATGCCGATGATCATCGTCATGGCCGTGCTGATCTATTTCATGTGGCGCAGCCAGAAGAAGGAACAGAAACGCCGCCAGGAAATGATCGACGGCGTGAAAGTTGGCGACAAAGTCGTCACCATCGGCGGCATCTACGGCGAAGTCGTGACCGTCAAGGAACAGACTTTCATCGTCAAAATCGCCGACAATACCAAGGTTGAACTTATGAAAAGCGCGGTCAGCTCTGTGCCCGCCGGAGAAGAAGCCAAGAAATGAATAAGAAACCGATTATCCTCCGTTCGATCTTCGCTCTGCTGGTGCTGGGCGTATTCATCTTTTCCATGTATCCGCTGCGCGAGCGGGATTTCTATGACGCGTTCAAGGACATCTGCACCGATCCCAACGGCAAGGAAGTCACCGAACTGATCGCCGCGGCTCAGGCCAAAAAGGCCAAAGATCCCTCCATGTATGACTCCACCGCGCTGGAAAATGCGGCAGCGGACAAGGGCATCTCCCTCGAAAAAGTGGTGAAACCGGTCATCGTCAAGACCCAGAAGATCACCGGCACGCGCGACGTGCTCTCGCTGATCCGGAAGAACACCGCCGGTTCCATCCGCCGCGGTATCGACCTCAACGGCGGCGCCGAATTCATCCTCGAACTCATCCCCGATCCCGCCGACAAGGCAAAAATCGAAAAGGATTTCGACAAATACCGCGACCTGGCGATCGAAACACTCCGCAAACGTCTGACCCAGAAGAATATCTTCGAAGCCGACATCTCCCCCGCGGGCGGCAAATACATCTCCATGCGCGTGCCGATCGTGACCAAGGAAGAGAAACAGGTCCTGGAAAGGCTGATCAAGATGAGCGCCAAGCTGCAATTCAAGCTGGTGCATCCGAACAATTCCGACGAAGTCGACAAATATATGGCCGATCCGAAGAACTATCAGGCTCCGGAAGGCTATGAGCTGAAAATCTCCAACGAGACCCGCAACGGCAAGACCATCAAGATGATCTATGTGGTGGAACGCGCGGCCCAGATGGACGGCAAGGAAATCAACGACGCGTATCCTTCCATGAACCAGTTCGGACAGCGCGAGATCCTGCTTTCGTTCAAGCCCGCCGGAGCGGTCCGTTTCGGCGAAGTCACCAGCAACAACGTCGGCCGCGAACTGGCCATCATCCTGGACGGCGAACTTTATTCCGCGCCGCAGATCAAGCAGGCGATCACCGGCGGCAACGCCCAGATCACCGGCAGCTTCTCGCGTGAAGATGCGGAAAACATCTCCAACGCGCTGGTCAGCGGCAGCGTGCCGTTCTCCATGACCATTCAGGCGCAGTCCGACATCGACCCGACCATCGGCAAGCAGACGGTCAACGACGGTCTTTATTCCGGTATCGCCGGCATGATTCTGGTCATGCTGTTCATGCTGGTCTATTACGTGCGCAGCGGTATCGTGGCGAACATCTCGCTCTTCATCAACGCGGTCCTGATCCTCGGCGCCATGGCGGCGTTCGACGTCACGCTGACCCTGCCCGGCATCGCCGGTATCATCCTGACCATCGGTATGGCCGTGGACGCCAACGTGCTGATTTATGAGCGTATCCGTGAAGAAGTGCAGAGCGGCAAGACGATCCAGAACGCGATCGACCTAGGTTTCGACCGCGCTTATTCCGCGATTTTCGACTCGAACATCACCACGCTGATCGTGGCGGTGATCCTGCTCTGGAAAGGCACCGGCGCGATCAAGGGATTCGCCATCACTCTGGCGATCGGTGTGTTCACCACGTTGTTCACCGCCGTGTTCCTGACCCGTCTGCTCTTCGACCTGATGACCCGGTTCACGCCGGTCCACAAGCTCCGCATGCTGCAGATGATCAAGACTCCGAAGATCGATTTCCTCGGCCTGAAGAAATTCGCGCTGACCTTCTCCTTCGCCATGATCATCGCCACGTTCGTCTGCATGGGGGTCCGCGGCAAGGATTGCCTCGGCATCGACTTCACCGGCGGCACCCAGCTGACCTTCTCGTTCAAGGAAGCGATCCCGTCCGAGCAGATCTCCAAGGCGCTCTCCGCGGTCGGATTTGAAAACAAGGTCACCTACAAGACCGGCAGCGCGCTGGACGCCCAGAAGGAACTCGAGATCGTGATCCGCGAAAAGAAGGGCCGCACCAAAGCGCAGACCGCCGATGCCGGCGCTCAGGTCATGGATGCCGTGACCAAAGCCCTGAACAAGTCGTTCCCGAAGGCGGAGTTCAAAGGCCAGACCCAGTCCACCCTGGGCGCCCTGATCGGCGAAACCTTCATGTATACCGCCGTGATCTCGCTGTTGCTGTCGTTCCTGATCATGATCCTTTACATGACGATCCGGTTCCAGTTCTCCTACGCCATCGCCGGATGCGTGGTGCTGCTGCACGACGTGATCGTCGGTATCGGCATTTACCTGCTCTGCGGCGGACAGATCACCATGAACGTGGTGGCGGCCGCTCTGACCATCATCGGTATTTCGATCAACGACACGATCGTCACCTTCGACCGTGTCCGCGAAAACCTGAAACTGGTCAAGGATGCCTCTTACCACGACATCATCAACCTGAGTATCAACCAGACACTGTCCAGAACGGTGATCACCTCGCTGACCACGGCGATGGTGCTGGTGATGCAGCTGATTTTCGGCGGCTCGGGCATCCGGGATTTCGTTTCGGTCATGCTCTACGGCGTGATCATCGGAACCTATTCTTCGATTTTCCTGACCAACCTGATCATTTCCTACTGGCACAAGCCGGTGCAGTCGGTCCGGGAAGAAACGAAGAAAGAGGAATTGCCTGAAAACACCCAGGCCCAGGCCTGACGCAAACCGGTGACCGCATACCAGTGCGGGACCGGTAAAACGAACGCGGGACCACTGAAAAAGCGGTCCCGCGTTTTGTGTTTGCAGGGCTTATGGTCTCTCCGGAGTTTTCCATTAGCCTCATCAGCCCCATCGGAAGCGGGAAGTTTCCCCTCCTGTGCCTGCTCCGGCTTATGCCGTTTTATTTCTTTTTCGTTTTCGGGCGGGCCGGGGATTTCCGGAGCGGATTGTTGGAACAGTTGAAATAGCGCAGCGGCATTTTCGCAGTCTCTTTGATCGAAGAGAGCCGGTTATAGGAACAGTCCAGAGATTCCAGCTGCATGCCTTCCAATTCGCGGAGCGAAGTCAGGCGGTTGCGGGAACAGTTGAGCGAAATGAGCGGCATTCCGGCCAGTCCATGCAGGGATTTCAGGCCGTAATTGGAAAGGTCAAGCGAAACCAGGCCGCGGGTGCGGCGGATCAGTTTGATCAGGATCGGCTGGATCTCTTCTGGCAGCGGTTCATGCGGCATTTCGAGGATGAACTGCACCACCTTGGTATAAGGATCATAGTCAAAGGCTTTATACATCAGTTCGAGCGCGAGCACGTAATTGCGGTTGCGCCAGGCGGCGCAGGCATCGGCAGTCAGCAGATGCGCCATGTTGAAATCCGGGTACCGGGCGGCCAGACGTTTTTTGATATCGAGCAGGAAATCATTGCGCAGGTCCGGCTGATTCAGTTTGAAGGCGGCCAGATACGCTTTCTGAAGGGCGGTCTCGGCCAGCTTGCTGCCGGGCCGGTTGTCATCGACCAGCAGATAACGGCGGATGGCCTGCTCATACATGCGTTCCTCCAGCAGGGTGTCGCCGGCGAGCAAGGCAGTGGCATTCTCGGGCGGAGCCAGGCGGGAGATCTCCAGATTCCGGATCCTGGCATGGGGCATTTCACCGCGGAAAGCGACCAGCAGAGCACCGTTGCCCATCAGGCGGAAAGACGGCACCTTGAGAATGTTTTTCCGGTCCACCAACAAGGAAATATAACCGTTTTCATGTTCAATGGTGACGGAGATTTCCTTTTCCCGCAAATTGGCAAGCGGGGCGGAAGCCAGGATCTTCGGAGCGGCCTGATTGCGCAGTTCGAGGACTTCGGCGATCCCTTGCGGAGCACCGGTCAGACGGCAGATGACCATGGGAGAATGTGCGGTCAGTTCCTTGCCGTCCGAGGCATCGGGGATCAGGGCGAATTCCATCATCTTCATGGACTCGCGGTCGTAGAGCATATTGAAAGAAACCCGGACATTTTCCTGGAACGGCTCGCGGAAGACCAGCCACTGCTTCGGCTGGGGCTGCAGCCCCTCCGCGTGTTTCAGCGGCCAGACCTGATTGAGCTCCTTGAAATCCTCATTCCGGAACGAACAGGCATCCATGGGAAAACCGGGCTTCTGGAAATTGACCGTAAGCATGGGGATCCAGAGAGAAATGATCCGATGGGCCTCGCGCCAGGAGAAAAACGCCAGCAGGACGGTCAGCAGCAGGATCACCGCGCCGGTGACGAGGCCGCGGGCATGGCGCCGCATATAAAGCAGAGTTTTCTTGACCGGACCGGCATTTTCGGCCTCGGTGGCATAACCGTCGATATAATTCATGACCTCATCGCGCAGGGCTCTCACGGAAGGATAACGGTCGGCAGGATTCACGTTCATCGCCTTGATCACAACAGCCTCGATCCCGTAAGGGATCTCGCGGTCCTTGACCCGCTGGCTGGGGCGCAGGATATTGCCGTCGAGCGTATCCTGTAGCATTTTTTCGACCTCGCCGTTCTGGATCGGATTCTTGAAGGTGATCATGGCATAGAGGATGGCGCCGAGCGAATAGACATCGGTCTGCTCGGAACAGGCATTTTTGGCGCCGCGGATCTGTTCGGGCGCCATGTATCCCGGGGTGCCGTTGATCTGACTTTCCCCGTTGGCCGTGGTGCCGAGACGTTTCATGACCCGCGTCTTGGTATTGATTTTCGGGACGTCACCCTGATTCGGGGTGATTTTCCGCGCCAGACCCCAGTCCAGCACGAGCACTTCGCCGTAATCGCCGATCTGCACGTTTTCGGGCTTCAGGTCCAGATGCAGCACTCCTTTGGAATGGGCGAAATCGATCGCGTTGCAGACCCGCATGAAAATCCGCATCAGGTTGTCGAATTTGTAGCTGTTCATATATTCCGGATCGTTTTCGGCAAGTTTTTTCAGCACCACGGCCAGGGTGCGCCCGCGCAGCAGTTTCATCGTGAAATACGGAGATCCCGAGGAATCCATGCCGATATCATGCACCGGAACGATATTCGGATGTTCCAGTCCGGCGGTCAGCCGTGCCTCGCGCAGGAACTGTCCGAGTTCGAGTTTGGAACGGGTGGAAATATCCGGCAGCAGCGCCATCGCGACATTGCGCATCGTGTCATTGTCGTGGACCTCGAGCACGACTTTCATGCCGCCGCGTCCGAGGGTGCGGATATAACGGTATTTGGAGCCCTCGCGGGGACGCATCACATCGGGAATGTCCTGTCCGGCGGCATCATCGTAACGGATCCGCAAAGTCGGGTTGTTCTCCGGTTCGATCCGCTTGCCCGCATTTTCCTGGCCGGGAAGAACATTTTCCCGGGTCGCGGATGGCGCGATTTTGACATTTTTATAATCCATCATTTCACCTCGGCATCAGCAGGGAAAGGTCCGCCGCACATATTCGAACAGGATCACGGTAGCTGCCTGCGCCACGTTCAGGGATTCGGCATCGCCCGGCATGGGAATATTCAGGTCGACCGAATCGGCGATGGCGCCGACGCCGCCGCCCTCGTTGCCCAGCACGATCACACTGCGGTCGAACAGGCCGTTTTCCCGAAACACATTCGCACCGGCCGCCGGTGCGGTCCGGTAAACCCGGCCGAACCCCTGTTTTTTCAGCAGCTGAAGCGTATGTTCCAGCGACCCGTGCCGGCGGATCCGCAGGGCGAACTGCGCACCGGAAGCGGAACGGATCGATTTGTCCGAATAGGCATCCGCAGTCCCGTCGGTGAGCCAGATCTCGGACAGTCCGACCGCCCGCGCGGTGCGGACGATCGTGCCGAAATTGCCGGGATCGGCGATCCGGTCCAGCACCAGCACAAACGGTGTCCGGACCGGTTCGTCCTCGGGGGTATCCTCCGGACGCTTCACCAGCAGCAGGATACCCTGCGAATGGACGGTGTTGCGGATACGGTCGAACTCCGCCGCCGAGAGGAGATCGGGCGACACGGGAAAATCGAAATCACCTTCAAAACCTTCACGCAAGATCACCTGCTCGACCAGGTCGGGCCGCAGTTTCAGGATCTCCCCGGAAGCGCGGGGACCGTCGCAAAGACAATATCCGCTGCCCTTGCGTCCGTGCCGGACGGCAAGCGAACGGATCAGAGATTCACGGCGTTTGGTCAACGCACCCAATGACGGACCTCTTTTATTTCTTCGGGGCGGCTTTCTTTGCCGGTTCGGTTTTGGCCGCGGTTTTGGCCGCCGGAGCGGCTTTCTTTGCCGGCGCAGGTTTGACCGCCGCAGGTTTGGCCGCCGGAGCAGCTTTCTTTGCCGGCGCAGGTTTGACCGCCGCGGGTTTGGCTGCCGGAACAGCTTTGTTTGCCGGTGCAGCCTGACTCATGGGGACCGCCCGGACTTTCGGAGCGGGCATCCGGTTCAGCAGAGCCTGGGAGAGCATCGCCCATTGCGACGCCACCTGAGACTGGGCTTTGAGCGGATCGAACATCGAAAGATATTTTCTGGCGGCAGTTTCATTTTTCAGCAGCAGGAACATCCGGCCGGCGGCATAGGCGCCTTCGGCGCGCAGGTCGGGCATGATATCGGCAGAATCAGCCACGAGAGCATACACGGCGGCGGCTTCCGCATTTTTCCCGGCCAGTTCCCGGATATAGCCGGCATCCAGACGGGAACGGGCGCTGAGGTAAGGTTCGTTTTTCCGTTCCGCCACTGCGATGTAGCAGGAATAAGCCTGATCGTATTTCTTGTCGGCAGCATAAAGACGGGCCAGACGGATCTGCGCCATATCGTATCCGGGAACATCGGATGAGGTATTTTTGAGCACATCGGTCAGCTGGTCGATTTTGGCCGCATCGGCCAGTCTGGCGGTCGCGGATTTGACCGAACTTTCCCGGACGTGCATCACGGTCAGGAAGATACCGACGGCGATCAGGATCAGGATGCAGGCGGCGGCGATATATTTGCCGTTGGCGATCACCCACATCTCGAACCGGTCGAAGTTTTCGCTCATGTCTTCGACGAGATCGGCTTCTTCCTTGGCCTTATCGGGATTATTCTGGTCTTTCACCAGGAGTTTGCTGTTATCATCCTGCAGCGCGGCAGCCGCCTGCTGCTTCCTTTTTTGCATCTTTTTGTTGACCATGATTCCTGTATCCTTGTCACTTAGTTGGTATTTCAACCGTCAATATACCCCGTTTTCATGCGGAAATCAATCTCAAAATCAAGATTTCCGGAAAAAAAACGTTATTCCTGCCGCGGCTGGGCATACACGATCAGCGCCTTCGCGAACGAACAGGAGCCGTGAAGCCGGACCTGATGGGGAATGTTCGCTTTCATGTAAAGCGTATCGCCGCCCCGCATGATGCGGGTATTGTTCCCGTCGAACAGGCTGAATTCGATCTCGCCGTCCAGCAGCAGGAAAAATTCCTCGGTGTCGTGCATCATGAAATCGCGTTCCTCGCCGGCCGGGGTATATTCCACGATGAAGGGATTGATTTCCCGCCCGATCTGACGGTAAGCCAGCGCGAAATAACGGATCCCGAACCGCAGATTGTCATCCCGGCTCACTTCCTCCCCCTCTTCCAGCCGGCCGAACGAATATTCGGGAGAAGGACCGGACTCCTGGAAGAGGTCGCTCAGGTCCAGCCCGAGCGCGGAAGCGATCTTGTCCAGCGCTTTCAGAGACGGCGTCACCCGGAAATTTTCCACCTGCGAAATGAAACCTTTGCTGAAACCGCTTTTCGCGGCCAGCTGTTCCACCGTCATTTTCTGTGACTGGCGGATGTTACGGATGTTCTGGGAAATCTGCAGCAGGTCCATATCGTCTTCACTTCTCTACCGGCAGCTGAACGGCCGGATCATTCCGCTTTCTTGAGGATGTCGCGCAATTTGGCGGCGCGGTTGCTGGTGATGGAATCGACGCCGAGCTCGATCATCCGGCGTGCCTGTCCCGGCTGGTCAACGGTCCACACCGCAACCAGCATGCCTTTGTCGTGCAGTTTCTGCACGAAATCCGCAGTGATGATATTTTCATTGACGGCGGCATCCACGCCGTCGGCATGCATGGCGGTCAATTCGGCCAGCAGCGTATCCGCCGTCATCCCGGCGGGTAATCCGGTCAGCCAGAGCGCCCGGTACTGCGGCATGATTTTTTTGGACAATGCGATCATCTCCTTGTCGAAGGAAATGATGACGACCTGATCGGAAGTCATTCCTCTGGAGGTGAGGATTTTTTCCACCGCGGGCACCAGCTCGGCAGTGCCGGGTTTGAGTTCGATATAAAATTCACGGCTGCTGCCCAGGCAGTCAAGACAATCTTCCAGCGTGTGGATATGCTCGTCGGGATAGGTCTCGTTGGCACCGGAAATATTGACCTTCGCCAATTCCGCGAAAGTGGATTTTTCGATGACGAGATTGCGGTCGCCCATGCGGGCGGTGCTGGGATCATGGGCCACGACGACGACCTTGTCGGCAGTCAGGTGCACATCGCATTCCATGCCGTCAGTCTGACGTTCCCGGGAAAGTTTGAAAGCCGGAATCGAATTTTCCGGTGCGTCGATCGACTCGCCCCGGTGGGAAATCCATTTGACGTTCATTTTCATGGTCTGATATCTCCGTTATTTGGCATTTGGATTGAATATTCGGGCATAAATTCCGGCGGGCAGGACCCGGGCGGAACCGTTTTCGGGTATCGTCATCTCTCCGGCTTCGAGGCAAGCCGCATCGTGCGGAAAAACTTCCGCCAGGCAGCGTCCCAGCGAGGCCGGGGAAAATCCCTGCGAATGACAGCTCAGCAGGATGAACCAGGGATGCTTGAGATCGAGGATGGCGCGGCAGTTTTCCAGCAGGGAACGGATGCCGTCTTCGATCTTCCAGACCTGCCCCTGGGCGCCGCGGCCGAAACTGGGCGGATCCAGCACGATCCCGTTGTAGCGGGAATTGCGGCGCTGTTCGCGGGCGACAAATTTCATCGCGTCATCGCAGATCCAGCGGATCCTGCCGGGAGTTTCCGGTTCGAGCGCCTGATTTTTCCGCGCCCATTCGATGATGCCGGAAGAGGCGTCCAAGTGGCAGGTGTCGGCACCGGCCTGGGCCAT
>SUWI01000021.1:14843-35123 GCA_015061565.1 Lentisphaerota bacterium
CCATCGCCAGCGTGGCGCCGCCGGAATAGGCGAAAAGATTCAGCGTCCGGCAGGGCCGGTCCATCTTCCGGATGCAGCCGCGCAGCCAGTCCCAGTTGACCGCCTGCTCGGCAAAAAACCCCAGATGGCCGAAATGGGTCGGCTTGATCAGCAGCGGGACCCCGCCCCAGAGGACTGCCCACTCGGACGGCGGTGATTTGCTCTTCCAGTTCCAGATGCCGCCGCCCCCGCCGGATTCGCGCTTGAATTCGGCATCCGCTTTGTTCCATTCGGAGGCAGGAAGCGACGGCTGCCAGAACGCATTGAGAGCAGGACGGATGATCCGGACGGAACCCACCTGCTCCAGTTTCCGGCAGTTCCCGGAATCCAGCAGAGAATAAGCTTTCAGTTCGGATTTTTTCATCATGCTTCGGCCTTGTAAATGACTTTGCCCTGGGAGATGGTCATGGCGACCTGGCTGTCGACCGTTTTGAAAAAGGTGATGTCGGCGCGTTTGCCAGGCGAAAGTTCGCCGCGCGTGATCAGTCCCAGGTCGATCGCCGGGTTCAGGGTGAAACAGGCCGCGGCATGCGGGTTGGAAAGATGCGAATAGGTCCGCAGATGCATCCACCCTTCATCCAGGGAATGCGCGGTCCCCGCCAGAATCCCGTCCGCCGTGAAGATCCGGTCGTCTTTTTCGTAATATCCGTTCGGCTGGCCCGGTTCGAACTGGATGGAATTGCTGATCCCGATCACCTTGTTCTGCGGTTTGACGCGGGTGGTGATGTCCACGATCCGCGGATCGATATGGGCGCCGTCCAAAATGATCTCGACCGAGACGCCGTCATGAGTAAGGAGCACGTCGGTAATGGAACTGCGGCGGTGATGCAGCGGCGGCAGGCCGTTGAACAGATGGGTGCAGCGGCTGGCTCCGGCATCGATCAGGCGCAGGGTCTCATCCGCGTTGGCGACCGAATGTCCCATCGAAGGAATGACGCCGTTGTCCAGCAGGATCTCGACCATCTTTTCCGAATTCTCCAGTTCCGGGGCGAAAGTCAGCAGCTTGATGCGGCCGGCGCCCGCTTCCAGCAGTTCATCCAGAAAAGCGAAATCGACCGGAGAACAGGCATCCTTGGATTGAGATCCGGCTTTCAGCGGATTGATGAACGGGCCTTCCAGATGCAGGCCGCAGGGCACCGCGCCGGGCATGGATTCCTGCATCATCTCCGCCAGCCGCTTCACGGTTTCCACCATTTTCTTTCGCGGCATGGAAACCAGCGTCGGCAGGAAACTGGTCACCCCGCGGGAGGCCAGATAAATGCTCATTTTTTCGAGCTGCTGTTCCGGTTCGCAGGCCAGCTCGGTATCGAATCCTCCGCATCCGTGGATATGGCTGTCGATCAGTCCCGGCAGCGCATAGCAGCCGGTCATGTCGACCACGGTCAGATTGGGTTCATCCCGGGAAAAGGCCGAAACGCCGCCGATCCCGATGATCTTGGCGTTTTCGCAGAGGATCCCCGCATTCGGGATATTGACATGCGGAGTCAGACAGTAATCGGTCAGATACAGTATTCGATTTTTTCCCATATTCGCTCCGTCGTGTCGTTTCTGTATTTAAAATATCCTTGGTAATATTGCCTGAAAAAAGTTTTTTTCAATCCCGGAATGATTATTTTTTCCAGTTTTTTTAGCGTTTTCCGGTGCGGGCGCTGAGACAGCTTTTCCCTATTTTTCCTTGAAACTTGCCCGGCCGGGGTGTATATTACCTGCCTCAACAACAGAAACGGAATCTCAAAATGTCTTTTTTCAACAATTCATCCCAGGACGAGCAGGAAAAGAGCGCC
Source organism: Lentisphaerota bacterium (assembly GCA_015061565.1). Classification (GTDB taxonomy): domain Bacteria; phylum Verrucomicrobiota; class Lentisphaeria; order Victivallales; family UBA1829; genus SIG94. The sequence continues at coordinate 16,667 of SUWI01000021.1, forward strand.
AACAAGACCATATTCGGGATCATCTGCGTCACCGTATTGTTCTTCATTCTGGTGCAGCAGAAAGATTCGCCGCTGGCCGCCAGCCTGATCCTGATCCCGGAGGCGATCCGGGATCTGCAGCTGTGGAGGATCGTCTCTTCCCTGCTGGTCAACCTCAGCGGCTGGAACCTGTTCTTCGAAATGTTCGCGCTGTATATTTTCGGGACCATCATCACCCCGCGGCTCGGCGGAATGAAGATCCTGTCCCTGTATCTGTGCAGCGGGATCGCGGGCAATCTGCTCTGGCTGGCGATCCATCTGAACCATGCCGGGTCGTATGTGTTCGGCTGTTCCGGCGCCGTCTACGGCATCATCATGGCCAGCGCCATGATGGTCCCGGAAATGCAGATGTACCTGCTGTTCATCCCGTTTCCGGTCAAGCTCCGCACGATGGCGGTGGTCTTCATGCTGCTGGATCTGTTCCTGGCCGGCGCCACGCCTTTTGCGATGCTCGACGTCGGCGGTTTCATCGGCGGTTATCTTTTCATGCGTTTCTTCCTGCGGCGGGAAGTCCAGTGGGATCCGCTGGATTCCCTGCTGAAACGCAAACCGTCCGTGCGGCAGACGCCCTATGAGTTCAAGCCCCGGAAACCTTCCGGGGACGAACCGGCGATCGACCGCAACGAGGTGGACCGGATCCTCGACAAGCTTTCCCGGACCGGCATCAACAGTCTGACGCCGGAAGAAGTTGCCGTGCTGGAAAAAGTGCGCGAACAGATGAACCGTAACAAATGATCGGAGTGCGTTCATGAAAATCGTATGGGCTTCCAGCGAAGCAGTTCCCTATGCCAAAACCGGGGGTCTGGCGGATGTTTCCGCCTCCCTGCCCGAAGCGCTTTCCCTCCGCGGACATCAGGTCAGCGTGGTGATGCCTTATTACCCGCAGCAGACCGCGCGGCTGAACCTGACTTTCGACGGTCAGCTGGATCTGCTGGGCGTGCCGTTCGGAAACACCACCGAGTGGGCATCCGTCCGGATCCTGAAGATCAATCCGAAACTGACTTATTACTTCATCGAATTCAACCGTTTCTTCGACCGGGCGACGCTGTATGACTGGCAGGGTCAGGAATATTCCGACAATGCCCAGCGGTTCATCTTTTTCTCCCGCGCGGTAATGGAAACCGTTACGGCGCTGCGGCTGGATCCGGACATTCTCCACCTGAACGACTGGCACTGCGCGCTGTGCGCGGTTTATCTGCGGAGCGGTCATTACTCCGGACATCCCGCCTTCCGCAGCTGTCGCTCGGTCATGACCATCCACAATATCGGCTATCAGGGCAATTTCGACAAGGGGAACATGTTCTGGACCGGGCTCGGCTGGGATTATTTCAACTGGCAGTGTCTGGAATTCTACGACCGGCTGAACCTGCTCAAAGGCGGGATCATGTGCGCCGACATGGTCAGTACGGTCAGTCATACTTATGCCGAAGAGATCCTGTCGCCGGAATTCGGATTCGCGCTCGATCCGTGTCTGCGGCACCGTGCTTATCAGTGCCGGCTGCGCGGCATCGCCAACGGCATCGACGCGGATGACTGGAATCCCTCCGCCGACCGCCGGCTGCCCGCCAGGTTCACCCCGAAAAGCCTCACCGGCAAGAAGAAATGCAAAAGCGAACTCCAGAAGAAATTCCGTCTGCCGGAAAAACCCGAGGTGCCGCTTTTCGGCGTGCTTTCACGCCTGGCTTATCAGAAAGGGCTGGACGTTTTCGCCGCCTCGCTGGAAGACATGCTTTACCATAACGATTTCCAGTTCCTGCTGATCGGTTCGGGCGATCCCGGACTGGAGGGACATTTCCGCTATCTCGCCGGCAAATATCCGGATAAATTCGCCGCTTTCATCGGTTACGCTTCCGACGCCGACTCCCACCTGCTGGAAGCCGGATGCGATTTCTTCATCATGCCCTCGCGTTACGAACCCTGCGGGCTCAATCAGATGTACAGCATGCGTTACGGCACGCTGCCGATCGTCCGCCAGACCGGCGGACTGGCGGATACCGTGCTGAATTATTCCGAGGACACGCTCGACCGTTCTACGGGTTTCGTTTTCCACGACCTGACACCGGATGCGCTGCGCAACACCATCCGCTGGGCCGCGGACCTGTATCGGCGCAAACCGTCCGCCATTGCCAAAATGCGGAAGAACGGCATGACCGCCGATTTCTCCTGGAACCATACCGCATCCGAATACGAGAAAATGTATCATGATGCGCACCAGTGATTTCGATTACCAGCTTCCGGAAGAACTCATTGCGCAGCATCCGCCAAAAAACCGCGGCGATTCCCGCATGATGGTGCTGGATCCCGCCGCAGGGTCCATGGCGGTCCGCCCCTTTTCCGCGATCACGGATTATTTTCAGTCCGGCGACCTGCTGGCGCTGAACAACACCCGCGTGATCCGCGCCCGGCTCTACGCCCGCAAGGATACCGGCGCCAAGCTCGAGATCCTGCTGCTGACGCCGTCCGACGGTTCGACTTTGTGGAGCTGCCTCATGAAAAACACCCGCCGGACCGCGCCGGGGACCATGCTTTCCCTGCTGGACCGCGACGGCCATGATTCCGGCCGCGGCGTCGAACTCGTTTCCAAACAGGAGAACGGCAACTGCATGATCCGTTTCCGCGAAACCGATGTGGAAAACACCCTGCGGGAATGCGGACATGTGCCGCTGCCGCCGTATATCCGCCGGGGCGCCGACCTTCCGCCCGATGCGGAACGATACCAGACCGTCTATGCCAAATATCCCGGTGCAGTCGCCGCACCCACCGCCGGGCTGCACTTCACCACGGAGATCCTTGCCGAACTGAAAAAACGCGGCGTCACCGAAACGGAATTGACTCTGCATGTCGGACAGGGCACGTTCAAGCCGGTCACCGTGGAAAACATCGCCGAACATCCGATGCACAGCGAACATTTCATCCTGACGCGGGAGGCGGCTGACCAGCTCAACCGCACCCGGGCCGCCGGACACCGCATCGCCGCGGTCGGCACCACCTCGCTGCGCGTGCTGGAATCGGTGATCGGTTCCGACGGTGTTTTCACCCCGCAGGAAACCGATACCTCCATCTTCATCTATCCGCCGTACCACGTCCGGTCCGCGGATATGCTGCTGACCAATTTCCATCTGCCCAAAAGCACCCTGCTGATGCTGGTTTCCGCCTTCGCCGGATATGAGTTCGTCATGGAAGCCTACCGTTACGCGGTCAGGGAACGGATGCGTTTTTTCAGTTACGGCGACTGCATGCTGATCCTGAACCGGATCTGAACCGGGAGCCGATATGAAGATCTTCCTGGAAGGCACACCCACCGAACTGATGGTAAAGAATTCCAGATTCCGTTCCGAACTGGAATATGCGGAAACGCCCGAAGCCGCGCGCGAGATCTGGCGTCTGCGCAAAACCCAATACGACAACGGCGGACATATCGTCTACGCATTCATCGTCGGTGCCCAGGGCAATATCCAGGGCTGTTCCGATGACGGCGAACCTTCCGGGACGGCCGGACGTCCCACGCTGGAAGTGTTGAAGGGCAGCGGCCTGACCAATGTGATCCTGACCACTGCCCGGTGGTTCGGCGGCACCAAACTCGGCACCGGCGGACTCGTTCACGCCTACACCGCCAGCGCGCAGGCCGCACTCGAAAACATCCGCACCAGGGAACTGGTCCCCATGCGCGAACTGGATTTCACCGTGCCTTATGCGCTGTATGAACAGGTAAAACGGCTGCTGGCCGCGTCCGGATTCGAAACGAAACAGGAAGAGTTCTTATCCGAGGTCCGGATCCGCGGGGAACTGACCGCCGCGGCCCTGCCCGAACTGCGGACGAAACTGCGCGATCTTTCCAACGGCAAAATCGTCCTGCCGGAATAAACCGGTCATTTCACCTGCTTGTATTCGTCCAGCGCTTCCTGTGCGCATTTCTTCAGCAGTGCGGCCTCCCCGGCGCCGATGGCCTTGGGGACATAGGCGATCTTCTGCACCTGTTCTCCGTAGAGGAACGCGAACCACACACAGGCCTGCAGATACTGTCCGTTCGAATTCAGATGGATATAATCGAAGCGCAGGGAATTCTTTCCGGTTTTCGGATCCTTTTTCCAGTACGCGCTGCCGACCACATCGCCGGCATTGGACGGCTGTTTCGGATATTCGTATTTTCCGGCGGCGGGCTGAAATTTCACCGGCGTGTATTTCCGGTATTTCTGCACTGCGTCCCCGACCGGGATTACCCGGAAGTGGTATTTTTCAGCCAGTTTGCCGTAGGATTCGCGGATCCGTTCATACATGTCGGTCTGGTCGAAATCCCAGCTGGCTTTCGGATTCGGCTTAAGACGCGGACTGTCCATCCGGTAGGCCCAGGTCTGCTGGATCACGATCTCCGCTTTCGGCTGATATTTCCGGATATAGGCGATCACTTCATCCGCAAACGGCTCATAGGTCTTGTAATTCCAGCTTTTCGGACTGCCCTGCTGGATGGTGATGATGTCATATTGATTGTTCTTCAGCAGGGTATTCACATTGCCTTTGCCGTTTTTGATCCGCTTCGGCGGATGGGAAGTCCAGACCGAGATCACGTAAGGCTTGAAATCCGGGTTCGCTTCCGCCTTCTTGAGGTTCTCGCTGTGCCGGTCGAACGTGCAGCCGCCGATATAGGCGCTGGTCAGTTCCAGCTTGTGGCCGGGGACCGACTTCACGATCTGCGGGAGATTGGTGCCCACACAAATCGAGAAACTGTTCCCGATCATCAGCACTTTCAATTCTTTGGCGGAAAGAGTTCCGATCCCGAGACACAGGATCAGTCCGATTTGGAGGAGTCTGGCAACCATTTTAAGCCTTTCGGTTGGGTTATTTTTATTGAAGCAGAACTTTTTCCAGCTGGGTCACGGTATCGTCGAACAGTTTCAGCGCATCGCCAACCGGATCGCCGTTCAGGAAATCCACGCCCGCATCTTTCATAATGTCCAGCACATCGCGCGAACCGCCGGCCTTCAGAAAGCGCAGATACGGTTCGGTCTCGCCGGCGAGAATGCTGCGGGACAACGCCGCCGCCGCGGAAAAACCCGTGGCATATTTGTAGACATAGAAATCATAATAGAAATGCGGGATGCGAGACCATTCGTAACGGATGCGGTCATCCCCTTTCACCGCGTCGCCGTGATACAGTGCATTGAGCTGATAATAACGGTCGCAGAGCAGGTCGGCGGTCAGCGGCGTGCCTTCCTCCGACAAAGCATGGATATCGCGTTCGAATTCCGCGAACATGGTCTGCCGGAACACGGTCCCCCGGAACTCATCGGCGAGATGGTTCAGCAGGTATGCCCGGATCTTGGGATCGGCGGTCTGCTTCAGCAGGGAATTGAGCAGCAGCAGTTCATTGGTGGTCGAGGCGACTTCCGCCACAAAGATCCGGTAGCCGGCGTAATGATACGGCTGATTGCGGTCGGAAAAATACGAATGCATCGAATGTCCGAGCTCGTGCGCCAGCGTGAACATGCTGTCCAGCGTGCCGGAGAAGTTCAGCAGCATGTACGGCGGCGAACCGAAACAGCCGCTCGAATAGGCGCCGGACCGTTTGCCGCGGCATTCCGGCACGTCGATCCACCGGTTCTCGAACGCCTGCCCGATGGCGGAATGGTATTCCGGCCCCAGCACCTGCAGGGAATCGCAGACCTGTTTCACCGCTTCCTCCCAGGAAACTTCCATGCGGCAATCCGGCAGCAGCGGGGTATGGATGTCATACATGTCCAGTTTTTCCAGCTTGAGCACTTTCGCCCGCAGCGCGAAATACCGGTAGATCATCGGCAGATTGCGGTGGATGGAACCGATCAGGTTTTCATATACCGAAACCGGCACCTTGTCACCGAAGAGCGAACTTTCGATCGCCGAGGGGAAAGACCGCAGCTGGGCATCCAGCACATGGATCTTCACCTCGCCGTCCAGCAGGGCAGCCAGCGTATTTTTCATCCCGGAATACGTGTCGTAAACCGCTTCGAAAGCCGCCTTGCGCACCTTGCGGACCGGCGACTCCAGCAGCTTGATGTAATTGCCGTGCGTGACTTCGATCTTTTCGCCTTTTTCATCCTCGATCTCGGGAAAACGCAGATCGGCGTCGTTCAGCAGGGAAAAAGCCTTGTGCGGCGTGCCGAGCACATCGGACGACAGCGACAGGATCCGTTCCTCCGCCGCGGAGAGCGTGTGCTTGCGCTCCTCCCCGATCTCCTTGAGCGTCCGACGGTAAAACGCCAGCGTTTCATCTTCCAGATACGCATTGAAACGGGCCTCGTCCATCGCCAGCAGTTCCGGCTGGAACCAGGCGCATTCGCCCGAGATCTCCGCACTCCGCGCCGAGATCCGGTCATGCCGGGACTGGTTGACCGAATTGCCCGTGTCCTCGTCCGCTTTCAAGTGGGAATACACATACAGCCGTTCGATCGACAGCGACAGCGCATCATCCGCCTCGAAAGCCTGTTTCAGCACGGACGGCGAATCGGCCAGACGGCCGCGGAATTCCAGAAATTTCTGCAGCAGCGCATCCAGGCCGGAGTATTCTTTCTCCCACGCTTCATCGCTGTCATACATCGGGGTCAGATCCCAGGTCAATGCGGGATCCAGTTCGGAACGGGTCTTTATTTCAGCCATTTGAATCTCTCCTGTCAAATCAGATTATTTTGAAAAGAATATAAACCGGTTTCCGGAATCTTCAAGCCGGAAGCGGGCAAAAAAAGAAAAAAAGCTTCGAACCCGATTTTCAATGCCGTTTGCCCCGGGGCGGCACCGGGATCGGATCTTTCATCCAGTCAGGTGCTTTCACCTTTTCCGGAGGGGAAGATTTTTCATCCTCAGGCAATGACTTCTTCGTAAAAATCGAGTTGGCCGGAGGTTTTCTCAGCGTAACAGTGGAAAGCACGATCGTTTCAGTCGATGGCAGGACTTCCGGCGGAGGTTCGGCCGGCGGCAGCACAAACACCTTCAGACATTCCGAGCAGCCCAGCATATTGTTCAACGGCTGAAAATCAAAGGTGTAATGCTGGCCGCAATAGGGACAGGCCACCTTCTTTTCCCTGGCGCCGCGGAACAGGTCCAGTTTTTTCGCGTAACGGAAAACCAGCTCCCCGGCGGCGAAAAAATGTTTCCCGCAGAACGTGCAGAGGATATTGTGCTGGACCGTGGCCGATTCCGGTATCTCAACGGTCTTCCCGCAATAAGGACATTTGACTTTCATAATTGAATTCCCGCTTCGTTTTTTCATGTTATTATATCACCAATTTAAAGAAAAATCAAATTTCTTCCGTATAAAAAAATGCAGAACCGATATTCCGCCCCAGTTTCCGCGAAAAACGTTTTTTCCATGATTGATTTTTTCCGGTTCCTGTGTATATTATTACAAAATACCAAATCGTAATAACAAAAAAAGGAGAACCGGATGTCCTCTCCGGAAATGATGGGGATCGCCCTGGGGCTGTTCTGCGCACTGGGGATCTTTGCCCTGAAGACCGCGGTCGGCAACTATTATTACCTGTCCCTGCCCGGCCGCGGGATCCGGAAAACCGCGGTCCTGATCCTGATGCAGTGCGCTTATATCCTGCTGTTCCTGCTCGGATTCGAACTGCTGCGGCGCGTGGATTTTTTCCGGGTAACCGATTCCGCCGCGTTCCTGAAAAACGGCGTCCTGCTGCATCTGCTGCTCTGCGCCGGGCTGATCTGGTGGGGAAGCCGCCTGCTGGTGCATCAGGACTGCGGACACCTTGACCGGCTGGAATCCCGCGGCTGGCTGCTGCTCACCGTGCCGTGTCCGGTCTGCGCATCCGCGATTTTTCTGGTCTGCGCCTTTGCCCTGATGCTGTTTCCTGACTCCGCCGCGAAGCTCCGCTGGATCCTGCCGCTGGTCTTCCTGTTCTTCAATCTGCTGTTCCTCGGACTGCTGGCCCTGCTGGGCAGACTGAGCGGGCTCCGGCCGCTGGTGCTGACCGGCCGGATGATGATCCTCATCGCCCTTTATTTCATTCTGATCCTGCTGATCGCCCCGCATTTTCAGGAGGCCGGCAAATTATACGCGGCGGCCCGGACGGCTGGCGATGAAAACCTGCTGTCCGGCAGCGCGCTGGCGGTCCCGGCGGTCGCCGTATGCGCCCTGATCGCCGGATTTCTGGCCGGCCGGTTCCAGGCAAAAAGGAGTTGAATATGGATTTTTTCGCAGGCATCAAAACTTACATCTACATTCTGTCCAGCTGCATTTTATATCCGGTGCTCCTGCTGCTCGCCGGCCTCTCGGTCTGGATCTTCTATGAATGCGGCAGATTTTTCGCTTTCCGGCTGGAACGCCGGAGAGATCCCGATCCGGTTTCGCGTCCGGTCCGGCAGTATCTGGAGGAACTCGAAAACCTGCTTCGCCAGACCACTTGCGAGGAAGATATCCAGAACCTGCTGCGGAAACGGATCCAGGAACGGCTGGCTTCGCTGGATAAATATCTGATCGCCGTCCGGATCGGGCCCGCGCTCGGACTGATCGGCACCCTGGTCCCGATGGGCACGGCCCTGGCCGGACTGGGTCAGGGCGACTTTTCCGTCATGACCTCCGAACTCGTGCTGGCCTACACCACCACGGTCGTCGGACTGATGATCGGCAGCCTCTCCTTCCTGATCAGCACCCTGCGCCGCAGATATGTGGAAAACGATATCCGGGAAATGGAATACCGCACGGAGAAACGCTATCATGAAATTCATGCGGACCGTCCATGACTGGCGCCGGGCGCGCGAAACGCCCGATCCGATGACCGGCGTCGGCAATCTTTTCGACACCGCCGTAGTGTTCATCGCCGCCCTGCTGCTCGCGCTCATGACCGTTTTCGATGCCAAAGAGATCTTCTCCAAAGACAGCCGCCTGACCATCATCAAGAAGAATGATCAGGGCGAGCTGACGATCATCCGGAAACAAGGCCGCAAGATGCAGGCGGTCAGGATGACCCGGGAGGAAGCCGCCGGCCGCGGCACCCGGCTCGGCACCGCTTACCGCCTCGAAGACGGTTCCATGATCTACGTGCCGGAGGATTGATCCCATGCGTCTGCCGCTGCTGCTCTGGATGCTGCTGTTCCCGTTCCTGCTGACGGCGGAAAATGTGGTGTTCGTCGGTTCGGCGTCCGATTCGGAACTTTTCGCCAATGCGTTCAAGCACCTGAAACTGCCGGAAAAGATCCGTTTCCGGTATTACTGCACCCAGGTCGATGCCGATCCCGAGATCAGCCGGGCGGTCAGGGAGGCCGATGTCCTGATCGTGAACGCCCGGGGCCGCGATGTCCGGAGGATCACGGAGGCGAATTTCGATGCGGAACGCACCCGGCTTTACGCCCTGTCCTCGCGTCTGCTGAAAAAGGGGATCCCCGCGAAGGAACCCCCGGAGCTCAAAGCCTACCGCGCCAACAGCCGGCCGGAAAATTTCCGCAATATGGTCTATTGGGTGGTTCACAGGGAACTGGACAAGCAGGTGAAATTCGAGCCGCCGTCGACGCTTCCCCCGATCGGCGTCACCCATCCGGGGACCCGGCGGGTTTACGGTTCCATCCCCGAATTTCAGGCCAAATCGAAACATTTCCGGCCGGACCTGCCGGTCATTGCCTTTGCCGTCCATTCCGCCAGCATCAACCGGAGCGAACTGGCGCTGTTCAAAGCGGTCACCGACGAATGTGAAAAACAGGGGCTCAACGTCCTGCTGGTCTACGGCGACGAGGTCAAGGTGATCCGCCGGCTCCTGCTCGATCCCAGGGGCCGTTCTTATGCGGATGCCGTCCTGGCGCTGTCGTTCAAATTCAAGACCTCGCTCGGCGAAGAGCTCCGGCTCGCGCTGAAAGATCTGGACCGTCCGGTTTTCAATGCGCTCCGAATCTACCGCCAGACCACGCCCGAATGGGAAAAATCCCCGCTCGGCATGAATAATTTTTCGGTGGCGTTCGCGTTCATCGCGCCGGAGATCTCTGGTCTGATTGAACCGTCCCTGCTCTTCGGGACCCAGCCGAAAACGACCCCGGACGGACGCAAGATCCAAGTTCCGGAAACCTTTCCCGCCGCCATCCGGCAGACCGTCTCCCGTCTGAAAAAATGGACGGAGCTGCGCCGCAAAAAAAACTCCGAAAAGAAAATCGCCGTTTTCATTTACAACGCATCCGGCGGCAAGCAGAATATCGGGGCCAGTTACCTCAATGTGCCGCGCAGCCTGGTCCGGATCATCCGGGCGATGGCGCAGGCATCCTATCGGACCGGCGGGCTGGAAAAACTCACGGAACCGCAGCTCACGGCGGAACTGATCCGCACGGCGCGCAACATCGGTTCCTGGGCGCCGGGCGAGCTCGATTCGCTGATCAACGGGGGTGATCCGGTCCTGCTTCCGCTCAAGACTTATGAAAAATGGTTCGCCGCCCTGCCCGAAAATTTCCGGAAAAAAGTGACGGCTGAATGGGGCGCCCCGCGCGATTCGAAGATCATGTTCGCCAACGGCCATTTCATTCTGCCGATGCTGCAGCGGGGCAATCTGGTCATCCTGCCGGAACCGCTCCGGGGCTGGCTGGACGATCCCCACAAACTGCTCCACTCGTCCACGATCGCGCCGCCGCATCAGTACCTGGCTGTTTATCTCTGGCTCCGGCACGAATTCCGGGCCGATGCCATGATCCATCTCGGCCGGCACGGATCCAGTGAATGGCTGCCCGGCAAACAGCTGGGGCTGGACGCCGCCGACGCGCCGGAGATCGTCCGCGGCAATATCCCGGAAATCTATCCGTATATTTCCGACGGCATCGGGGAAGGCATCATTGCCAAACGCCGCGCCCGCGCAGTCATGATCGCGCATCTCACGCCGCTGCTGAAAACTCCGTCCGGCGAAGATTTCCTGCCCCGGCTGAACGAACTGGTTTCCGAATGCCAGTCCGCTCCGCCCTCGGTCCGGCCCGACCGCGAAAAAAATCTCCGGGAATTCCTGACCCGGCATCGGCTGGCCGAAAGGCTGAAACTCGATTTCTCGCGGAAGGACTGGTTCGAGCAGGTTTCCGGTTACACGGAAAAACGCGCCGCACCGACACCATTCGGACTGCATGCGTTCGGAGAATCGCCGTCCGAGGCGGAAATCAATGCCATGCGGCCGCTGCTGCCGGAGAAAGGACGCGCCGCGATCGAACGGCATCTGAAAAATACCGGCCGGGATGAATTGTCCGCCCTGCTCCATGCGCTGGACGGCGGCTTTATCGAACCCGGCCCGTCCGGCGATCCGCTGCGCAATCCGCGTATGCTCCCGGCAGGGCGAAATTTCTATTCGTTCGACCCCGATAAGGTCCCCTCGCCGGCCGCGATGAAAAAGGGAGCCGCGCTGGCGGAAAAACTGCTGGCTTCGGAAATGCAGAAGAAAGGCGCCCTGCCCCGTTCGGCGGCGATCCTGCTTTGGGCCGGAGAAAGCGTCCGCACGGACGGCGTGAACGAGGCCATGGCGCTGGCGCTGATGGGCATGACGCTCCGTTATGACCGTTCCGGCCGTATCGCCGGAGTTGTCCCGGTCCCCGGCAGCCAGCTCAGACGCCCCCGCATCGAGGTCGTGATCACGGCATCCGGAGCTTACCGCGACCAGTTCGGCAGTCTGCTGCGGCTGCTGGATTCCGCCCGGCGTCAGGCCGCACGGCTGACCGATGCCGAAAACTTCATTCAGGGTGACAAGCCCGGCATTTTCTTCCCGAAACCCGGAACCTACGGCACCCGCGTCAACAAGCTCGCCGGCGCTTCCGGCTCGTGGGAAAAATCCGACGACCTGGCGGAAGTCTATCTCCGCAGCATGTCGCATACGCTGGACGGACAAGGCAATTTCACGGTCGATCCCAAGGCGCTGGCCGGACAGCTCGGACGCGTGGAAACCGTCCTGCAGTCCCGTTCCAGCAATGTTTACGGAGTCACCGACATCGACGAGATGTATCAGTATCTGGGCGGACTTACCCTCGCCGCCGGAAAACTTTCGGGGAAATCGCCCGCCGCCTATATCGCCGATCTGCGCGATCCGGCATCCGGCTCGGTGGGTTCGCTGAAAAACTTCCTCGCCGCCGAACTCGATTCCAGGCTGTTCAATCCCGAATGGATCAAGTCGATGGTCCGGGAAAATTATGCCGGCGGCAAGACGCTGTCGCGCATCACCGACAATTTCTGGGGCTGGCAGGCGGTCACGCCCGAAAACATCACCGCGGCGGACTGGTCTTCCCTTTATGAAATTTATGTGCAGGACCGCTATAAACTGGGCCTGAAAAAATTCTTCGCCGGAGAGAACGAATGGGCGTATCAGTCGATGACCGCGCGCATGCTCGAAGCGGTCCGGAAAGATTACTGGAATGCGCCGCAGAAGCTCCGGCAGACCCTCGCCGCGGAATATGCCGCCAGCGTGATCCGGCAGGGCATGGCGTGCTGCGACCACACCTGCAACAATCCCATGCTCAATCAGATGGTGCTCAACCTCATCTCCCTGCCCGGCGTGATGTCGCCCGAAATGTCCATGAAATTCCGCGCAGCGGTGGAAAAAGCCGGCGGGGCCAGTCTGGACAAGCTGATCCGCGACCGGCAGGAAAAAATGCAGAAAGCCAGAACGGGTTTCGGCAAACGGATCATTGATCCCGTCCGAAAAGCGGAAAACCGGGAAAAGGAACAGGCCGGATCATCTCCCGCGCCTTCGCCTGAGAAACCCGTCCGCGGATTCAAAATGAAACCGCAGCGCCAGGCGGCCGAAAAGACCACGCTGTCCAGTTCCGGACTGCAGTGGACTATCCTGACCGCGGTGGTCCTGCTGATCGCGGTTTTCGCATTCGGCGCGTTCCGGAAAGCGGAATGAATGTTTGAGGCCGGGACCTTACCGGTTGCGGAAACGGACCGTAGTGGGACGTTTCAATTTGCCCTTCGCATAAAGATTATGCTTTTCGATCATATCGTCCAGCCGTTTTTCCAGGAGCTGCCGATCGGTTTCAGTGATGAAATCATATCCGCCCAGATCCAGAACATTGAAATCCTCGGTCCAGGGCTTGCTTCTGGTCGGGTCGCTCGGGTTCGTCCTTTCCCGGATGTTTTTGACTTTGCTCCTGCGGGTCTTCTGCCGCTCGTTATGCTGCATGATCATCCGCTTGAGCTGGTTCTGCAGATTGATCCGCTTGATCTCATCGATGGTCCCGTAACCGCTCAAATCCATGGTTTCCTGCACCACGCGGTGTTTCGAACTGCCGCCTTCCAGCTTGAAATCCTCGTCGGAAGTCGTTTTTTTCCTTTTTCCCTCGGATACGGCCGGAAACAGCAGCAGAAAACTCAGCGCCAGCCCCGCAACGATTCTCATTCGATCCATGATCCACCTCTCTGTCGGTTTTCCAATTTCGGACAATATAGCACGTCAGTAACAAAAGCGCAAGCAGTTTCGGGTCAGGACTGCGGAACGAACGGAATATTTCCGGTATTGACGAGTTCCACATCGATCATGCTCTGTTTCGGGATGTCCTCGCCGCGGCCTTCGATCAGCGCGATCAGGTTTTCCGCCGCCGTGTAACCGAGATTGAAAGGATGCTGGTCCACGCTAGCCGCCGGCAGGACGGGATCTTTGCCCAGCAGATTGCCGAATCCGGTCAGGGCGATCCGGTTCCGCCAGGGAATCCCCTCCTGGTCCAGCGCATCGGCGGTATGGATCATCAAGTTGTCCGAACCGCAGGCGGCCGCCGTGAATCCGGGATATTTCTTCAATGCCTGACGCAGTTGTTTCTGCGCTTCATAACAGGAATCTTCCAACCAGCGGAATGTGCGTTTTTCCGCATCGGAGATCCCCGCTTCGCGCATGGCATCGTGAAAACCCTTCAGCCGGTCCCGCATCAGTTTCTGCTGAAAAAAGATCACGATATTCCGGTGCCCGCGCGCCAGAATCTGTTTCATCATTTCATACCCGCCCTGATAATTGTTGCAGGACACCGAATAGAAACTTTCCGGATCGCCCGAAGAACGGTCGATATAAATCACCGGCAGGCGCGTGTTCAGTTCGCCGTAATAGCCGGTCAGAATTCCCCGGACCGGCGAATTCTCCAGCCGTTTCAGCAAGTCCGGCAGTTCCTCCGGCGGCGGCGAACAGTAATTCAGCAGATAATCATGCTGAAATGCGCCGGACTGCGCTCCCTGCAGAAAATCCGACTGGTAAGCATTTTTGAGGATGGAAATGCAGCAGATTTGTCCGCCGGGAAAAGGTTTCACCGGCGAAACCAGAGTCCCCTGTCCCCGCCTGCCGCGGTACAGCCATCCTTCCGTCACCAGCAGCGACACCGCTTTGTTCGCGGTTTTCTTGTTCACCTTGAACCGTTCCGCCAATTCGTATTCCGAGGGAAAATGGGCATCGGGGGCAAATTTTCCCGATGCCAGATCCGACTTCAGTTCCGCCAGCATCGATTCGATTTTTTCCATATTCCGGTTCTCCTTGCAGGTAACATATTGCCGAATTTCCGGTTTTCAAGCTGAAATCATCATTTTATCACGTTTTTATCAAAGTAAATGGGTCAATAAACAGTAAAAAAAGTCGTTTTTACCTATTGACAAATAAAAAAATCCGATTATACTATTTGAATATCCGGAAATGATATGCATTAGTAAATGGGTCACTTTCAGAAAGGAGCGAAAAAGAGGAATATGAAGGATCAATTCATGACAACAGCCATTCAACTTTCCATGAAAAAACAAACCGACGAAAGGAAGTCAAGATGAAAAACCAGACCGCAGCCAACTCCTGTTTCATATCTCATATTTCATATTTGAAGCGTAAAACGGCGCGCCGTTTTACGCTGATAGAGCTCCTCGTAGTGATAGCCATCATCGCGATCCTGGCGGGACTGTTGCTGCCGGCGCTGAATGCCGCCCGCTCCAAAGCCAAAGCGATTTCCTGCATCAACAACCTGAAAGAAATCAATCTGGCCATGATCAGTTATACCGATGAAAACAATGACTGGATCTGTCCCGCTTCCATGTATCGGAATTCCAGCAGCGAATATTGGTATAACCGCATCAAGCCGTCCAAAGTAAACAATTGGACAAAAGTGCTGAAATGCCCTGCGGAATCGAGGACATTCAGTTATCACCATTATGCAGTCAATCCTTCCGTCATGGGATGTCAATCCAAGAATGATTCAACGGTTTTCAAAAGAAAAATCCATAAAAGGCAAATTTATATAAAACCGTCTCAAATCAAATTGATCGCGGACAGCAATCGGGAAAACGATTATTTGTTCGAATTTCCTTCTTATGCAAAATATCGCCATGGACCGAATGCAGTCACCATTCAGAGTACTGTTACCCGCCTTAATCCGGCCAACAAGGCAAATCTGCTGTTTCTGGACGGTCATGCCCGAGGCATGTCGAATATGGAAATTGCATATCCTTACGACAAAGACGCCAGTAATGCGCTGTTCATGTGTGACAATACCAATATTCATGGGTTGCCCGGCGTCGATTTGAAACTGTTTGACCGGTAAACAGCCGGTTCCATACTGAATCAAAAAAATCAAACGAAGAGGAAAATCAGTCATGAAATTATTATCCGTTTTAATTGCAGTCATTTTGTCGGGAACAACACTGTCCGCTGCCCCAGACCATCTGATCGGACACTGGGATTTTGCCGATGCCGATGGAAATGCCGTTCCGGGCAAAACGGGACCGGCAGGGACCATCATCCGCCTGGGCAAAAGTTCGGAAATCGTTGAACGCGCAGGCAGGAAAATGCTGAAAATCGCCAATGATTTCAAGGAAAGAAACAACTCCGGCGGTTTCCTGGTCCGCAAGATGCCGCTGAATCCGGTCAAGCCGTTCACGATCATCTGCAATTTTTATTTCGATCAGGAGATCAACTATCGCGAAACCAAGGAATTTTTCTCCATCTCGGACGGTGAAAAACGGCAGGGATTCAGAGTGTTTTATACCTGGGGATCGCTGGTCATCCGGACCGGGGACGGGAAAAAACTTACCCAGGTCGGAAGCAAGGCGGGGACCTTCCGCATGCCGTCCGGACGCCTTGCCCAGCTGGCCGCGGTGTATGATGGAAAAACGGCAGTTCTCTATGTGGACGGCAAAAAAATCGTCGAAGGGGCATTCGTTATCCTTCCCTGCAGAAATCGGAATCTGGCTTTCGGCAGCATCGGAAACGGTTTTGCCTATCCGCTGAATGGTTCTCTGGGAGAAATATGGGTATATGACCGGGTACTCAGTGCTCCGGAAGTCGCGGAAAAATATCTGAAATTGCGCGAATCGCAGGAATGACCGGGAGAAAAACATGTCCATATGCAAGCTGATCCTTTCAATCGGGCTGGCGGCAGCCGGCCTGGTGCAGGCGTTTGAGCCCCGCAGCATTGATGCAGTCAAGGCATCCGGACCGATCAAATTGGATGGTGTGATCTCCGAATCCGCCTGGGAAAAGGTTCCATGGCAGGGAGATTTCACCAGACTGGACGGAAAACCCGCCGTCGAACCGACCCGTTTCAAAGTGCTGGCCGGCGAAAGCGGACTTTATTTTGCTTTCGAGGCAACGGATTCCAGCATAAAAAACGAACAGAAAAATCATGACGGGCCGATCTGGTTTGACGACTGCATTGAAATCTTCATCCTGCCGGAACCGGAACCCGCCGCCGATTCGAATATCCGGGAATATAAACATTTCATGTTCAATCCGTCCGGTGTCCGCTACGAACAGTCGATCAAAGGCGGAGTAGGAAATCCGGCATGGAACGTGCCGTGGAAAACAGCCGCAGTAAAGACTGCAAAAGGTTTCAATGCGGAAGTGTTTATTCCATATTACGCCCTGACCCCGTTTTCCGGAACCCTTACCTGGCGCTTCAATATCGGACGCGAAAACCGCGGCAAAGTTTCCGAATTAAGCATCTGGAGTCCGGCCGATAAATTTCAGGACGCCGAAAAGTTCGGAGTTCTGAAAAATATTCCGACGGACCTTGCCGCCTATATGGTATCATTTTTCAGTTCGGATATTCAGATGAAATCGCTCAACGGCAAAATTTTTCCGGCAGTCGGCGGTATCCTGAGCGGTTCCGACAAGATCAACTACACGGCCCAAATGGCAGCCCGGACTCCTGACGGAAAACTGGCGGCGTTCAATTCGGTCAATGTCACTCCGCTCGGTGGAAAGGCCGCTGTCTCCATTCCCCTGGAAATCGCCGAATCGGGAAAATACCTGCTGACGGCTTCCGTCATCGGCCCGAAAGGAAGAACCCTTGCCTACGAAGAAAAGACGGTGACGGTCCGGATCGCTTCTTTCGAAGTGAAAATGATCGAGCCGCATTACCGGAACAATATTTACCTGGCCCTGCCTGAACCGAAGCTGATCGTGAACGTGACCCAGTTTTCCACGCTCGAAGAATATAAGAACGCGGTTCTGACGGTTACGGTCAGCGATTCTTCCGGCAAAACCGTGGCGGAGAAGCGGATCAAAGCTCCCTCGAAAATGGAAAAAGTCGAATTCGGCGCGGACAGGTTCACGCCGGGTGCTTTCAAGGTGAGATCAGCATTGAACGGAGCCGGTAAAAACGATGGTGATTTCACTCTGGATTTCAACGTCATCGCCAAACCGGCCAAAGGCAATCTGATCACACTGGATCCCGAGCGCAGGGTGCTGCTCAACGGAAAGCCGTTTTTCCCCAGCGGTTTTTACGGATACAGCGCCCTGCCGGCGTTGCGGAAAGCCGGTTTCAATATCCTGATCCATTCCCACTTGAATCAGGCCGATATCGATCAGATCCTTAAAAAACTGGATGAGGTCCACCGGTATGGTTTGATGCTCGCATTCCCCCCGAGATACAAAATCCGCGGCGATTTTTTCGGATTCACCGAAAACGGAAAAAAGGTCCGGACGCTCTCGGCCGGGTCCTATAAAAAAATAGAAACCATGGTCAACGCGGTAAAAACCCATCCGGCATTTTTCGGCTGGTATCTTTATGATGAACCGCGCGGTGCGGAAATGACCGCCGAATTGAAACGGCAATATGAATTCCTGCGGAAAACCGACCCGGATCACCCCGTTCTGGGCGGGGACAACACCGCCGGTGCCTGTATCGCCAAACAGGGATCATGCGATATTCATGTCCTCGATCTCTATTACTGTCCCCGTTTCAACGGGAAACCTGATGTCCCCCTCGCATCCATTTTGGCAGCGGTGCAGAATGTCCGGGATACCGCACTTCATGAAGCCGTCTGGTATATGCCACAGTCCTTCAATCACGGATCGTTCTATAAACAGCGTTTTCCGTCTCCGACTTACGCAGAATCCAGAGTCATGGTTTTCGGCGCCGTCGCCGCCGGAGCGACGGGTATGGTTCCCTACAAGATCGGACAGGAAAATTGCAGATATTTCGAACGTCATGCCAACAGCGGCATCTTTTTCTCCCCCGAAAT
>SUWI01000326.1 GCA_015061565.1 Lentisphaerota bacterium
GGACAAGCTCGATTTCAAGGCGGTGAAGCAGAATATGCAGCAGTTCATCTTCGGGCTGAACATCGCCAGCCGCTGGGGCCAGACCCCGTTCACCAACCTCACGTTCGACTGGGTGGTGCCGGAAGATTTGCGCGACCATCCCGTGATCATCGGCGGCGTGCCCCACGATACGGCTACCTATAAAGATTACCAGCCCGAAATGGACATCATCAACCGCGCGTTCCTCGAAGTGATGAGCGAAGGCGACCGCGACGGACGGATCTTCACCTTCCCGATCCCGACTTACAATGTCACTCCGGATTTCAACTGGGAGAGCGACAACGCCAAACTGCTTTTCGAGGTCACCGGCAAATACGGTCTGCCCTATTTCCAGAATTTCATCAACAGCGACCTGCGGCCCGGCGACGTCCGCTCCATGTGCTGCCGTCTGCAGATGGATATGCGCGAACTCCGCAAGAAGACCGGCGGTCTGTTCGGGGCAGGGGAACAGACCGGCTCCATCGGCGTGGTCACCATCAACATGCCCCGGATCGGCTATCTGGCCAAGGATGAGAAGGAATTCTTCGCCCGCCTCGACCGGCTGATCCAGATGGCCGGCGAATCGCTGGAGATCAAGCGCAAAGTCGTGCAGAAACATCTCGAAGGCGATCTGCTGCCTTACACCAAGACTTATCTGCCCTCGCTCGAACATCATTTCAGCACCATCGGCCTGGTCGGCATGAACGAAGCCTGCCTGAATTTCCTCGGCTGTTCGATCTGC
Organism: Lentisphaerota bacterium; assembly: GCA_015061565.1. Taxonomy (GTDB): domain Bacteria; phylum Verrucomicrobiota; class Lentisphaeria; order Victivallales; family UBA1829; genus SIG94. The sequence goes on from SUWI01000326.1 coordinate 761, forward strand.
GACGAGGAAGGACGCAATTTCGCGGTCAAAGTGCTGGATCACATGAAGGCGAAGATCCAGGATCTGCAGGAATCCACGGGCCATATCTACAACCTCGAAGCGACCCCGGCCGAAGGCACCAGTTTCCGCCTCGCCCGGCTCGACCGCAAACATTATCCGGAGATCATCTGTTCCGGCGATTCCACCCCGTATTACACCAATTCCACCCAGCTGCCGGTCGGTTATACCGATGACCTGTTCGAAGCGCTGGATCTGCAGGCGCCCCTGCAGTCACGTTATACCGGCGGCACCGTCTTCCATGCTTTCATCGGCGAACGCATCACCGATCCCAAGCTGACCGCCGAACTGGTGAAACGCATCGCGACGAATTACCGGATCCCGTATTTTACGCTGACCCCGACGTTCAGCATCTGCCCCGTGCACGGATATATTCCCGGCGAACATGAAGAGTGTCCGCTGGAACAATAATTAAACCCAACCCAAAACAACAACAGAAGGAGGACCAGAACATGGCCAAGTGTGGTGCAAAAACCGAAATCTACTCGAGAGTGTGCGGATATTTCCGCCCCGTTTCCAACTGGAACCAGGGTAAACGCGAGGAATTCAAAGACCGTAAGGAATATGAAGTACCCGCGAAGAAAGCGTGCAAATAAAATGGCGATCAACGGTCTGCGGAAATTCAGTCTGATCGACTATCCCGGAAAAATCAGCTGCGTGGTCTTTTTCGGCGGCTGCAATTTCCGCTGTCCGTTCTGCCATAATCCGGTGCTGATCTTCGACCCCGAAAGTCAGGGGAGCATCTCCCCGGATCAGCTCTCGGATTTCCTGATCCAGAGGAAGGGCAAGCTCGATGCCGTGGTTTTTTCCGGGGGAGAGCCCTCCCTGAGTCCCGACCTGCCGACCTGTGCCCGGCTGGCCAAAAACGCCGGGCTCCTGGTCAAACTGGACACCAACGGCTCATCCCCGCAAGTGATCGAGTCGCTTTACTCCCAAAACCTGCTGGATGCCCTCGGCATCGATTACAAGGCTCCGGCGAAAAAATATCCTTCCGTCTGCGGCAATGCCGATGAGCAGATCCCCGTCCGGGTCCAGCAGTCCATCGCTTTCGCCGTGAAGAACGGCATCGAACTGGATATCCGCACCACGGTCCACCGTGCATTGCTCAATGAGGATGACCTGCGGACCATGTATGAAGAATTGACTGCGCTCGGGGTCACGCAATGGACCCTGCAGCAGTTCCATCATGCCGAACTGATCGACGAATCATTGAACGACGTTCCGACCTGGAGCGACAGCGGATTCAAAGCCCTGGCCGCCTCGCTTGGGCCCATGACCCGCGTCCGCGGAACTCTGTGAAAGTCCTGGTCCGCTGTCCTGAAATTTCAATTTTTCGGCCCGATAATAGTATTTTCCGGTCTTGCAAATCTTCTTACCCATCTGTATATTATTCTCAAAAACAGGAGATTGGATCATGCTGGAAATCACTTCTCACCGCAACGGCGAAATTCTCAATTACAAACACGGCCGGGAAACTGCCGATGCCCTGATGATCGAAGTCAGGGGCATCGCCGATCCCCAAAGCCGCGTCACGGTCAACGGCTTGCCCGCACTGCGCTGCGACCGCGAATTCCGCGCCGAAGTGCCGCTCAAATCCAGGATCAATACCGTCACCGCATCCGCCAAAGACAAATTCGGCGAACGCACCCAGAGCATCGTGCTGGTCTGGGACAAAGCTTCGTTCAAACGCTATGCCGTGCGGATCGACGACAACTGTTTCTTCATGACCGATCTCGCCCGGCAGAAACCCGCCCGGCTCTTCGATCATTTTTACCTCAAAGGGCTGAAAGCTCTGCATGAGAAATACGGGAGCAAATTCATCCTCAAATGCTTTTTCCGGAACGACCATGACGAGGCGAAATTCACCATCGACCAGGTGCCGTCGACTTACCGGAACGAATTCGAGGACAACGCCGACTGGCTACATCTGGCGTTCCATGCGCTGGCGGAATTCCCCGACCGGCCTTATCAGCACTGCACCGAGGAACGGCTCGCGCATGACTATGACATGACGATGAACGAACTGATCCGGATCGCCGGCGAAAAAGCCTGCACGCCGCCCACCAATGTCCATTGGGCCATGCTCCCGCCCGAACGGTTCCATCTGATGCGCGAACGCGGCGTCAAGATCCTCACTTCCAGCGGCTTCATGTCCAACCGCATTTATGTGGACGGCAAGGTGGAGGACCTGAAAGGCGGTTCCTGCGACATCGGATTTTTCTACGAGCAGGACGTGGCGCATCACATGCTCGCCAAACGCTGTTTCTACGATCCCGACCATGACCTTTTCCTCTCCCGCTCGTTCTTCTGCTTCAACATTGACACGCCCGCCGAGATCGAGGCCAAGATCCGGCAGGAGGACGCCGCGGCGGCCGCGACCGGCTGCGAGATGATGGAATCGGTCGGACACGAACAGTATGCGTACCCGCATTACATGAATTATCTGCCGGATTATTTCGAGCGTCTGGAGGCCGCCTGCCGCGTTCCTGCCGAGCTCGGTTACCGGCCGGTCTTTTTCCAGGACGGCATTTTCGGCAATCCCGCCTGGGAAAAATGATCCAGAAGACGTTAAATTTCATTATTGATGAGGCGGATTATGAACGAACAGTGGAAAAATAAGAAAGTGGCTTTCCTCGGCGATTCCATCACCGACAAGGTCCACGTCGGGACCGAGAAAAATTACTGGGAATATCTGGCGGAATCCTGCGGGCTCATCCCGCTGGTCTACGGCATCAACGGACAGCGCTGGGGCCATGTCCGCGAACAGGCGGAAAAACTCCTTGCCGAATACGGGTCCGAGGTCGATGCGATTTTCGTTTTCATGGGCACCAACGATTATAACGGCTCCGTCCCGCCGGGCGAATGGTTCGTCCTGCAGGAGGAAGAGAACAATTATCACGGCGTGATGAAAAAGAAACTCCACCGCCATTTCAATATGGACAAGTCCACGCTGAAAGGCTGCATCAACGACGGCATGAGTTTCCTCAAAAAACATTTTCCGCTCCAGCAGATCATCCTGCTGACTCCGATCCACCGCGGTTTCGCCTGTTTTTCGGAAACGAATGTCCAGCCGGAAGAATCATTCCCGAACGAACTTGACCTCTATATTGAAACTTACATCAACTGCATCAAGGAAGCGGGCAATATCTGGTCGGTGCCGGTGATCGATCTCAATGCCGTTTGCGGACTCTTCCCGATGATGGATGAATATGCCCGTTATTTCCATCTCGCGGACACCGACCGTCTGCATCCGAATGCCGCGGGACATTGGCGAATGGCCGAAGCATTGAAATATCAGCTGCAGATGTTCCCCGCTTCGTTCAAGGAAAACTGAAACCCTGCGCGGATTTCCCGTATCGTTTCCGGCGTGAAAAAATATACTGCCGAAAAAACGAGGAATATCCGAGCCTTCCCCGTTCAAATTGTCAGCGGTAAATTACCGTTGTCCCCGGGTAATAGTAACGGGCCGCAGGAACGACCACTGTTTGCGGGACCACAACTTGCTGCTGAGGAACCACAATCTGTTCCTGAGGGACAACGACCTGCTGCTGGGGAACCACAACTGGCTGAGGGACAACTACCTGCGGAGCTGCAACAACTGGCGCAGGCACGACATACGGTGCTCCAACCAGATTCCTGACAATACTGACCCCGTCGGCGACGATCGATGTGATCGCTGCGGCAGTGCCGAGACCTCTGCTGCACCCCCATCCTCCGTAGTAATAGGGTCCAGGGCAGGGACGATACGCCGCAGGATAATAACA
>SUWI01000327.1 GCA_015061565.1 Lentisphaerota bacterium
GGAATGTGCCCTACCCTTCGAAATCATCTGCTGCGACGACGGTTCGAAAGACCGGACGCCGGATATCATTGCCGCCTTTCCGTCAGTGAAGAAACTGCCCCGGCCCGAAGGGGAATACCGGCCCGGCCGCCGTCTCAATTACATGGTCGCGCACAGCAGCGGCGACCTGATCGTCTTCAACAATGCCGATGCCGTTCCGGTGAACCGCCGCTGGCTGAGCGAACTGGTCGCTCCGCTGCTGGCGGATGCCGCCGATGCGGTTTACGGCAACCAGCTGCCCCGGCCCGATGCCCGTTATCTGGTGCGCAAAGACAATCTCCGGGCGTTCGGCGACGGACGGGAAGCGGCAAAATGGCGGTTCTTCTTTTCCCTGGCCACCTCCGCCGTCCGCCGCTGTGATCTGGTCGAACATCCGTTCGATGAAAACATCCGTTATTCCGAAGATGTGGAATGGGCGCACCGCCGGCCGATCCGGATCGTTTATGCGCCGGAAGCGAAAGTGGAACATTCCCACAATTATACCCTTGCCGAACTGAAACGGCGTTTTTACGGAGAAGGCCGCGCGGATGCCGAGATTTTCGGCGACCGGCCGAATCTGCCGCGGGAAATGATCTCCGCCGTTCTGGAAACCTTGCGCGACGGCCGCTTCCTGCTGGCCCATCCCGCAGGTCTGGCCGAACTGCCCGCCGCACCGGTCCGCCGGTTCATCCAGCGGTTTTATCATTGGAAAGGAGTCCGCGATTATTATGTCAGCTGCTGATTCTCCCCTGAAAATCATTCATGTGGTGCGCCGTTTCGCCTTCGAGGAATGGGGCGGCACCGAAACCGTGGTCTGGAACACCGCCAGACATCTCAGCGAATACGGGATCGAATCGGCCATCTATGCCACCAAAGCCTGTTCCGCAATCGGCGACGAGGTCCGCGACGGGATCGAGATCCGCCGTTTCAAATATTATTATCCCTACTGGCCGCTGGATTTCGCTGCGCGCCGCGCCCTGGACAAGAAAGGCGGCAATCCGATCTCGCACAGTATGGAAGCCGCCTTGCGGTCCAGCCGCTGCGATCTGATCCATATCCATTCCGGCGGACGGGTCGCCCAGACAGCGATCCTGGCGGCCAGAAAGCTCGGGATCCCCGCGGTCATTTCCTTCCATGGCGGCCGCATGGACATTCCCGAAGCGGAAATGCAGGAAATGCTCCGCCCCATCCGGTATACCCTGCGGTATGGCGGACTGCTGGACCGGCTGACCGGACGGCGGTTCGATATCGCCGCGGCGGCCGATGCCATGATCTGCGTCGGCGCCAATGAGGAACAGCTGCTCAAGGAACGCTATCCCGGCCGCCGGGTGCTTTTCCTGCCCAACGGCATCGACCCGGAACGGTTCGACCGGAAAATCGACTGGAGTTTCCGCAAACACTATCATATCCCGCCGGAACGGCTGCTGCTCTGCTGCATCGCCCGGATCGATTATCAGAAAAACCAGCTGGCGCTGCTGCAGGCCGCGGCTTTGCTGCGCGACCGCGGCGAAGACGCCGGCATCGTGCTGATCGGTCCGGTCAGTGCCGAATGGTATGCCCAAAAAATGCGCGAAACGATCAGGGAACTGAATCTCGAAGACCGGGTGCTGTGGCTGCCGGGCGTCCGTGCCGACGACGAACTGCTGCCGGCCGCCATGCAGGCCGCGGATTTCTTTGTGCTGCCGTCCTGTCACGAGCCATTCGGGATCGCGGTGCTGGAAGCCTGGTCCGCGGGAGTGCCCGTGATCGCCGCCAAAGTCGGCGGACTCAAATACCTGGTCAGGGAAGGCGAAAACGGCCGTTTCTGCGATCCGGCCGATCCTTCCACCATCGTTTCCGCAGTGGATGCCTACCGGCGGAACAATGACATGCGTCAGATCGCCGCACGAGCCAGGATCGAGGCGCGGGACCAATATTCCTGGAAAAAAATCTCCGGCCGGCTGGCCGATTTTTACCGCGAGGTCATAGATGGACACCGCTGATTTCCGGGTGCTGTTCATTTTCGAACGCGGCGGATTCGCCGGCGGGATCGAACGGTTCGTCTTCCAGACCGCCGGACTGTTGCAGGCCGCGGGGATGAAAGTCTATGGTTCATTCGAACGGCCCGACCGCGAACCGGAACGTTTTGCGCAGAATTTCGACGGACTCTTCCCGCCTGACCGGCTCCCCGATGCCGACTTCGCGGTCATCCACAAGATCACCGACACCGACCGGCTGGAAGCGCTGATCGGTCATTGGGGGAACCGCCTGGCGTTGTATGTCCACGACCATGATTATTATTGTCCACGGACCTATCGCTATCTGCCGTTCGGCCGGTGTGACTGCCGGAAGGCGTATTCCATGCTGCGGTGCGGACTTTGCGCGATGGCGACCTCGCCGCGCCGGTGGCGGAACGGTTTCTTCGGAGAACTGGCGGCCCGGACGACCGGCTGCCGGAAACGGCTGGAACTGCTGCGGCAGATCCGGCGCGTCGCGGTGCTTTCCGATTTCATGCGGGGAAATCTGACCGATAACGGATTTGCCCCGGAAACCGTGACCGTGATCCCGCCGCCCATCGAAGTGCCGGCGGAACTTCCGCCGCGGCAGGAATCGGAGCCGCCGAAACTGCTGTTCACCGGACAGCTGATCCGCGGCAAAGGGGTCGATCAGCTGCTGCGCGCCCTGCCTCTGCTCCGCCATGATTATCAGCTGATCATCGCCGGCGAAGGCAACCAGCGTCCCGAACTGGAACAGCTGGCGTCCGAACTCGGGGTGACGGATCATGTCACGTTCACCGGCTGGGTATCCGATCCGGAACGGCTTTATTCCGAATGCGATATCGCGGTGCTGCCGTTTTTCTGGCAGGAACCTTTCGGACTGGTCGGTCCCGAAGCGGCCGCCCGCAGACTGCCCGTGGCGGCATTTCGGATGGGCGGCATTTCCGAATGGCTGCAGGACGGTGAAAACGGTTTTGCAGTCCCGCCGCGCGATATTCCTGCGTTCGCCGCGGCCGTTGACCGGCTGCTGGCCGACCGGAACCTGCGTCAGCAGTTCGGACAGCGCGGCAGGGAATTGGTCCAACAGCGTTTTTCCAATGCGGAATATGTCCGGCGGTTCCGCCAATGGGCACAGGAAGGAGTCTCATGAAAATACTGTACAGCTGCATTCCGTTCGATCACGGCAAATCCGGCATCTCGGTCTATATCCGTCATGCGCTGGCCGCACTGGCGGAAGCGGGACACGAAATCACCCTGGTGGTGGAAGCCGAAGCGGCGGACGAACCGGTTTTTGCGCCGTTCCCGAAAATCACGGCGCCGCGCTGGGCGCGCAAGGCGATCCTGAACATGATGTGGCATCTGTTCATCCTGCCATTTTTCATCCGGCGGGAAAAATATGATCTGTTCTACATTGCCGCAGCCAACCGGCGGGCCGTGGCGTTCTCTTCCGTGCCGGTCGCGGCAGTGGTTCATGATCTGGCCGCCCATCGGCTGCCCGGAAAATATGACCGTTTCCGGACTATTTATCAGACCAGAGTGCTTCCGTTTTTTATCCGCCGGGCGGATTTTCCGGTGGCGATCAGCGAGGCCACGGCCGATGACATGACCAAGTTTCTGAAGATCCCGCGGGAAAAGATCACAGTCAGCTGGGACGGGCTTTCGCTGCCAATGACGCCGCCGGCCGGAACGTTCCTGAAGAAACACGGACTCGAACCCGGCGGTTATCTGCTGTATATTTCAAGGCTGGAGCATCCGGCCAAGAACCATTGCGCGCTGATCGAAGCATACGAGAAACTGCCGGAGGAACTGACCGGCCGTTTCCGGCTGGTGCTCGGCGGTTCCGACTGGCACGGTGCGGAAGCCGTCCATGCCCGGGCGGAGGCGTCGCCGCTGGCCGACCGGATCCTGCTGCCGGGCTTTATCGCCGAAGAGGATCTGGAGGAGATCTACCGAGGAGCAGCGGCTTATGTGTTTCCGTCGCTGTTCGAAGGTTTCGGACTCTCCCTGATCGAGGCGATGCATTACGGTGTTCCCTGCGCCTGTTCCAGCAATTCCTCGCTGGGGGAACTGGGAAAAGGAGCCGCGCTGCTGTTCGATCCGAATGACGTCGATGCCATCGCGGACGCCTTGAAACAGCTGCTGGGTTCACCCGAAATGCGCCGGCAGCTGATCGAATCCGGACATCGGCGCGCCGGGGATTTCACCTGGAAAAAACATGTGGAAAGGATCATTTATGCCGCATCTTCCAACCGAAACTGAACTGCGTCCGGTCCTGCTGGGGATCGCGTTCGATGCACTGACTCTGGAACAGGCACTGGACCGGATCTTCGAACTGGCTTGCCGTCCGCTGGATGAAACCGGCTGCCGGGCCGCCGCCACTGTCAACGTCGATTTTCTTGTCAACACATATTTCCCGGTCAGAAAACAGCCGCGGAATCCGGCGCTGGCGCGTATTCTGCGCCGGGCGGATCTGGTGGTGCCGGACGGCATGCCGACCGTCTGGCTGAGCCGTCTGCTGGGCACCCCGCTGCCGGAACGGGTCACGGGCGCCGACCTGGTGCCGCTGATTGCCGAAC
>SUWI01000328.1 GCA_015061565.1 Lentisphaerota bacterium
AGATATCCGCACAAAGCTTCAAGCACGTGCTGCCAGGGACGGACTGCATTCGGGAACCGGATCTCCGCCGGTTTGCCCTGCGAAGCGGCCCGTATCAAATCGGGGATCAGCCGGTCCTGTGCCCAGTCGCCGCCGCCGATCACATTGCCGGCACGGGCGGTGGCAACCGCGGGTGAATCAGCGGAAACGAAAAATGCGGAACGGTATGAAGCAGCCGCGATTTCCGCCGCGCCTTTCGAAGCACTGTAAGGATCGTAACCGCCCAGCGGATCTTCTTCCGTAAAGGGCCGGCCGGTTTCCGGATTGGCATAACATTTATCGGTCGTAACAACCACGACAGCCCGGACGGACGGTGTAAACCGGCAGACGTCCAGCAGGTTCACCGTACCCATAACGTTGGTGTCGAATGTTTCTCGCGGCTGCCGGTAGGAAACGCGAACCAGCGGCTGGGCTGCCAGATGGAATACGATCTCCGGCTGGAATGAGGCGAAAAAAAGTTTCAATTTTTCATAGTCGAGGATGTCGCCGATCTCACTGCACAGCGGTGTTTTAAGCAGAGAAAAATGGTCGGGGCTCTGGTCCGGTTCCAAAGCGAAACCGGCGACCTCAGCGCCGAGCCGCTGCAGCCAGGAGCAGAGCCAGGAGCCTTTGAATCCGGTATGCCCGGTGACCAACACCCTGCGGTTCCGATAAATTCCCTGAAACACGGCTTATTTCTCCCAATACCGGGTCCACGGCGCTCTCTTTTTGGACCAGAGTTCGTTGAGCAGAGTATATTCGCGCGGGGTATCCATGCACTGCCAGAAGCCTTCGTGCCGGAAAGCATTCATCTGCCGGTCTTTAACACAGTTGATGATCGGGGATTGTTCCAGAAATTCATCCCTGTTCAAATCCAGATAGCGGGTCAGGAAATCGCGGTCAACTGCCATGAATCCGCCGTTGATATAACCATTGCTGCGGGGGGCTTTTTCAGCAAAATCAATGACAGTATCGCCTTTCAGGATCATTTCCCCGAAACGGGCCGGGGGATGCACGGCGGAAACGGTCAGCAGTTTTCCGCTCTGTCTATGTGCCCTGTACAACTCGGAAATATTGATATCCGCCACACCGTCTCCGTAAGTCAGGAAAAAATCCCTGTCGCCGTCTTTGAGATATCTGGCGGCCCGCGCCACACGCAGACCCGTTTTGGTTTCAATGCCGGTCTGCGCCAGCGTAATCTGCCAGTCCGCCTCCTCCACTTCCTGATGAAAATGGATTTCCGGATCATGACCCAGCGTAATAGTGGCATCCGAGATCCGCAAGTGGAAATTCATGAAGAAATCGATAAACGCCTCCGACTTGTAGCCCAGGCAGAGGATAAAGCGTCGCAGTCCGAACGCAGCATAGCTTTTCATGATATGCCACAGGATCGGCTGCATCCCGATCGGCACCATCGGCTTGGGCAGGACTTCGGTCACATCACGCAGACGGGTCCCCTTGCCGCCGCAGAGGATCATCACCGGAATATCCGGCAGTTTCTTCTGTTTCTGATTCATTTTCCGCCTCGCTGTCATGCTTTTATATCTTTTCCTGTAAGATAGCATAAGAATAGTGAAATTACAAGCTGAATGTTTCCTTGCGCATGAAAATTTATTATTTCCCTGACTTGAAAAAAATGATTCCGGCTGTAAACTATTCCGAAAATCAATTTCACAGAAAAGGACATACCATGATCGCGACCCTGACAGCCAATCCATGCATCGATAAAACGTTGACCGTGGAGAAATTCGACCTCTACAAGATGAACCGCGTCCGTGTGCTCCGGACCGATTTCGGCGGCAAAGGAATCAATGTATCCATGGCCCTGAACAATCTCCATACCGCGACCATTGCTCTGGGATTCAATTTTCCGGACGGGCGTGAGATCCTGGAAAACCAGCTCGATTCGGCCGGGATCGAACATCACTTTCTCGAACTGCCCGGCAAACTGCGCGTCTGCACCAAAATTTTCGACCGGAGCCTGAAACATACCATCGAGATCAATGAATACGGTGCCGAGGTGACTCCGCAGAACGGGGAGAAACTGATCGCGCTGGCCGCCGAAACGGCGAAAAGATGTTCATTCATTACCCTCTCCGGCAGTCTGCCCGCAGGGCTGGATGAGGATTTCTATCTCGAATGCGCCAAAGCGGTCCGCCGCGCCGCGCCGGATTGCCGGATCGTGGTCGATGCGGAAAAGAAACTCCTGCTCCGCGCCCTCGAATGTGCGCCCAGTTTCATCAAGCCCAATATTCATGAATTTCAGGACACTTTCGGCTGCCGGGTCAATTCTCCGGAGGAACTGGATGCGGAAGTCCGGAAAGTCCTCGACCGGTTCGGTCTGGAGCTGATCTGCGTATCGCTGGGCGCCGACGGCGCATACATCGGAAACCGGGAACAGGCATTCTGCTGCCGGAGCGCGCACGTGGAGGTCCGCTCCATCCAGGGAGCCGGAGACTCCGTAGTGGCCGGCATGTGCATGGCTCTGGAACAGGATCTGCCGCTGGATGAAGTGCTGCATTACGGCATGGCCGCCGCCGGCGATTCGGTCTCGCACGAAGGCACCCAGTTGTGCACGCTCGAAGGCTTCCGCGAAATCCTGAAACAGGACCTCAACATCAAACGCATCCGATAACACCGGATTCCCGCGCTCTCCGAATTCTCCGTATCTTCCGGATTTCCGGAAAGCGCGGCAGTTTTCCTGTTTTTACTTGCAGACGCGGGCGATCTCATCTTCCAGCCGGTTGGCGGCCGTGTAGATGATCCTTGCGGCCAGTTCGACCGACACGATCGCCTTGCGGTATTCGGCCGGGATCCGGTTCAGCCGGCCTTTATACTGCTTGCGGAAAATCTCCGGCAGATGCGCCAGGATGATCTCGTCGGAGATCAGTTCCGGATGCTTGTCCAGGTATTCCCCGATCTGAATGTTTTTGGCATTGATCGAACGGGAAAGTTCCTCGGTCAGTTCGGTCATCATCCGGCCGGTGGTATGGCGCATGGAGAAGAGCCATTCCGCCTCGCGGGAAGCGGTCTGTTCGAGTTTCTTCATCACCTGCGGCACCAGCACGGGCTTGGCCTTGATGAATTCCGGCACCTTCAGCATCAGGCCGCTGAGGATCTCGTAGGAGGAGGTGATCACGCCGCACTTGTTGGCGGAAGCGTCCTTGACGATCAGCATGCCGTTCTTCTGAAGCTGGATCCGGGCATCCGGTGTCAGGAAGGAATTGGCGCCTTCCACGATCGCGAGCGAACCCCGGCCCTCGCGTTTGACATAACGGTCCCAGTTGGAACTGTTGATGGTGGAGGGACGTCCGCCGCACGGGATGAAGAAGTCCGCGTAGGTTTCCAGATTGCTCTGGAACCGGCGCATGAATTCGTCGCGGCTGAGCGTGATCTCGACCTTTTTGCCTTTCCTGACCTCGACCGCGCGGTGATGTTCGTCGCCGTTCCGGTCCGTGAGGATCTCCGAGAAGAGCATCACGGCACGCTCGCCTTTGAGCTTCTGCGGATCGAAGGCGTCGAGATTCTGTTTCAGCACCAGCCGTCCCAGTTCGGCCCGGTCGATCCCGGCGGGATCGTAAATCGCCGCAGGTCCGTCCGTAATGGCGGTGATGCGCATTTTCGGATAGACCGGTTTGCCTTTTTCGGTGCGGAGCAGGAGCTTCATCATGTTGCCGGCGACGTCGCCGAAGGGTCCGCCGGAGATTTTGACCGTGAACTCGTCCTTGCGCGGATCGATGCCGAATTCCTTGAGCGTGCGCATCAGGTAGGTGTGGACGCCGAAACTGGTCACGCCGTATTCCTTGTGGTTGATGCCGCTTTCGGGCTTGCCGGAGATGATGCCGCTGCCGAGCACGTAGCCGCGTTTTTCCGCATAATCGCCCATGTAGGAGATCATGGTGTCGAACATATTTTCATCGGGACCGATCTCGATGATCTCGCGTTTGCCGAGCGCATCGACGATGTTCTTTTCGCGGAGCACGCCTTTGGCATCGCAGTTGATGATGGACAGGAAGGCGTCGAACACGGCGGCCTGCGCCTCCCAGAGGGTCGGTTTGACTTTTTCGCGGGGCAGATCGGTGTCCAGCAGCATGATCATCTTGGAACCGCCCTCGTAGATGTCCTTGTTTTTCATGTGCTGCGTATGGGCGAGCACATAGCCTTCGCGGAAGAGCTCATCGTGCGCGGCATTGTAAAGGTCGCGGCTTTCGAGGAGACCCGGGATCCGGCGCGGGATCACAGTGCGCCAGCCGCCGCGGGCAATATCCGAGAAACGGATCTGGAAACCGGCCGCATTCGAGCGGAAGAAGAAGAACACGCCGAACGGACGGTCCGCCGGGAACGCATTGACATAATTGGAAGAGACCGAACCGAAGAAATCCATGAACGAGGGCGAAAGACGGAACGCGAGCGCGCCCTTGTCAGCCACGAAGAAATTGCATTTCAGGATGCATTCGACCCAGGTCAGCATGGCGCGGAAGATGTTTTTGGCCCAGGTGTCACGCTCGGCCAGACCGCTGTTGATCCCCGCGATCTCCGCCTCGATCGCA
>SUWI01000329.1 GCA_015061565.1 Lentisphaerota bacterium
CGCCGGGTGATCAATTTCAATTCGCTGTTCGGCGTGTAACTGTAATTGACATCGTTACCCGCCATGTCCCGGACCCGGATGATGTTCCCGGTCAAACGGTCGTAGCGGACATCCAGCACATCCCGGCCGCGCGAATCCACCACATTGCGGATCTTGCCCAGATACGCAACATCAAGACGCATGAAATATTTGAGCGTGTAGCTTTTGCCGGAAAATTCTGTCAAGCGGAAGATCCCCGTCTTTTCATTGAGATCGTAGCTCGCCGTCCGGTTCAGCTTGTCGGTCAGTCTGACTACCCCGATCCTGTTGCCCGGATAGCTGTATTTGTAATTGACATCCGAAAGAATCCTGCCGTTGACCGGACCACCATAAGTTTTCTTCGCTTTCTTCGCCAGAATTTCCGCTTTTCTCTGCACAGCACTCTGATGCTGGATTTTCAATGTGTCGACATATTTCCCCTGCCGGATCTGATTCAGAAAACCGTGATCATCATACGCGAAAAGAACCGGATCCAAATTGCCGCGTTTGACGGATGCCAGGCAAGGACGAGTCGCCGTAACCGCCTTTCCCGCTTCCGTTTTCGGCAGGATCTGCAGTTTCGTGCTTTTGTAACCCAGGGCATAATCAATCCCGTTGATTTTCAACCCTGTGACGGCAGTCCCGGAATAGGAAACCTCGACAAATGACTGTCCCTCCTGAGATACCGCAGTCAGCTTGCCATGATCATAGCTGAAAACAACTTTCCGGCCGTTCGGCGCACTGATCTGCTGCAGCTTCGCATCTTTGTAAATGAACCGCCAGCCCTTATATCCGTTTTTCCCGGTGAATATCCAGTCTTTCGCTTCTTTCCACTTTTTCGAACTCGCGGAAGTATCCGCTTCCCATTGCGAATATGGTGCATAAAAGCCGCGGCCTTTTTTCGCCTGCTCATACAGTTCGATCTTAATTGCATCCTTCGGCAGTTTTTCATTTTTCGGATAAAACTTGATTTTTTCGCCCCAGGGCGTGATCCACAAAACTCCGTCTTTGTCGTATTTCGCCGAACTTTCCAGTTGCGGGGAACTCCACGCATAACCGAACAAACCTGTCTTTTCCGAAGCCGAACGATAAATCAGCTGGATCGGCAGACGCACTTCCGGTGAAAAATTCACCGTATCCAGTGTCCGGGAAACCACATACCCGTTTTCGGTCAGCGAAGCTTTGCCCGCAGTCAGCAGCGGATGAACTTGAAAATTGATCTTCTCAGCGGAAACAAGCGAAAATACACTCGCCAGAACGGCAACAACAGACAGGAGGAATCTCTTCATTGCTCAACCTCATATTAGGATGATTGACACAGAAAACATCGTCTTGCTTTATCGTAAGGCACTATATAGCCGAATATTGTGATTGTCAAGCGAAACAATGAAATTTCTCGAAAGATTTTTACTGTCAGCCTCAAATTTTGATTTTACAGAACCTCACTTCTCTATTATCAACCATTTTATGCGCGGAGTTGCCATGTGTCTGTCCGGAACAACGGATAAATTGTAAAAATTGCAGTTAAACGGCAAATACCTGAGTAAAAATATGATATTTTTTACTTTAACACGCTTTTTGCGAATTAAAAATGATTTTTCATTTGATTTTTTCAAAACAGCGTTGTATAGTAAGGGTGCAAAAAACAATGAGAGGTGCAATATGCTGGTGCAATTTTCGGTGGAAAACTACCTTTCCTTTGGGGAGGAAACGACTTTGAGCATGCTTCCAGCCAAAAGCCGGAAGCAGAAAGATCATATTATCCATTGCACAAAAGGGAAAAGCGTATCTGTACTTCCGTTGGCGGCTTTTTACGGGGCCAATGCCAGCGGCAAATCCAATTTTGTCAAGGCGGTTGATTTTTTCCGTACTCTTATCCTTGGCGAAATCGATACTATCAAAAGCATTCCGGTTTCCCTTTTCAAGCTCAGAGAGGAAAATACGGAAAAGCCTGCCCGTTTTGAAATTGTGTTCAAGCATGAAGGGATTTTATATACCTACGGGGCGATTCTTTCTTCTAAACAGGTTTATGAAGAATGGCTTTTTGCACGTTATTCCTCGTTTGAGAAAAAAATCTTTGAACGGGTCACCGATGATGACGGCAAAACCAAGGTGCAAGCCGGTCCGATTCTGGCTCAGAGCATCAACGGCAAGCAAAAAGCGGTAGATCTGTTGGCATCAATTCTGGCTCCCCGAAAACTTTTCCTGACGGAATGTTTGGAGCGAGGCGGGGTATCTGCTCTTTTGAAACCTGTTTTATTCTGGTTTGAAAATTGCCTGCATATTCTTTCTCCCATGACCAAATGTTCCACTCTTCCAATTAGAGCGGAACGCGACGAGAAATTTCTGGAATTCTTCAATAACTTTATTGTGGCAAGCGACACGGGTATTTCCGCAATAAAAAGCATGAAAGAGATTTTTGATGCTGACAAACACTTGAAGGATGTTTCGGAGAATTTCAAAAGACGTCTGCTGGGCGATATTGATAAAATCAAGGCACTGAAAACCGGAAAAAATGCTTTGCTGGCGGTTTATTTGCCCGGCAATTACTTTAATATTCTGATTGATCCCAGAGGGGAAGTGTTTTATGTGCAGTTGTCGATTCAACATAAAAACAATAAGGGAAAGGATGTTCCCTTTGAGATTTTTGAAGAATCGGACGGCACCCAAAAACTGATGCACTTGACTCCCATGCTTCTGAATGCACTGCAGCAGGAACAGGTTTATGTCCTGGATGAACTGGACTGCAATCTGCATTCACTGCTGTCGATTGCTTTTCTGAAAGTTTTTCTCCGCGGCATAACCCAAAATGGAGCCAGGAGTCAGTTTATCTTTACCACGCATGATACAAACCTGCTGGATTCGGATCTGCTGAGACGCGATGAAATCCTTTTTGTTGAAAAAGACAAAGACGGATGCAGTCACATTACGAGTCTGGCAGATTACAAAGTTTCCGACGGATTGCGTATCGGGAACGGGTATTTATACGGAAGATTCGGTGCTATTCCGTATTTGAAAAACATGAGCAAATTCTGACGGGAGGACTGATTCAATGAGTATCACATCATATCGGCCCCGATCGTTATCCCGGAAACCGGAAAAGAAATTGCGAGATGCCAGGCTTGTTGTGATTGCCGCAGAGGACACTTATGCGGCAAAACAGTATTTCGATTCCGATCTTTTTCAATCCAACCGCATTAAAATTGAAGTTTTGGAAACACCTAATACTGGGGCAAAAACATCCCGGACCCATTCATCGCCGGAGGCTGTGGAAAAGCGTCTGCGCGATTACGTGGAAAAATACGATTTGCATGATGACGATATTTTATGCATCATGGTTGACCGGGACCGCTGGAAAGACAAAATGCTGTCGGAAATTTCTCAGAAAACTTTCCGCAGAAAGAGAAAGAATATCTTGCTTGCCGTCAGCAAGCCATGTTTTGAACTATGGCTGTTTTTACATGTCTCCGAATGGGATTCTTCCATTCATTCCGTCAGCAGCCAAAAAATGGAAAGGATGCTGCGTTCCGAGCTTGGAGCCTATAATAAGACAAATCTTGATATCGAGAAATTCCGCGGACGTGTGCTGGTCGCTTGCGAACGAGCCAGAAAGATGGATGAAAAACCGGCTGATCGCTGGCCGCAAAAAATCGGGACACACGTCTATCGTCTGATTGATGAAATCCGTGATTTCTGTCCATTTGATGAGGACTGATGCACGTCATATTTGAGAATCAACAAAAGTTTCAAGGTTGAATTTTAAATCCATGCTACCTTTTTCTCTGTCATAAAGTTTGACCTGAAGAAAAAATGTTATTTTAAAATTTCCTCTCTGTATTTTTTTATATCATGCTTAATAATAGAAAGACCGACTACAATTAAACTAGGAATACCAATTACAACCTGTAATGCACCCCGTTTGTCAAGGGCTGCATTACGGATAAGCGGTCAAAAAACGCACAAAGTATTTTTTGAGAATCCGTAATGCACCCAACCAATCTGTTTTATGCGGCAGAAACTTTGAACCAGCGTTCATACTCATAGGGTGTCATGTAGCCTAATGAAGAATGCGGAAAATCTTCGTTATAGGCTTTCTGCCACATCTTCAACGCTGCCTCGAAAGCGGCGACAGAATCAAATTCTCTGATCCAGACTAAATCCTCCTTGATCGTTCGGATGACCCGTTCAGTTTCGGCATTCCCTTTGGGATTGTTGTAACTGGCGAAAATCTGCCGGATCCCCAGTTCGGAACATGCTTTGAAAAAGGCGCCCGACGTAGGCTGACTGCCATGATCGCTGACCAGTTGCGGACGGTTTTCAGCCTCACGGATCCCGTTGGGGAATTGCAGGTTGACCGCCTCGTTCAAAGCCGCGATCCAATCGCCGGACTTGCTGGTCAGACTCAAATGGCAGGACAGCAATTTTTTGGTTCCCCAGTCGATGACGACATGCAGATAAACCCATCCGAAAACCGGGATCATGATCTTCGTCATG
>SUWI01000022.1 GCA_015061565.1 Lentisphaerota bacterium
CAGCAACCTCTTCGGCGACATCCTGACCGACCTCGGCTCCGCCATGCTCGGCAGCATCGGCATTTCACCCTCGGCCAACCTCAATCCGGAAGGCAAGTATCCGAGCATGTTCGAACCGATCCACGGGTCCGCTCCGGACATCGCCGGCAAAGGCATTGCCAATCCGGTCGGCACGCTGTGGGCGGCGGCCATGATGCTGGATCATCTGAAACTGACGGCCGAAGCGGATATGCTGATGCAGGCGATCACCGATGTTCTGTCCGCGGGCAAGGTCCGCACGCCGGATATCGGCGGCACTTCCACCACCTCGGAAGTGACCGACGCAGTCATCGCCGCGCTCCGCTGACTGCGGCAGGCTCATTACGAAAGGCCGGTCGGAATACCGCCCCCATTTGGAAAAAATCCGGATTTCAGGAAAATCCGGCTTGCAAATTCGGTTTCGGCAAGTATTTTATCCATCGGCGGCATAATGCCGCCCTCAATTAAACTTGAACAAGAGGTCATACCGGCAGAATAATATCGGATCAACTGAAAAATACAGCATTTTGCATGTGAACATCTGACTCCAAACTACCACAAGAAAAAGATGTCTCTATCACATTTCGCATCGAAATGCGCCGTTGGCGCATTCCGGTGTTGTGTGTGGTGGAGGCGTTGTGGTAGACGCGGAGTCAGGCACATATCGGAATGTGCCTTTTTTTGTATCCGCGCCGGGGAAAGCATGATTCATGGAACGGGATTACAGGATGCAGGCTCCCTGCGCGGACGATGCGCTGGCGGCGGCCCTGGGCATGGTCGACGCTCTGGAAGATTTCTATTGCTGCGACCGGCAGCTGCTCCGCCTCAAATGTCCGAGGACGGTTCTGCTGATGAGGCTCGCCGGCTGGCTGAATCTGGCACTGGCCGAGCGTCAGGTCATTGACCTCTATGCCGTGGATACGGTCCGGACCGGCAGGGAGCTGAACCTGGCCGTCCACGGCCGGCATCAGCCCCGGCGACTGATGATCCTGGACCTGCGGCTGAAAGACGTTCCTCCGGCCCGGCTGAAAAAACTTTGCGGCCGGGAAAAATGCCGATACCGATTCGGTCTGCTGGCGATTCTGGAACGTGACCGGTACCGGATCGATTGGCATATTCCCGATCCCGGTCTGGAAGAAGCCATGGCGCCCGGACTGTATTGCCGGATGAAAAAAGCGGAATTTCAAACCGGCGCCGAAGCGGCCCATTTTTACAGGACGCCAAGGAAAATCGTCTGGAAATGAGCAAATGGTAATCGGTCAGCGGCTATCCGCAAACTATGGGTTACGCGATTTTCGGACCATTCGGACAGGTCGGACCTTTCGGACAATTGCGCGGGAACCGGACTTATGACGCGAGAGGACAGGAAAATCACTTTCCCGAAATCTCGTGTCTGAGCTGGTATCGCGCGCTTGTCAGTATTCTCCGTACCAATCCGTATCAATCCGTACAAGTCTGCGGAAACTCCGCGCCTCCCCCAAAGACGACCGATTACACTCCGCCTTGTTTGTCAAATCTTTTCCGCCAGATCAGTTTGATTTTTCTCTGAACCATGCTAAATTTCCGCAATTGGCTCCCTTCCGCCAGACGCCGACGGCGATTTCCTATCAGCTTATTGCCTGCCTCGTCATACAGCACGAGCGTGACGGCGCTTTCGCGCGACAACTCTGCAGCTGTTTTTTCGCGATCGGATACAGTTTTTCCAGCACTGCGCTGATCCCGGCTATTCTTCCCTGATCCTGATTTTGGATCTGCCTTTGGACTTTTCCTTTTTCGAGGAAGAGCGGGAAGATTTTCCGGAAGTCCCGCTGCTGTTCATTCCGGCAGCGGACTGGATCGCCGGAGGATGTTTCACTCTCACGGTCGAGATATTCATGGTCGCTGCGGTGATCCATTTCATATATTCCCCCAGCGGATCGTCCCAATACGGGTCATACGGATCCATCCTGCGTTTGGCACGGTCCGCCTCGATATACTCCACCTGGCGTTCGCGTTTGACCGCCGAAGCATTGGCACGGTTGTCGTGCCGGATCAGGAACAGCAGGCCGCGGTATTCGCCCATTTCGACCGCCTTTTCCGCGGCGGAGAGCGCCTCCGGTTTCCGGTTCATTTTCAGCAGGACTTCCGCTTTGAGATAAAACGCTTCGGGGATCTTCAGTTCACAGAGTTTTTCCAGCCGGGGAAGAATTTTCGGCCAGTTGGGAAATTGCTCATCCATTTTGAGCTTGCACAGCAGCAGTTCCGCCGGAATATGTCCCTGATTTGCAGCCTCGGTCAGGTATTTTTCCGCGGTGGACAACCGGAAAGCGGGATTTTTGCCCTCTCCGGTCAGCCACGGTTTCGGCAGATCGAAGTAATAAAATGATTTTCCTGCCAGGTACTGGGCCGGTGCATACCCGGCCCTGGCGGAAGCGAGAATAAGTTCGAATATCTGCTTTCTCCATTGATGCTCCTTATCCTCTCTCCACATGGAGGGCATCAGGCACAGATCCGGGCTATAAGCAAACGGCATGCATTGCGCCATGGCCCGCAGATAACCGGATTCCGGCCTTTTCATATCCCATTGTTCGAACGGTCTGAGCCCCAGTCCGCTTTCGTTCTCCGAATAGATTTTCACCAGATATTTCCGCCGTTCCGGTTCCGGCAGACACAGCAGCGCATACACCAGACCGAAGACCGGATTATCGGCATGGAGCAGACACATTTCCAGCGGGATCTTCTCTTTCTCCGGCAGTTTGTCCGCATGAAGCTGACGCAGCAGCCAGAACGGATACGCCTCGTAATGCTTCACTTTCAGCGCCCGGTCCAAATACCGTTCCCCACGGCTGAAAAAAACATCTTTCCAGGCCTTATTCAGGATGATCGCCGCTGCCAGAAAGCTGAACGGATCATTGGCCTGAATCCGGTAATCCAGATAATTCAGTTTCGGGTTTTCAGACCGGTAAAAACGGGACACCGGCAGTTCGTCCCACAGTCTTTTCGGGGAAAGGAATTCCGGCCCATTCAGGAAATAATACTTATCATGTCCGTGACCGAACAGCTGAAGCCGAAGCTGTTTTATATGATCGTGATGCATTTCCGCCAGGAACCAGGGACGGCCGCGCCGTTCCATTTCCTGCTGAAGACGGGCAGCCGCGGCTTCCGGATATCCCTGTGCTGCGGACTGATCCAGATATCTGACCGCATCTTTGCGGTCCGGACGGCAGCCGTAGCCCCGCCAGAAACAGATCCCCAATTGATACAGCGCCAGCGCATGATTTTTTTTCGCCGAATGTTTCAGCAGTTCCACCCCTTTTTCCGGATCGGCTTCATCCTTCTTTCCGTAAAGATAACGCAAGGCGTAAGCGTATTGCAAATCGGGATTCTTATGCTTCAGGACCTTTTTGAACACGGTCTGATCCAGCGGACTGGAAACTTTCATTCCACGGTCATTTTTTGAAGTTCTTTCCAAAGAATAGCTGCCGTAAGGATAAGCGGAAAAACGGGGCGGCGGAGGCAGTTCCAACCAGTCGTCGAAGACATGGACCTGCGGAGACGACAATTCGAAATACCGTTGTTTCCAGAGATGAACGATCTTTTTCTGATGATCCTTCTTATCCTTAAAATAATCCATCACGAAGACGATCCCGAAATGCCGCAGCTGCAGACGGAACAGCTCGCCATGGATCTTCGCCGGATATTCGAATCCGCGGCCGTTCATGAAATACGACATCTTTTTCTCTTTGAGGTCGTAGATCACGCGGACCGAAAGAGGTTCGAAAACCGGATGGACAAAACTCCGGAAATGCCGGTATTCCGGGATGGACCAGGGTGCCTGTTCAGAGACATAAGCATCAGATTGAATGTTCTCGTCAATTTCTTTCATACCGTGCAGATCGAACAATGTGGAACCGGGAATCGGCGACTGGCTGTCCAGCACGGAAAAATACAAACGTGAATCGCCGTTCTTTTCGAGTGCGGGAAACAACCGGATCCGGAAGTCGAATGCTATATAACGGGTTTTGATCGTGAACTTGACTTTTTTGGGCATTTTCAGCGTCAGTATGCTGGTGATGCGGACCCTGCCTTTTTTGCAGATCTCGCATTGGCAAGACGCATAATTTTCATGGGGCGGACGGCTGCCGATACAGTCAAGATCGCCACCATAAAGAGACTCCAGCTGATACAGGCTGCCGAGCGGCGTGTCGTATAAAACTTTCGCCTTCCCGTCGGCGCGCCATTCTCCGGTCCCCGAACGGATCGTCGCGCTCAGTACGAACGGCAGCAGAAACAGCAGTATGATCGGAATATTGTGCATGAAAACCCTCCCAGGCCCGAATAATTATTACAATAGCGCAACTTACGGAAAAATCAAGTATGATAATTAAAGTTTTCCTGCCGGAAAAATATGCGATCGCGCTTGTTTTTTCCTGATCTTCCTGTATAGTATGGAAAAACCTGATGAAAAGGAGCTTTTGGAATGGGGCTCGGATCTGTTTATGCCGAAGTGATTTCGCCGTTTCTGCGGACCCTGCCGCTGGGGACCCGGATCGACATGGCTCTGATCGCCTTTCACGCCGATCTGCAGTTCACTGATTCCATTTATTCCGATTCGGGAAACAACCGGATCTTTTCCGATGACGAAATCGAAGAGCTGTTCCGCGGCATGGATCCGGAATCCATCGAACTGGCAAAAAAATTCATGCACCGGCAATACCGCTGTCCGCCCAACGGATTCATGATCCATCCGAAATATTTCTACACCCGGGCGGAGAAGGATGAATATCGGAAATTATATCCCGATTTCCGGAAAGCCCTGCGCAAATATCATTTTTCCCGGAATCAGACCGGACCGGAATCATTGTATTATCATCACGGACTCCGGTTCGCTCCGGAATATGTCAGGAAAAATATCGCCGGAAAACTTTTTGCCGACGTCGGCGGCTGGTGGGGTGATTCCGCCATCGTCTTTACTCAATATTCCCCGGCAAAAATCATCATTTTCGAGCCTCTTGAAGAAAATCGCCGCATCCTGGTCAAAAATCTGGACCGGAATTCCGTTTCCCATGAAGCATATCAGCTCCAGCCTTTTGCCTTATCGGATTTCAACGGCTGTGAAAACGGCATGGATCTCAGAACGCTGGATGAACTTTCCTCCGGCGGTTCCGCTCCGTTCGGAGTGTTGAAAGCGGACATCGAAGGGGCCGGACTGCATTTTCTGAAAGGCGCCCAGAAGACGATCCGCCGCGACCGACCCCTGCTTTCCCTGTCGATTTATCACAATGAGGAGGAATTCGCCGGCATTTATCAGACTTTGCGATCATGGGATCTTGATTATCACTGTGAGATCAAACAGTTTTCACCTTACACCCAGCATGGCGAATATTCCCTGTTCGCCTATCCCGCCGAATGGATCGAATCATAAAATCTGGAAATGATCCTGGTTTCATGAGAAGCTTTCCTTCAAATTTTTTATCCATTTTTTTCCTCCTTATCCTTTTTGCTTATGCACGGAATGACTCCGTCATTTCTTTTTGAACGCGGTGACCAGCACGAACGGGACAAAGAAAATCCAGCACAGGCCGTAAATAATCGGGGTAAGGATAGCAATGATGACACCCACGACCTCACCATACTGGGCAAGCTGCTGACGGTAATGTTTCCGCTCCAGCAGCATGACGCCGCCTGCGACCAGCCAGTTGATTCCCGCAATCACGAGATACACCAGCGAAAAATTATAAAGGAAAATATACATGCTTCTCATTTCAAACACCTTTCTTTTTTCGATACTGTTTCAAAACACCGGAAGGACCCGCCGCATCGGCGGAATCCGTCCATCATTCCCGGTCTGCCCGCATACCTTCACGGAAACCTTTCCTGACACCATTCAGGAAAGCTTTTAGACACAGATAATGAAACACGATGAACTTAAGCATTTTTGTCTCCCTGGTTATTGCTGCTGTCGTTTTCCCCGATGCCGAAGGCTTTCAGGAAAAACAGGATTCCATAATAATACGCGAGGAACTTGAACATTTCGACCTCCCTGGTTATTGCTGTTGTCCGTGCCGGATTTGCGATCCGGCGCAAATCCTTTCTTGTCCGCCATTACTACATACGTTCCACCCGGACAACTTTTTTCCGGAATTCACATAACTCCGGAAAAAAGTTTTTTTCTGCCGGAGCCGGTCAAAGCGTCCGTCCGAACCCGAGACTCAGCATCTTAACCGCATCGATTCCTTCCGGATGAATATGGCTGAAGAGTTTTTTCCCGTCTTTGGAACAATACTGCAGCGTTTCGAAAACTACCCTGCCGTGCCGGGTGTAATGCAGAGTGCTGCCAATCATTTCCACCAGTTCGCGGGGGGCCGCCAGATATTCCCGCGGAAAGAAGCGCGCTTCGATTGCCTGCGCGAGGGCGCGGTAACGGCTGCTGCGCCTCTCCTGACGGTGGATTCTGCGGGTGATGACATGTTCGATGAACCAGGCTTTTCCCCGGGATTTAATCAGCCAGTAATGATTGGGGTCCCCTGTCTGGCCTTTAGCCAACTGCTCCATACGCTGTTCCGCATTGCGGAGATTAACCTGACAAACAGCCCAGTTGCGGATGGTTTTCGGGACATTGACTTCGAGAATCATTTGCGTCTTCCTTTCGTAAAAGACGCATCAAGAGGCGAGACGGCAGAACGCCGTCCGGATAATTTTTTTGATCTTCCGATCCGCATCCGCCGGCAGCAAACCGTGCCGCAGGCGATTCACCGTGGGTATCCGACCTCGGTTGACAGGCTTTTCAAAGCCACTCCTGATGCATTATCTGAGTAGTGTAGCACAACTTGATGAAAAGTCAAGCCCGTTTTTGAAAAAACTTTGGTTTTTGCTGGTGACCGCCCCGAACCATAACAAATGTTTTATAGAAAAAAAGAATATGAATTTGAAAAAAGACGGAATGATGCTATACTAAAAAAATAACCTATCAAGGATCAAAACATGAGCGACATTTCATTTCCGACCGTCACCATTGCCGAAGCGAAAAAAATCATCTCCGCCATGGCGCACAAACAAAGCATTCTGCTGCTTTCGGCGCCTGGGGTGGGAAAATCCGATGCAGTGCGCCAGGCAGCCGCGGCAGCCGGACTGGAATGCACATCACTGCTTGGGACCCAGATCGCGCCGGAAGATGTGAGCGGGATCCCCCGGATCGTCGGAGAACGCTCGGTATTCTGTCCGCCCCGGATCCTGCTGCCGGAAAATCCGGAAAAATTCTGTCTGTTCCTGGATGAACTGCCGGCCTGTTCGCCGGATATCCAGAAGGCGTTTTATTCGCTGCTGCTGGAACGGCGGCTGGGGGAACACAAGCTGCCGGAAGGGACGTGGGTGGTGGCGGCGGGAAACCGGGCCGAGGACCGCAGTCTGGTGCGCAGTCTTTCGGCTGCGCTGGTGAACCGGACGATCATCCTGCAGGTGCGGGTGGACGTCAAGGAATGGATTCAGTGGGCAATCGGAAATCATATCCGTGAAGACATCATCAGTTACATCCTTCTGGTTCCCCAGGCGCTGCAGCGGCCGGTGCCGAATCTGCCGGTCCCCTTTTCCACACCGCGAGCGTGGGCTTCGCTTTCCCAGGCAATGGATCTGCTCGAAGCCGAGGGTTCACTCACGGAAAGCACCACGCAGGCAGTAGTCTTCGGTTCCGTTTCGGCAGAAGATGCGGCGATATTCATGGAAATGCAGAAAATTTCCCTGAGCGACCAGCAGAAAGCCATGAAAGATGCCGACGATTATATCTTCGATCCCAATCTGCTGCCGGAGACCTCCGAAGAAAAAACCAATCCAATGCGCTGGTTCGTGCTGCAGAAGATCCACAACCGGATCCTGGAGATCAAAGACGATTTGCAGGGCTGGAAGCGGTATAATGACATGACGCCGGAAATCTGCAATAATTTTTTCCAACGGCTGAGCAACGAAGAGAAGGTGACCGTCATGCTGAACTGCGTGCCCGTGTGGGGAAAACTCGGCGCCGACGAGACCCTGATCGAACTGTTCTTCGACCTGACCGGGATCGAAATCAAGGCATGATCCGATGCTGAGTGAAGAATTTACCGAAAAGGAAAAGCAGAAGCTGGAACTTGCGTCCAACATCGTATTTTCCTATTTCCCATACCTTTCCGGAATTTTCCGTAAACTCGATATCCGTTTTTCCGACCGGATCGAAACCGCCGCGGTCACGTCTTCCGGCAAGCTGCTGCTGAACCGCGATTTTTTCACCGGATCGAAACCAGGACTTGAAACCGCTTTCCTCCTTGCGCATGAGCTGCTCCACCTTGCCCAGATGATCTTCGAACGCGGCAAAACATTCAAGGACATAGAATCGCTGAATATCGCGCACGATATCCTGATCAATGAACTGCTGTGCGATACGATGGAATTTGCGAGCCCGCCGCTCGACGGTCTATCCTGGGAATGGTTCCTTAACCGGTATGAAGTTTGTCGCCGTCCTTTGGGGCTTCCGGAGATTCCGGACATAAAAGAAAAAGCATCTCTGTATTCGCTTGAAGAACTGGTCCGGATCATCATTTCATTGAAAGAACATAATTTTAACTTGGTCAACTACTCATGGGGAAAACCATATTTAATGCCGGACTTCGACAGTGACCCCTCCCCAATTGAAAACCATCCTTTTGCCGATCTGTTCGGCGAACCGGATCAGGAGAAAGAAGAAGATCAGAAAACCAGGAAAAAAATAACGCTGGATATGATCGGGGACGACCTGGAAGAAAGCCTTTTCCCCGAGGAGGACAAAGCTTCGCGCAACCAACGGAAAAACGAGCTGAAGGAAGTTTGTCTTGACGCTGCGGCGCAGAATATCCTTTTCCCCTCCTCATCCGGCGGGAAAGGCGGAAACGCTCCAGGCGGCTTCTTTTCCGATGTCGAGCTCGTCCGATCCAATTACGTTCCGCCCTGGGAAATGGCGATGCAGCGTTGGTTCGACGGAGTCGCGGTCCCCAAACGCTCCTGGGCACGGGCATCCCGCCGCGGCGCCTGGCGGAAGGATGTTGTCCTGCCCGGACGGGCTCAGGACTGCTTCATGATTCATATCATTCTGGACACCAGCGGATCGATGACCAGTCACATTCCCCATATTCTGGCAAAAATCAGCGCCTTCGCCCGTAATGTCGGCATAGCGCAGGTGCATATCCTTCAGTGCGACACCGAAGTAACGGATGATGAATTCGTTGAAATCGATCAGCTGGAGAAATACCGGGTCAGCGGGTTTGGCGGCTCGGATATGAGTCCGGCCATGCTGAAACTGGCTGAAGATCCCGAAATCACCCATGTGCTGGTCATTACCGACGGCTATATTGACTACCCGGAGGAAACGGACGTCCCGTATGAGGTGCTGTGGTGCATTCCGGATGAAGGAGACAGACCGTCTTTCCCGTATGGTCAAGTCATTTATGTGCCGATATCAGATGCGGAATTTGATAAGGAATGAAATATGAAATTCATCGATGAACTGGTTGATTATTTTGCCGTCCTGCTGACCGAAGAGCAGAAACAGGAGATCGAAAGGCTCTGGCATCCGGACCCGGACGCAGACGACGATGATTACGATGATCACGATAACAGCAGCGGATATCCATACGAGGAATACGATACGCTTTATGATTCCCCTGCGAAAAAAGGGAAATCAAGCCATGCTGCAGGGAAACGCCGCCCCCTGCGTCATCCGGCGGTTACCGCGGAAGGATTGGTCACCCTTTTTCAGAAAGAGGCCAAAAAAGTCTGGAAAAACAAATTCTTCACGGTGGGATTGTATCTTTCTCTTGCCGCCGCGCACGATCCTGCTTATCTGACCGGGATAAGCCATGGCGGAAACTGGCGGCATTTCATTCTCGCCGTCGAGTCTCTGAAAGATCTGGATGCCGATTCCCTTGCCGGCCTTCTGGCCCGTTTGTCCAGGAAAATGAAAGATTCTCCAGATCCCGACCGAAATGATCTGTTCAGAGGCATTTTCACATCTTTCGCTGAAGGCACTTTCTCCGATCTGGCAAACCGTTTCTGCAACCAGAAAATTTCCGGGGTCGCCGCCAAAGCGATCCTCGCCGACCTGCGGGATATCACATACCCGGAAGGAGAACAGATCCCAGCCAGGACCAGAACATATATCTCTTTCCTGGGTAATGCGGATCTGGCCGCCATCTTCGATTATTATCGGATCCAGCGCAAATTGGAATATATCCTGAAACAGACAGTCGATGAGGCTTTGCAGCGCATCTTCAAAAACTATCTTCCAAGCAGTGAAATCTGAAATTATTTCTTTTTCCGCATTCCCGCGGAAAGACTGTTTTTCAGGATCCGTGTCCCGTTCCGGAGTTCCAACATCATTTTCATGGCGGTCTCTGGATCCATTTCTTTCAAATTACAATGATCTATGAACTCAGGACGGAATTGAAGCAGACTCAACCTGTCTGCATCGGACAATTTCTCCCAATCGCAATACTCGGCAAACTCCGGACGATCAATCAGCAGTTCGACCCAATTACAGCCCTCCAATTTCTCCCAATCGCAATACTCGGCAAACTCCGGACGATCAATCAGCAGTTCGACCCAATTACAGCCATCCAATTTCTCCCAATCGCAATACTCGGCAAACTCCGGACGGGCTCGAAGCAGGTTGACCCAAGTGTCACCTGTCAAAACCTTCCAGTCGAAATATCCGGCAAGCTCCGGACGGACTCGAAGCAGGTTGCCCCAATCGGAGCCGGACAATTTCTCCCAGTCGCATTTGTCGGCAAACTCCGGACGGGATTGCAGCAACATGACCCAATAGAAGCCATCCAATTTCTCCCAGTCGCATTTGTCGGCAAACTCCGGACGCGATTTCAGCAGTTTGACCCAATTCCAGTCATACAATTCCTCCCAGGGGCAATGGGCGGCAAACTCCGGGCGCGATTGAAGCAGTTCCGCCCAACCGTAGCCATCTAATTCTTTCAAATCGCAATATTCGGCAAACTCCGGATGGGCTCGAAACAGGTTGCCCCAATCGTAGCTATCCAATTTCTCCCAGTCGCATTTGTCGGCAAATTCCGGATGCGATTGAAGCAGTTTACTCCAATCGGAACCAGACAATTTCTCCCAAGCGCAATGATTGGAATATTCCGGACATCTGGAAAGGAATTTGGTCCAGTCAACTCCGGTAAATCGCGCCATATCGCAATGATTGGCAAATTCCGGACGGGCTCGAAGCAGGTATCCCCAATCGTAGCCATCCAATTTCTCCCAGGGGCAATGGGCGGCAAACTCCGGATGATCTCTCAGCAGATCGGCCCAACGCCAACCATTGAATTTTCCCCATTCATACGAATTTGCCGGATCGGTCTCAACCATCTGCAAATCTCCCCGTTTTGACCATATAAATATCTTAACCGTACAATACACTCACCAGCGAAAAAATGCAAACTCAAAAAATGAAAAATCCGACCGGGGAAACAGCTCAGGCGTAAACGCGTTCAACGGACTGATACTCGAACAGGCACTGCGGCAGCCGGATCTCTTTCCGCTTGTCACGCAGTTCGAGGAAGTGCAGAACCGTTTCCATGACTTTGTCATTGCGTCCGCTGACCGCTTGGAATTCCTGATCGCGCCACAGCCAGGCGGTCTGCGGTTCGGCGATCCGCTGTGCCTGATATCGGGTTTCCTTGCTCTGGACGATATTGGCAAAAGGTTTCTTCGGCGCCTTGCGCAGGACCCGGCCGGCCATCTGGATGGTCGGCAGCCGGGTCGCATCCTTCAGGAATACCGTCCGGAGTTCCGGCAGATCGAAACCTTCCGTGAGCAAATGGCAGTTGACGATGACCTGATGTCTGCCGCTGCGGAAATCGTCCAGGATATCATCGTTGTTCTGTCCGCTTTTCACGACGGGACACTCGACCCCGGCATTCCGGAGCAGCAGCTGGAAATCCGAACACTCTTTCAGGGTCGGCATGAAAACGATGGTCTTGCCCCATTTCTTACGATCGCGCAGATAATGGAAGGCAGCAGTTTCCGGATCCATCTTCTCGATATTGTAAAGCTGGAACGGGCTCAGATAGCCGTCCAGGATCAGGCTGCGGATGGAACAGACATTCACCGTTTCCTTGAAAGCCAGTTTCATGCGGTCGGTCCGGAGCGGAGTCGCGGAAAGCCCCAGCAGATACGTCGGGGACATATCCTGGAACAGCCGGATGAAACTGGAAGTCGCCTCGTGATGGGCCTCGTCTAGAATCACGATGTCATAGTGAGGCGCGGTCCTGGCGAACATGGAGACCGGCGTGACATCCAGCCGGAATTCCCGATTGGCCTCGATGAGCTGTTCGAGCAGGGTATGCCGGGGAGCGACCCAGGCGCAGGAAAGCCCGCCGTGAAGCTCGTTGAGCCGCTGCACGACGGAAAGTCCCATGATGGTCTTGCCGGACCCGACCGGTGATTCCAGCATGACGGAATCCACGCCATGCTGAAAATGCTCCATGCACTTCCGAATGCATTTCTGCTGATAGGGACGGTCTTCAATCTTCATGGGAAAGGCCTCCGAAATAATAATTTCTGGCGGAATGCCGGTTTTCCGCCAGCTCTTCGAGATCGAACTCGTTGGCGAGCATGTTGACGGCATAACCGTCCAGCATGGAGCGGTTGTCGGTCAGGAAATGAGTCGAGACTTCCGTCAGGATATTGACCAGATCCAGGACGCTGGCATCGGTCGGGAGTTCCCGGCGGTGGCGGGACCGGATGTTTTCCAGGCGGCTCTGTCCATAACGATGTTCCGGATTGCCGGCGGTCTCATTCAGACGGTCGATGAACGGGAGGGGCTGCCTGATATTTTTCTTGAGCATATTGACCACGCCAAGCAGTTCGTTCACACTGGCTTTGGTGTTCTGCGCGATCATCAGCCGTTCCCTCAAGGCGTCGAAACCGCTGCGGTTGTTGAAACTTTTCAGGAGCTGCCGGAGATGGCGGCCGTGCTGTTTTTCAATGACCAGTTCGGTCTCGAAACATCTCTTGCGGGCCACCAGGCCGTTCGAGCAGATGACCCGGACCAGTCCGAGGGCGATGGTCGGGGTGTTGCAATGATCCACCGGATAGGTGAAATGGAACTGGTTCCGATACCTGCTGTCACGGGGATTCTCCCACTCGTCGTCCAGTCTGAAAATGGCTTCCATGGCCGTGGTTTTCGGATCGTAGAGAATGTCGGTGACCCGGGGATCTTCCCGGATGATATTGCAGACATTCGGCAGCGGCAGAGTCTCCTTTTTCACATCCGTGACCCCGTTGATCTGTTTGAGTTTCTGGTCGATGCAAATGCGCAGCGGGACATCTTTTTTCCGTTCGATGATCCGGGCAAACAGTTCTTCGGGTGAAAAATACTGGAACAGCGATTCCGCAAAACCGAAAATGGACATCATCGTATTGATGAATCTCCGGTTGACGAAATACGCACCGCTGCCGATTTGGATCCCGGCGATTTTTCCTTCCATTGTGATCGGGGTCATTTCATTGAGTTCCACCATTTCGAAATCAAAGCGGCGAATGAAATTTCCAAAGTCCATAGCTGGTTTACCGTTTTTCATGATCGTTTCCATCAGAATACCTCCTGTTTTTGATATTTTCAGTCATCAACTGTTCAAGGAATAATGTTTATCTCCATCGGTATGGAGACGATACCATCCTTTTTTGAGACGAGTCGACCCATAAATAAGATTTATGTTTATATGTTATTTCCCTTTGTTGAAAAATGCCGAATGAATTGCTCGCGGCACAAAGAAAATCCATCCAAGGCCATAAATAACAGGCACAATCATTGCCACAACAAATTTGACAAAGGTATTATTTATAGTGGAGGCGCCAATCTGTTCCAGATAATGCTGCAAGGTAAGGGAAATAACCAGCAAAGCAATCACCCAGTTGATTCCTGCAATAATAAGATACCACTTTGAAATCAGATACATCAAGTTGTAAGTGTTCATGTTTTTGCTCCTTGATTTTTTAATAGTGAATTCCGCTCTTAACCCTGATACGTATTCATTGCTGTCATTTTTCACGTTTCGCATGTTTTTTTTGATTTTTTTCTGCTGCGGATATTATACTCCCCTGCCCCGGACATCTTTTGTCGGGGATGATAAAAATTCATCTCGCCGGACATCGGAATCAGCGAGGCCGTCCAGCCTGATAAAATATCGATTTTTTTGGGCCGGCCAGCTTGAAAAAAAGTCGGAAAGTGCTAAAATACGCTACGGAAAATCTCATTCGGAGATTTCAATAGGAAAAAACTGTCCGGCGCGGCAGCCGGACGAACAGAGAATTGATTTATGGAACAGAAACGGATCGGTTGGCTTGACATCGCGCGCGGTCTGGCGATGCTTGGCGTCATATACGGACATGTATTACCCCGGGAGGCCGGTTTCGGAAAATGGATCTACTCGTGGCACATGCCCATCTTTTTCCTGATCACCGGCATCCTGCTGGCGGCCAGGGACGATTGGCGGAGGATGACTTTCCGCGATCTTTTCGTCAAGGATCTGAAAAGCATCATGTATCCCTATCTGATATTCAACATTATCGAAGTGGTGATCGTCGGTTTCACTTCGTCGCTTAAGGATGCCTTGACGGGCGTGTTCCATTTCTGCATTCTGGACGGGCTCCAGGCACTGTGGTTCCTGTCCGCGCTGTTCATTGCACGGCAGGCTTTCTTCCAGCTGATGAAACGGACCAGCCGGAAAGACGTGATCGTGTCCCTGGTGACGGCAGTCGCAATCGCCACCTCATTGTTTGCTTTCCTGCCCAGATGGATCAACACCCGCAGCGGCATCATGCATCAGCTGTATTTGACTGGTAATATAGCCAACCGTTCCCTGATCGGATTTGTCTTCCTGATGCTGGGTTTCGCAGGCGCCGGGTATCTGCATTCCATCATGCGGGACCGGGTCGCGAAAATCCTCTGCATGGCCGGGCTGCTGCTTTTCAGCGTTGCCGTGTTCAATTACAATTCGGCGGGCCTCCGTTTTTCCAAGATCGGCAATCCGGCGTTGTACTATCTTCTGGCGGTGGCCGGTTCGGGTTTCATATTCATCCTGTCCGATTTCATCTCCCATTGGCGGCTGATGGAACCCATCCGCTTTGTCGGAGTCAATTCCATTGTTTTCCTCATCACCCATATTCCCGTCCGCAATCTGCTGGCAGCCATCTTCCCATCGGTCGACCAGGGACATAAGGCATGGTTTTCCCTGATGGTCCTCGCGGTCGATTACGGTATCACCTGGATCGTGATCCGGTATCTTCCTTTCCTGTATAAATGGAAAGGCCGGCCCAAGGTCTTGTCCGGCAGCAAGAGCTGAACCCCGAACTCATTCCTGCGAGGGAGAGGATTGCGGAATGGAGGGTTTGGCAAGATATCGGAAGAAGAATTTCTGCGATGCATCTTTTGAAACGAAATTGCCAAATCCATACTTGACAGTTTCTTTTCTGGAAAAAGTATAAATATGATTGAGCCGCCAATCTTTCATTTTAACCTTGCAGGCGAGGTAACAGGCCCCTCCGATTTCCACAATCGGCGTGACTGCACCGATCATCAGAATGAGAATCAACAGATATTTTCTTGCTTTATCATAAGGCTGAGCCATCTCTTCCGAAATCAGGAATTTGACCGTAAAAACGGCTAAAAAGCACAGCGCCGGGATAGGAACTCTCATGCAGAAATCAATGCCCATATAAAACATCGGCAATACGAGCAATTCGAGGGCAACCGCATAAAAAATCAAATCTCGCCGATGATTTCTCCAAAGCAATATAACAATGCCCAAAAATTCTATAGCTATAAATGAAAGATAGTTTTTCAGTAAGACTGTATTCCGGAGCAAGCATGCAAACATCGGCAGAGTTCCCTTTGGAGCCGGTCCGGCAGCCATTTTGACGCTGTCGTTGCAAAGATAAAACAGCGCCATGACCGGCAAGATGGAAATAAAAATTTCAATATTGCCGGCGCAGAATATTTTTTTGAAAAAAACCGGAACTTCGTGATTCCGCCAACTGGCAATCAATTTAAACAGGTAAAGGCAAGCAACGATCCCCGCCAGACCGACTGCAGGGAACGGGGCATACAGGGCACAAAGAGAAAGGGTGGCAACATGATGCCAGGTCTTCTCATCATCATAAAACAGCATCACGCATAACCAGGCAGGGACAGCCTGATTGAATACCCATGCCAATTGGGTAAAAATGGAACTGTATTGAAAATAAGTCCACCATTCCAGATGAAAAGCTAAAATCGTTTTTTTCTTAAGCCAGAATCCAATACAGTCCATCCCGCTGAAAAAAAAGAAGATGATGATCAAAAGAAATAATTTAAACAGCGATTTGACTTTGAGCTTGATGCTGCACAACAATAACACGGTAAACAGCCAGGATGAAGTCCAGAGGAGCAGAAATACATAACCGGCTTCCACTGCCGCCCGTTCGCCGAAAGGAAGAAATAACTTGGCCGCGGCAGCGGGAACCAGCCAGAAGTTGTAATAGTAGACCAGTCTCGATCCGGGCAGGACCTCATAAGCCACCGGCCATGGTTCCATGATCAAATCACGCAAAAGCGCGTTGCGCCAGAGATGATCGGTTTTCTGGGGGAAAAAACCGCCTTGCCCAGCCAGCCATGAAAACAGCAATGCCGCCGCGATCATCAAAATTATAAATGATATCGGCAGCTTCAGCTTCTCCGAAAATTCTTCTTCGAGACTGAAATATAAGCGGAACAGACCGAACACAAAAAGAAATAAGAGAGGAAGTGCCAAAATAAGTTTCACGTGGGTAAGCAGGAATAACGGGAAAGAAGCCGCCAGCAGGAAATAGGCAAGGGAGTAAACAGTCTTGTGGCTGATGTTAATTTCCCTGGAGAAAAAAACAGGAGCCATCAAAGAAACGTTACGGGATCCACGCGAATTCATTCGTTTATACTCCTTCTTCGATCATTCCGGTCATTGCTTACTTTTGGGGTCGGTTCCGCACGGTTTGACTTCAGCCGCGATGAGATCCGCCCAGTTGGCCTGGAATGCCTTCTTCAGGATCGCGGCCGCTTTGGTGCGGTCGGCGTTTTTGTGCAGCTCCAGCCGGGCGGCTTCCACCGCGTCGGCGTGCCGTTTATACAACCTGGTTTCGAGCTCTTTCAATTCTTTTTCCGGCAGGAACGGCTGATTCTTGTCCATCCGGTCGAAACAGCGGGCGCTGAATTTCCCGTTCATCAGTTCGTCGGGCAGTTCGTCGATCGTGACCGGGACCGGCAGATAACAGGCGCTGCGGGGTGAACTGAAAACCATATAGGCGGTGCTGAGATATTCCGGATATTCCAGATCGATGGAAAAAGTGGTGGCGGAAATGGTGCTTTTGCTGCAGGGAGGAGTGCATTTCGGCCAGTTGTCCCGGACCTGGTCGATCCGGGAGGCTTCCGCATTGTCATACGGGGTGATCAGGCTTTTTTCCCGCCATGCCTGGATCAGATGATCCCGGACTGCAAATTCCCGCCGGGCGTATGCCCCCATCCGCTTCGGATTGTTCAGCGAATACTTCTGCAATTCCGGATAGTGGAAAGTATTGGCCCGGACGATGAGTCCGCTGTTGACCGCTTTCGTGACCGCCACCCGGGTCGTGCTCTCCACGATATAAACATTATTCCGGTCGCCGATGAAATAGATCGACCCGCATTCGACATGAGTGAAGGCATTCTCCTGAATGATCCGGGTCAGCAGCCGGACCGCTTCTTCGGCCGTGCCGCATTCCTCCAGCAGGATGCGCGCAATCAGCGTGGTCCCCATGCCGTATTGCGTATTTTCAACTTCCATGACCGGATCGCCGCTGTTCATGAACACCACCACGCCGCGGTCGTTGATCCCCTGGGTCGGATTGAAAGAAGCACACCAGCCGTTGCCGATCCAGGCATGTTTGCCGGGGACAGCGCGGCGCTGCAGCACCAGCGGACGTCCGCGCGAATCGCGGTTCTTGTGCATCAGGATCGACTTTCCGCCGGTCACATCGGGCATCATGATCCAGCTGGTGCATTCATGTTCCGGCTTCGACGAAGGATCGCTCAATTTCGCGCCGAAACGCATGATGCCCAGATAAGTGTCGGGCGGAAGTCCCAGCGCCTTGTCGATCCGCGCATATTCGTCTAGCAGGTACGGCGCGAATTTCCGGATGCAGTTTTTGAAATATTCGAGCCGCTGCGCTTTCACTTCATCGGAGGCTTTC
Organism: Lentisphaerota bacterium; assembly: GCA_015061565.1. Taxonomy (GTDB): domain Bacteria; phylum Verrucomicrobiota; class Lentisphaeria; order Victivallales; family UBA1829; genus SIG94. The sequence goes on from SUWI01000022.1 coordinate 18,259, forward strand.
CAGCGCACCAGCGGTGCAACCTCGATTTTTTTATTCTGAAACAGCAGCCAATGCTGTTTGACATGTTTTTCCAAATCGATGTCTTTCCCGGTCACGGCCAGGGCGAACATCCCGAGCAGCAGCATTCCAAACAGATTTTTCATTCTTCGAACCCTTTCCTTGCAGCATAGCATGATCCGAATCCCGTACGGAAGATTTTCCAATAATATAAATTGGAATTCCCGATTTGCAAGTCCAGGTTCATTTTATGCGGAATTTTTCCTGCTGATGTCAATTGAAAAAGTAAACGCATACCCGGGAAAAGAGGTTGAGCTTTTAGTCTTACAAAGAAGGGAGTGAGCGTTTAATCATACAAAGGAAGGGCTGAGCGTTTAGTGTTACAACCATGGGATATCCGGGGAGTATTGTATCCGGATGCAGGAGCCCCCTAGGGGGCTGAGCGTTTAGTGTTACAATCTCAAATAACGGAGGTGTCGGATGTCTCATCTGACGGAACAGGATCGCCACGTGATCGCGAATCTGCTGGATGCAGGTCTTTCGCCGCTGGCGATAGCCCACCAACTGAAACGAGCTCATTCCACGATCACGAGGGAGCTCCGAAAGCATCGAAGAGAGGATGAGGAGAATCAGAAGCACAAGAAAAACTTCTGCAATCGCAGGCTGATCTGTCACAAGAGGAGTCTTTGCAAGATTCCGCCGGGGGAATTGTCCGGGACGCTGCAGTCAATGCAAGCTCATCGAGTGTCGGAAGTATTGCGACGAGTATGAGGAAGAGACCTGCACAAAGCTGGATCGTCCGCCCTTTGTCTGCAACGGGTGTCCGGATTTGAAGATTTGCCGGAAGCGCAAATTCTTTTATCAGGCCGTTGCTGCAGAAAAGGCTTATCAGGACCTGCTTCATGAGTGCCGCAAAGGGATCGATGTCTCCGAGGCAGAAATCCGACAATACAACGAGCTCATTCGTCACGGCGGATACAACGGACAGAGCCTGCATCACATCATGTCGGCGCACAAAGACGTCTTTCAGAAGTGCCCGAAGTCTATTTACAATTATTTCAACCAGGGGGTTTTCTCTTTGCCTCGGGGAGAAATGCCGCGGATGTGCATGAGAAAGCCCCGGAAAGTTGAAAAGATCAGGCACAAAGTCGACCCGAAATGCCGGTCGGGGCGGACGCTGGCAGACTACGAAAAGTATTGTCTGGAGCATCCGAATCTTCCGACCGTTCAAATGGACTCCGTTATCGGAAGCGTCGGCGGAAAAGTACTGCTGACTCTGCAGTTCGATTGCGGCATGATGCTGGGCAGGCTGCGCGATACCAACAACGCTCAGTCCGTCATTGAATATTTTGACCTGCTGGAGCAAAAGCTGGGACTGAGCAGATTCCGCAGAATGTTCCCGATCATTCTGACCGACAACGGTTCGGAATTCTCAAATCCTACCGCTATCGAAATCAGTCCGATCACGGGGAAACGGAGGACCAGGGTATTCTATTGTGATCCCAATGCTTCCTGGCAGAAGGGAAGCATTGAGAACAATCATACCAATCTGAGACGAATCCTGGTCAAGGGCTGTTCCTTCTCCAGATTGACGCAGCAAGACATCGACCTCGTCCTTTCCCACCTCAACAGCTACATCCGGAAAAGCTACGATGACACTCCCGCCATCGATAGATTCTGTGCTTTGTTCGGCAAGGATTGCCTGGACATTTTGAACCTCACTGTCATTCCGCCGGACGACATCATCCTGGACCCAAAACTTCTGAAAGGTAAAATCTGAACTGATCCAAACCGTCTGAAATAAGCGTTTTCTCTTACAAATACGGCTCCGGGAAAACGCCATGATCCGGGTGTGCATTCTCTGTTACAAACTGTTTTGGGGGAACAGCACGCTCTGCGTCAGCCTCGTTTTGTTTTTTAGCTTTGTAAGAGTAAACGCTCAATTTGTAAAACTAAACGCTCAGTTTGCAAGAGTAAATGCACAACTTGTAAGAGAAAATGCACACCCGGAATATCCGAAGAACGCTCTTTTTCGTGTTTGTAAGACTAAACGCACACTCCTCCCGTTCAGAAGGCCCCCAGTAAGCGTTTACCTTTACAATTCACCAAAAAAAACTTTTTTGTTTTTTTTCAAAATACCGGTAAAATTTTACTTTTTCCTGAAAGCCCGGACCGGCAGGTTGCGATTTTCGGTTTTTTATCCGTAATTCTTATTTTTTTGAAAAAAAACCGTCCGGTCTTCCGTATAAACGGTGAAAACAGATCCGGGAGGAAGATAATTATGAAGAACAACGTATGGTTTGGGATAGTTTTTTTTGTGCTCTTCATATTCATCAAACAAGTTTTGCTGAATCGGAAATTCTGGCCGGTGCTGGGATATGGAATCGGAGTCGTCGGTTTGATCGGCGTCTCGATTTTTTTCTTATATGTTATGTTCAGACCATTGATAAAGAGGTGAAAAAATGAATGCTCCGAATGCGGCGCTTGGCTGTGTGTTGGTTTTTCTGGGAATTATTTTCTCTTTACTCGCCATCGGCCATTTGATTTATTTCGTGGCAGTCATTCTTGAACTTGCCAAAACCCATTGGATTGCGTTTCCTTTGGGAATCATCAGACTCGGCTATGCTGCATGCACGATGCTGGCGGCGCAGCCGAAATAAAAGATGCGGCTGACGAATCGCTTACCGACCGGCGCCGGCAGGGGTTCAAAAAAATGGAAACCCGTGAAAAACAATTCGACCGGAACCGTATTATTGTATTGAAGATGTCCCGGCTGCCGGATTGTGCAGCCAACAAACTAACAAACCAACATAAAAAGAGGATCGATATATGGATAAAATTCTATACTTTGCCTACGGTTCCAACTTGAATGCCGGACAGATGAAACAGCGCTGTCCCGATTCCGGGGAAATCTCCGCCGCCGTTCTGGACGGCTGGCAGCTGAAGGAACGCCTGTATGCCGATATCGAACCGGCTCCCGGCGAATGTGTCAACGGCGCGCTCTATGAGATCAGCCGGAAGGATCTCGCCAACCTGGACCTTTATGAGGGATACCCGGAATTCTATACCCGGAAACGCGTTCAGGTCACCGACAGCGCCGGGGTCTACCGGAAAGCATGGGTTTATTTCATGACCCCGCCATATCAGGACCGGCGCTTCAGTCGGCCATTCCCGCAGCATTACCGTGAGGTGTGTTCCGCCGGAGCGGAATACTGGGGCATCCCGAATGCTTTCCAGCCGGGTAGTTCCGAAAAGACACCCTGTTCTCGGAACCCCTCCCCGGGGTTTCGGAGGGGATTCAAGCCATTCTGGACCACTTGGACGGTGAACAGGCGCTGCCGCGCGCCAAACGGCTCTGGATCGGGGCGGATGTGGTGATCACGCTGAAAAAACAGAACCTTCAAGGCATTTTCGGTTTCTATCCCCCGCCTCGCGAAGTCACGACCGCTCATGCCCTGGAGCTGAGCTGGCTGTTCAACGATTTGCGGGACCTGTTCCGGAAAGAGGGTCTGCTCGACAGCATCAGCAGGGAAGTATTTTTTCAGGAACTGGCCGCAGCCGCATCGGCATCGGTTCGGGAAAACCCCGAAATCGACGCCCGTTCCCTCTGCCGGGCAGTTACTTTGAAAGCTGAAGAAGTTTATGAGGAGATGAAAGAGAAATGAAAATATTGCAGATGGCGGATCGCCGGAGCCGCGGACCGTTAAGCCCGGTCCTGGCTGAATTTTTCCGGAATTCCGGCTGACGCCGCATCATGGGCCGAAAAGAAGCATTGTTCCCAGCGGTGATTCAGATGGTCGCGGAAAAAGACCCCGTATTCGCCGTCGCCGTAGTAGTCGAAAAAGGCGCTGCGAACCGTGGTGCCGCGCCAATGGTCCAATGATGAAACATTGAATTGACAGACCGGGGAATTCAGGGTCCCGGAAATCTGGCGGTAAAGATCTTCTCCAGCCCATCGGGCGTCGCCGACATGGGCGTGTCCGTAAAAATGGGCCCGGAAATTTTTCGACAGCGGCAGCATCCGGGCAAGGACTTCCGACGGACGGTTGCCCCCCGGAAAGGCACAATGCGCAAAAGTGAACACGTATTTCCCCGTATCGGCAAACCGTTTCTTGAGCCGATCCCAGACTTCCTGAGTATATGGATATTCCGGCGTGTCAGGCAGGATCTGATGCTGAGCCTGCCAGCTGCCGTCCGCGGCCGCATGTCCCGAAAGAAAAAGCATGGTGAATTCCGGATATTCCCTGCTGAACCAGAAATCGGAAAAACTCGGAGCCGTATGCCAGTCCGGTTTCTCCTTTGCGGCCTCAAAAAACGGGACCCGAGGCGTCTTTCCATCCTGGACCAGTGCCCGGTAGTAGTCGAACTCGTGATTGCCCAGACAGTGATAAACCGGCAGACGCAGCGCATCCAGTTCCCGGATCTGCATATCGATCATGATCTTCATTTTATCCGGATCCGCGCCCTCGGTGGCATCGCCGAGACTGCAGATCGCTTCCGCACCGGAGTCCAGCTGTACAAAATCGGCGACGGCCGCTTTGAAGTAACGTTCCGCCCGTTCCGGCTCGCTCTGCTGCAAGTCGGAAAACAGCCAGAAACGATGCTGTGCATCTTTGCGGGCGTTCCTGAAAACCTCATCCAGGGAAAATGCCATTCATCACCTCATTTTCAGTTCCGATATCAATTTACTGCCAATATAACCCCCCTTCGTGATTTTGCAAGACGATTTTTTCCATGTCAGAGAAATCCGCCGTGTTCATTCGTGTTCATAGGTGGTCCTCGAACGGTAACGCGCAGGAGAGATACCCGCATATTTGCGGAAGGCTTTGGAAAAGGCGTAACGGTCGGAAAAACCGCAGTCGGCGGCAATGTCATTGATCGATCCCTGCGCGGCGGCCAGGCGGCAGCGGGCTTTTTCCAACCGCAGATCCAAGGCGTAATGCTTCGGAGAAAATCCCGTCGCCAGCCGGAACGCACGCTGAAAATTGCTTTGCGACATGCCGATGTCGCGGCAGATCTCCGCATTGCCCATCCCCCGGTTGAGCAGACTCATGGCACGCTGGATCCGGTCGTCCACCGGTTTTTCCGGACTGGCGAAACGATCGCGCGGGATCGCCGCCAGCGCTGAAAACAGCAGGGCGTAAACCGCCGCCGGAGACACATTTTCCGAATTCAGCCAGGGATCCGGAATGCCGCAGAGCGAGCGGTCCAGCACCAGCACCCCCGGTTTGACCTGGGAATAAGGCCGTCCCACCGTGAAATGAATGTAAAGATGGTCGAACGCGGTTTCGCAGCTGCTGGTGAACGCAGTGTAAGGCGGGATCAGAATGATCTGGCGGCCGTCGGGCCGGATCTCGCGGTCGCGGAATTTCAGCACGGCGCCCGGTTCGGAATTGTAATAGAGGAACCAGAACGGCACTTTCCGCGTGAACTTCCAGCTGAAATTGACCTGGCCGCGGCCGAACAGGAAAATTTCCGCCTGCGGCAGCGCCACCGGATTGATCTGGTCGGGGTTTTTAATAATTTTTGACATGACTTTTTGGAGAAACAGACATTTATATTCGCTTGTTTTCAAATATAATATACCATGAACAACCAGAAATACAAGGAGGAAAACATGTCGATTTTAACATCACAGGAATTCACGAGAAGGATCGAAGCGGCGCGGGAAGTGGTCCGTCAAAACAACCTGGACGCGGTATTGGTCTTTTCCACGGAATGCGAGCCCGCCGCGGTGCGGTATTTTTCCGATTACTGGCCGAGCTTCGAAACGGCCGCCGTGCTGATCCCCGCCGAGGGTGAACCTGCCCTGATCATCGGTCCGGAATCCCTGACCTACGCCTCCAGCCGCTCAAAAATCTCCCGGATCATCCAGCTGATGGATTTCCGTGAATCCTCCCAGCCGGATTATCCCGGCTCGACCCTGCCGAAATGGACCGATGTGGTCGCGCAGTACAAGCTGAAAAAAATCGGGCTTTGCGGCTGGTATCTCTTCCCGTATGTCATGATGATGGAACTGGTCAAGGCCATGGGCTGCATCGACAGAGTGATCCCCGCCGATTCGATGATCCGGCCGATCTTCATGAAGAAGAGCGCCCTCGAAGTCGAATGCCTCAAGGCCGCCGCCAAGGCATCCGAGGCCGGTTTCAAAGCGATCCTCGAAAACATCAAGCCCGGCATGACCGAATCCGAACTCTGCGGCATCGCCACCGCCGCCATGACCGCGGCCGGCGCCGAGGCCACCGGATATCCCGTCTGGTGCTGCTCCGGCCCCAATTCCGACCAGGCGATCAGCCGTCCGACCATGCGCAAAATCCAGTGCGGCGAGATCGTCCACTTTTCCATCGGCGCCAAAGTCGAAGGCTACAGCGCCAGCATCGGCCGTCCCGTGGTCCTCGGCCATTGCCCCGATGAGATCCGCAAATTCCTCCAGGTCGGCCTCGATGCTGCCAACATGACGTTCGACGTGATGCGCGCCGGGGTCAAATCCGGCGATGCCGCGCTCAAGGTGCATGACTTCATCCGCGCCCAGGGCTACGGCGACGCCATCCTCTACGGACCCGCCCACGGCTGCGGCCAGATGGAATGCGAATACCCCTTCCTCGAAACCAGTTCCGAATACATGCTCGAGGCCGATATGACTTTCATGCAGGACATGTTCCTGCACCGGAACGGCATGGGCTTCCGCTGGGAGGACGGTCTGCTGGTGAAGGCGTCCGGCCCCGCTGAAATGCTTTCCAGCTACGGCCGTCAGATCAACATTCTGTAAGAAGGAGCGCGAACATGGTCATCGATATTCACGGACATCTCGGCAACATCAATTTCAGTCAGTTCTGGCAGGCGGACGCCGATCAGCTGGTCAAGTATCTGAAAGAATCCAATACGGACAAGCTCTGTCTTTCCGCCTCGCGCGCCATCATGTATGACATTTTCGAGGGCAACGCCGAGCTCGACGCCGTGCTGAAAAAATATGATGAATTCTACGGTTACGTGGTGGTCAGTCCGACCTTCCCGGAAACCGAAAAGGAACTGCATTACCTGAAGGACAATCCGAAGTTCCGCGGCGTGAAGATCCATCCGGATTATCACGGCTACGACCTTTCAGTCCCCTCGAATTACCGTTATGTGGACAAGATCGCCGACCGGACGCCGATGATGCTGTTCCATGTGTCGTGCATGCCGGGCACTGGCTTTTCGCCGGCGGCGACCGTGGTTTCCATCGCGAAAAACCATCCGAACACCAAATTCGTGCTGGCGCATTGCGCGGGACTTTATCAGAACGGCAATTATCCGTTCTTCCCGAATATGGATTCGCTGGAACGGATCTGCGATGCGGGTCTGCCGGACAATGTCTGGATCGACACGGCGCATTATCTGCTCTATGCCTATCAGACGATCATGGCGAAGATGGTTCGTCTGGCGGGCGCGGATCATGTGGTGTTCGGCACGGATTGCCCGCTGCAGGGATCATTGCAGATGAAATTCGCGCAGGAAGCGGTCACCGCGCTGGATATTCCGCAGGCGGAAAAGGACGCGATCCTGTTCGGCAACGCGCAAAAGATCCTCGGACTGGCCTGAGCGGGAAAGGACGAAACGATGGAAGGCGGTAAAAGAGTCTGGTATTTTCCGGACGGGTATCTCCCGGCGAAAAATCCGGCAAGTGCCTTGGAAGCGCACGAAGCGCTGATGCTGTTCAACGTCCACGACTGCGAGGTCAGAGTCATCATCGACATCTATTACAGCGACCGGGATCCGGTACGCGGGATCGAAGTCAAGGTCCCGGCGGAACGGATTATCTCGCTGCGGATGGACCACAAGGAAGACCTGGGCGGACACGAGATCCCGCTGCTGACCCAGTATGCCTTGCGGATCACGGCCTCGAAGCCGATCGTGGTGCAGTTCGGGCGTCTGGACACGACGCAGACCAACATGGCCTATTATCTCGGAGTCGGCTACTGCGAATAACCGCCGATGCAGAGGTCTCGGTTTTTCTGACGCGGATCCGGATTCGCGGTCCGTCTTTATTCTGACGGAACCGGAATCGACAGATCCATACCATTACTGCGCTGCGGGGAAAATGAAGGTCACTCACGCAGATCTTTGCGCGGCTGATTGCCCCGGCGCTGCGCCACGGCTTTCTGCAGAGCTTCCATATTCCGGCGGGCCCTGACGGAAAGAGCTTCCAGTTCAGGCAGGACTTTCGCGGCGTCGCCGCCGTTATCCAGATAATCGGTGATCCGGTTGCAGTCGCGGAAATCGTCGATCACGGCTTCTTTGAGCTGCTGGAAAGCGGGATCCTTGTCATTCACATAGCGTTTCCATCTGGGTGTGGCATCATAAACCTCTTTGGGAATGACGAATTCCACATCCCTGACCAGTTCGAAGTCATTATGGCCCAGATAGCGGCGCAGGTCGGTGTTGATCTTCATGGCTTTGCCCAGCGGCGCGGCGTCGATTCTGGCATTGAGGGCGGCGAATTCCTTATTGAGCGCCGCCAATGCTTTCCGTCCGGGGAGCCGGTCGAATTTCCACGGATCGATCACCGGTATATGGTTGCCTTCGGCACGTTTCGCAGCAATCAGGTATCTGGCGCCCTCGGCACGGTAACGGCCCTTGAAGACCAGATCGATCTCGGCATCGTCATTGCCGCAGTAGAAAAATACCGCACCGCCCGGTTTGAGCGTTCTGGTGACCGTGGTGCCTTCCAGCGGTTTCAATGCGGTCAGATCCCAGCCTGATCCAGGCAGGGTGACGGTTATTTTTTCTTCCCCGTTGGGATTGTGGTTGACGGCGACGATGACCATGCCTTTGGGAGACTTCAGGGCGAAAAGTTTCGCAGCCGGACCCTTATACAGACCATACGGATCGGTATAGGTGCCGCATTTGACGGCACAGCCGGCGGGCAGTTCCGCCTGACGGCAGCGGAGCAGCAGCATGCCGGTGCCGGCAAGTTCCCGCATGCAGTCGACGATGGCATCCCATCCGGGGCCGGGCATACCCGAGGCGTTCAGCGGCGATCCGCGCAGATGGAAGTAATTCATCACCCACTGCCAGCCGGTATTGGTGAAGCCATACCAGCAGATGCCCCGGACCCCTGCCGCAAGGGCAAGGTTGGCCATCATACGCAATTCGCCGTCGGTGGGATAGGCGTAAACATCATAGGTGCCGCGGGCGCCGCCGTGGAATGCCTGGGGCATGAACCAGACCGGTTTTTCCTTTGCCCGTTTGACTTTGTCGGCAAATTCCGGATAGACGCCCCAGGGATTCGCCCCGGCCGATGAACGGCGCTTGATCGGATAATAGTCACCGTAATAAACCGGCATGTAGGGCATCATTTCCACCACATGGGAATTGAGGATCGTAAACATGGGAATGCCTTTGGGCATGATCTTTTTCAATTCGGCATGGGCCGCCAGCAAGACTTCGAGATTGGCCGGCAGGGGTTCGTCGCCGGTGTTGATATAGAGCAGCCGGTCGGCATAGGAGTGGGCAAATTTCTGCAGTTCGGGTTTCTTATAAACGGCGATGATTTCCGGAAGCCGTTTCTTATAGGCTTCCACATCGGTGTCTTTGCGGTGATACAGCATCCGGCCGAGCCCGAAAGCAATACGGTGCCGGCGGATGAATTCGCCGAGTTCATGTTTCCCGTCAGGCGTCTTGTAATATTCCCGGTGCGCATCGTTGATCATCAGATGCACACTGCCGACGGTATTGAAATAATTGTCGACCAGAGTCCGGGTCAAACGCATGGAAATGATCCGGAAATTCGGATAGAAGCCCCTGCTCTTTTCCAAACCCGCGGTTTCAGGCTGGGAAAGATTGCCCAATCCGCCGCCGGCCGGGAAAAATTCTTCGAAGATGGGCGGCAGGGGTTCACCCGCAGGCGGAGGCGGCAATTTGATCGGCTTGATCTCTTCCAGACGCTGCCTGGCGGCCAGCGCGACCGCATCGACGTAAGGTTTATCCTGATCGAAAAGGATGTCCAATGCCGCATCGCTGCTCCAGGATTCACCCGGTTTGAGGGTAAACGGGCGGTAGTACCATTCATTGGTGACGAACTGCGGCACCAGATAGTTGTAGGTGCGCCTGACCTTTTTGATGTCGTAGGAATAAAGCAGAGTCACTTTCGCATCTTTATAGAAACGGGCGATCCAGCCGGCCCGCATCAAGTCGATGATAACGGAATTCATGCCGTTCAAAGGTTCGCCGGTCTGGTGGAAAATCTGGATCCAATCCGGGGTCGGCCAGGTGAAACTGCCGGGAGCGGATGAGGCAAAACTCTGGAACCGGAAGGAAGTCTCCACCGTTTTTCTGCCCGTATTGCGGATCTGGACATTGACCTTGATCCGGCTGCTGTCAGGCAGCAGTTCGAAAGTCCGGACCGCTTCGATGCCGGCATAGTCGCCGGTGTCGATCTTCTGGGTCATGCGGATCACCTGGCCCGGGGTGACGACTTCCGCTTTGGCCGGAGCGAAACGCAATTCGCCGGGGTTGCGGTTGGACGGCAGGATCAGGTTGAACATGCCGCCGCCATTGCCGATCAGGTTGGGCTGGGTGAAATCCATTTTGATCCCTTTCAAGGTCAGGGAATCGATGCCGCCGCCGATCGCGGGATTGAAGACCGCTTTGATTCTGCCGTTGTCCAGTATGGTTCCCGGCTCGACCCGGCAGACGGCTTTGTCGAAGTCGATCTCACCCAGGCTGGCGATTATTTCCAGGCTGAATACGAAACTGGCAGCACCTTCCGGGACTTTCACATTGGTCTTGAAAACCTGCCAATCGGCAGCCGCATTGAGTCCGTCCAGGTAATATTTGGGCAGTTTTTTCCCATCGGCGCCATACCAGTAGATGCGGATATAGGCTTTACCTTTGCCGCGGATCATGCATTCGGCAAAAATGCGGTCGCCGGGTTTTACCTCCAGCATTTTTTCCGACCGCATCGAAACCATGGCTTTTTTGCTTTTGCTGATCAGGCGGATGCAGCGGGAACCGTCGGCAGCGCCTTCAGTGAGGACCCGGCACTCGTTGCCGTCCTTCGGATTCGCATAGGCTTCCCACCCTTTGGCGGGATAAATACGCCAGTCGCGGTTGCTCTTTTTGTCGGACGGGATCTCGAAACTGCCGTTTTCCAGCAGGTCGGCTCCGCAGAGGAGTTGGGCCGCCAGGGACAGCACCGGCAATAAAAACCATTTTTTCATCGGCAGGACCGTCCTTTCTTAAAGCAGTTCTGACTGAACGGCATATTTCAATTGGGTGGAATTGGTAAGATCCCACAGGTTGACACCGCCGCTGCTGCCGTTGTAATAGAACTTGTTCGTCGACTGTACCGAACCGTCCAGATAGGCGGCATTCATGTTTTTGCCGTGCGCTCCCGTTATGCCCACATTGGCCTTCCGGGAAGACCAGAGGATCCAGATCGAGTTCGCGCCGTTGTTGACCAGGCTGTCTTTGCCGGGAAAGGTGTAATATTTCCAGGTATCTGCCATTACCATCGTATGCGAAGCGAAGTTGGAAGGTTTGCCGGCCTTGAGCAGCTGAGTATAACTGGCGCCGTATCCGGTGTAAACGCCGACGGACAATCCCGGATTCATGCCGTAATTGACAGCCAGCTCGACATTGTTGTAAACTTTCGGAACATTGCGGCTGGAACTGCTGGGACAGCTCAAAACGCGTTCCGCAGGGGCACCGCCGCCGTTTTTGAAATCGTTCGCAGTGTTTTTCTTCAACAGATAAACCGCGGCCATGTATTCGAACCAATTCACTTTTGATCCGGAAAAGATCAGTTCGCCGGGTCTCCCGATCTGGATCGGAAGGTAATAATCGTTATGCTCCTGCGTGTAGAAATTCCAGTAAAGCGAAAGCTGCTTGAGATTATTTGCACATTTGATAGTGCGTGCCCTTTCCCGGGCGGCGTTCAGCGCCGGCAGCAGCATCCCCGCGAGGATCGCAATGATCGCAATCACTACCAGGAGTTCTATCAGGGTAAAATCCTTTCGATGTTTGCCGCGGCCGACCGTGGTTTTCTGCAAGAAACGGTTCATCATTTCCTCCTTCGCTGATATTTCTGTTCAGATCTCTTCCTGTCCGTGGATCTTCAGCCATTCCCGGGTCTGGTCGACGGCGGCGATCCCGACGTCGGCAATGCAGTTCGAGCAGAGAATGAACCCTTCCAGTTTCCCCGCTTTCATGTATTCCCGGTAAACTTCCAGCTGGAATCCCATCTGTTCCGGCGTCAGCGGTTTCCCGTTGCCGTAATCCCACATGTAACAGCCCGCCATGAAACGTTTTTCCGGCGTCTGCTCCATGATATGATCCAGATTCTCACGCAGCTTGAAGAGGTTTTCACCATACCAGTTCCAGAAGGTGATGACGTCGAACATTTCCAGATACGCCTTGACGGGCAGCTGGAGTTCCCGGTCGTAATAGACGGTCCAGAATTCGAGCGGACGGCCGGCGTCGTTGCGCAGATGGTCTTTCATGACCTGCAGTTTGGCCGGGGTGAAATTCGCCCGGCGGGCGTCGCTGAGCAGGAAATCATCCATGATCGCGCCGACGATGTTCGGATATTTTTTCGCCTGACGGAGCACTTCTTCGAGGTCGCCGAACTGTTCCTCGTTGCGGTGGACCCCGCCCGCGCCCACGGCAGACCAGATCACCCTCGCGAGATCCTTCATCGACTCGGCTTCGCCGTCGAACGGCGGGAACGGCCCCTTGGTCATGGCGACCCGGCAGCAGTTGCGGATGCCGAAGAAATCACAGCCTTCCAGCGGAGTCATTTTATTGACGCCCGGCAGATGGTAGCCGGCAGTTGCGTGATGGGAACCCGGAGTCTGGCCCCACAGCCAGACACAATCAATGAGTTTTGTCATTTATTGTTTTCCTTTCGGTTTGATTTTTTTGTTTTTCTGCCATATATTATACATCGGAACGGAGAAAATAAAATGTCAGAACGCGTCAAATATGTATCACAAACTGTCAAAATGTCGGATTCGAACCGGTGTATCCCTTCGATCCGGCTGGTAAGAGGCGGCAAAGCTCGGCTGGCGGAATGGATCGTACCGATGCGGAGTCTGCCCGAATGGCACATCTACTGGAATTCTACCTCAGGCGGACAGCTGATCCTGCCGGACGCAAAAATCGTCATGGACCCGGAATCGGTCTATCTGCTGCCGCCGAATCTGGTGTTTGCCACGGCATCAAACGGAGTCTTCGAACATTTTTTTCTGGATTTCCGCCTCGAAGACGAGTCATTTCTCAGGGTGAAGAAGGAACCGGTCCGGTTCCGGCGGAAGGACTATGAATGGATCCTGAAGCAATGTTTCTGGCAGGATTTCTCCGTGCTGACGGCCGGCACGCTGATTCTGGCATTGCTGGCGGCGATCCCGCCCGAAAATTACGTTCCGGAAGGCGCGGCACTAATGGACCCCCGGATCCAGCGCGCGCTCGACCTGATCTCGGCTGCCTTTCAGCTGCAGCAGCTCAAAGGACTGAACAACCGCACGATCAGCCGTAAAATCGGCATGTCGCAGGTGAATTTCCAGCATCTGTTCAAACGGGAATTGAAAATCTCGCCGCACCGTTACATTCTGAACCGGCGTCTGGAACTGGCGCACGATCTGCTGAGGAACAGCGACCGGAGCATCGAAGACATCGCCGAAGCGTCCGGCTTTTCCAACCGCTATCAGTTCACCAAATCATTTTCCGGTGTTTACAAGATCCCGCCGGGCCGTTTCCGCCGGAAGTAATACCCGGATATTTTCACAGGAACCGTTCCCCTGTTGTCCCCGCCATTACCCGATCAGCTTTTTCCCCGCATCATCGTACAGCACGAGCGTGACGGAGCTTTCGCCCGCCCAGTCCTGCAGCTGTTTTTTCGCGATCGGATAAAGTTTTTCCAGCACCGTCTGAAATACTTCCGGTGACAAGTTCGCGGCGAGCTCGCCCATGGTGTCGATTTTCTCCAGATCGACGCCGGGCAGTTCGATCCCGAATTCCCGCAGACGCGACGGCGTGAGTTTGCTCTGGTGCGCATGCGTATTCTGTTCGCCGCAGGCGTATTTGAAGAGTTTGCCCGGCATGCAGCCGATGATGATCTCCGCCATGCCGTTTTTCGCCGCACTGGTCAGCGAATGATGGATGAAATCGCCGATCCGGATCACCGCGTTTTCCGGCAGTTCGGGGAAATCGCGTTTCACAGCCGTTTCCGACCGGCTGCCCGTGGTCACGGCGACCCGTTTCACACCCTCGGCGGCGAGGCTGCGCAGCTGCAGGGCGATCGTGGCGGCATACGCGGCATTCGAATAGGGATGCACGATCCCGCTGTTTCCCAGGATGGAAATGCCGCCGACGATCCCGAGCGTGGGATTCAAGGTTTCCTGCGCGCGCTGTTCGCCTTCCGGCGCCGTTATCTTCACCAGATACCGGCCCCGGCATCCCGACGAGAGCAGGTTCTGCAGCAGCATCTTGCGCGGCATCGGATTGATTGCATATTTGCCGACCGGCACTGCCAGACCGGGACGCGTCACCAGTCCGATCCCCTCACCGCCCCGGATAACCAGCGTAAGGTCCCCTTCGCTTTCCTCGTAATCGGCGTTTTCGGCGGGACCGTCGAACGGCATCACTTCCACGATCAGGTCCATGCCCGTGGTCACGTCGGGATCGTCGCCGCCGTCCTTGACCACGACCGCACAGGAACCTGACTGGCTTTTAACCGGGATGACCAGTTTTTTATTGCCGGGCAGCAGCAGTTCGACCGGATCGGCGCACTGCCGGAATGCCGCCACCGCCGCCGCGCTCACTGCGCTGCCCGTGGTGTAACCTTCCCGCAAAGTGCCCGCCGGACGTTTCATTTCAGCTCGTTCTCCATGATCCCGTGCAGCGCTGCCACGGCAAACGGACTGCCGCCGCGCCGTCCGTTCAGGCGGATCCACGGCACTTTCACTCCGTCCAGCAGTTTCTTGGATTCCACCACATTGACGAATCCCACCGGCATGCCGACGATCAGCGCGGGCCTGATCCCCTGCTCCGCGTAAAGTTTCGCCACGCCTGCCAGTGCGAGCGGCGCATTGCCGCAGAGGAAGATGGCGTCGCGGAAAAATTCCTTATGCAGTTCCACCGCCGCCAGCGCGCGGGTGATCCCTCGTTCCCTGGCGTAAGCCGCAACCTCGGGATCGGCCACCGGACACAATATCGATTCCCTCGTATACGCCGGATTGAATTGCTGCAGTTTCGGCACGGAAAGGCCGGCCTTGATCATGTTCGAATCGGTGTAAATGCCGCAGCCGCGATGCAGGGCGTCAAGTCCGGCGGCAACCGCATCGGGCGTCATTTCCAGGATATCCAGGATCGCGAAATCCGCGCCGGTATGGACCAGACGCCGCGCCACATGCCATTGTTCCTGGGTGAACTTCGCCTTCTTTTCCAGGGATGCTTCGGCATCTATGCGGCGGAAACTTTCCTGTTCGATCCCGCTGCCGGGCAGATCCCAGAGTATGCTTGAAAAATCCATCAGTAATCCAGTCCCTTCCGGGCGGGAATGCCCTGCTGATAAGGGTGTTTTTCCGCCGCGATATCCGAAACCAGATCGGAGATCTCCCGCAGTTCGGGCGGCGAATTCCTCCCGGTCACGATCACATTGAGTTCGGGCCGGCGTTTTTTCAGCGCTTCGGTCACTTCATGCACGTCCAGATATTTATGAGACAGCGCCACGTTGAGTTCGTCGAGCACCAGCAGTTCGCCGTCGAAATCCTTCAGCATTTCCGAGGCGGTTTTCCAGCCTTCGCGGGCCAGACCGGCATGGTCGCCCGGCTTGCAGGTGCGCCCCAGTCCGCACCCCTCGAAATAGGTTTCCGGAAAATGTTTCCGGAAGAACAGCCGTTCCCCGGTTTCACGTTCGCCTTTCATGAATTGCAGCACGGCAACCTTCCAGCCCCGCCCCAAAGCCCGCAGCACCACGCCCAGCGCGGCCGAGGTTTTCCCTTTGCCGTTGCCCGTAAAATTGTAAAGCAAGCCCTTTTCCATCATTATTTCAATCCCATTTTCCGGTAAAGTTTATCCAGGTCGATCCGGCCCCGCACATGGTCGGCCAGACGGTTCAATGCTTTCTCGAATCCGTATTCGCATGTCTGCGGCAGAGCATCCC
>SUWI01000023.1 GCA_015061565.1 Lentisphaerota bacterium
ACTTTCTGGGAATACTGGGAATACTGGGAATACTGGGATTACGCGCACTAGATGACATGACGCGAGATCTGAAGGAGACTGGATGACGGCTGGCCGTGCGCGGGTGCGGTGCGGCGCGAACTTTCTGGGAATACTGGGAATACTGGGATTACTGGGATTACGCGCACTAGATGACATGACGCGAGATCTTGGAAGAATTTAGCATTCTTAGCATTCTTAGTATTCTTAGCATTCTTAGTATTCATAGCATGGACTATCATGAACAACAGATCATCAGCCGGAAACGGGTGACTGTTTACGGCGAGGTCATGACCTCACGGCACGAGGTCGAGGCTATGCTCGACCTGGTCGGGCCGGAAACCGAACGCATCGAATCCCGGTTTCTGGATCCGGCCTGCGGGACCGGCAATTTTCTGACCGCGATCCTGAAACGGAAATTCGCCCGGCTCAAAAAATCCGCAGATCGTCTGCCGGCACTGAGCAGCATCTACGGCATTGACATCCAGCGGGACAATGTCGAGACCGCCAGGGAGCGGATGCTGACCTGTTTTCTGGAATCTTATCAGCGTATCGCGGGACAACATCCCCTGCCCGATCAGATTGCCGCCGCCCGCGGTATCCTCGCCAAAAACATTCTGCACGGCGATGCGATCCATACCGGGGATCAGGTAACCGTTCCCGGCGTTCCCGGGTCGGATCAGATCATTTTCACCGAATGGCACAGGACCGGCAATGATTTTGAGCGGCGGGAATTCCGGTTCGGTTCCCGGCAGATGAAATTCGATGTCATCATCGGAAATCCGCCCTATCAGCTGAGCGTGGGGAACGAAGGCGGCAACCGGTCGAAAGCCAAGTCGATCTACCATCTTTTCATGCAGTCCGCGATGGACCTGATGCCGTCATATCTGGTGATGATCACGCCGAGCCGGTGGATGACGAAAACGACCGAGGGAATTCCGCGGGCCTGGGTCGACCGGCAGCTGGCATCCGGTCACTTCCGCATCATCCATGATTTCGAGGATCCGGCGGAATGTTTTCCCAGCGTCACGATCATGGGCGGGGTCAATTATTTCCTGTGGGAAAAAGATTACAGCGGGCCGTGCCGCTATGTTTACCATAAAGGAGGACGGACGTTTTCGAGAGTGAGTCCGCTGAACAATCTGAACTGCGGCATCGTGGTGCGGGATCCCGTCGCCTGCGGGATCATCGAAAAAATATCGCAGACGGATCCGGAATACTATAATGATCCGGAAAGGAATTTCTCTCGTCTGGTCGGCGCCAAGGATTTTTATACCACCAAAACGGCCCTGACCTCCAGCTGGGACCGGTTCGAGGCCGAACCATCCGCGCGCTGCCGGATCAAATACTACTGCAACCCGTCCATCCATAAAGTCCCGTTCGGCTGGATCAGCGAGGACCAGATCCCCAAAAACCGGCAGACCGTCCGGCTGCACAAAGTGCTGATCCCGGCCGCCAACGGTTCCAGGGATTTCATTTTGGGGAAACCGTTTTATGCGGAACCCGGCAGTGTCTGTTCCCAGACTTATCTGGTGATCGGCGGAGACCCGGACCATCCGCTCTCCGGCAGAAAAGAATGCGGGAATATCATATCCTACATCCGAACCCGGTTTTTCAGATATCTGGTCAGCATCAGAAAGAAAACCCAGAACGGTCCGCGCGGGGTTTATCAGTTCGTCCCGCTGCAGGATTTTTCCAAACCGTGGACCGATGAGGAGCTGTTCCGGAAATACGGTTTCACCGCGGAAGAAATCGGGATCGTCAATTCCCGGATCCGGCCGATGGAATAAGGAGAAAAGACGGACTCAGCATTTCCGGAGCCAGCGGGCTTCCGATTCGCCGCGATAGTGCGTGACCGGCGCGTTTTTGCCGAGACAGAGGCCGGGGACCAGCGAACGGGCCCGGAGGGAACCATAACTTTCTCCTTCGCGGCAGACCAGCAGTTTTTTCTCGAAAAGCAGGCTCGGCGCCATCCCGTTGAACATGAGACATAAATCCCCTTTGCGCAGGCGGTCCGCTCCGGGGAGCATGGGCAGCAGACCCGTGGTGCAGTTGCGGAAAAGGCTGTTGTAAAACTTCGGATTCCGCTGCAGTTCCGCCGCGCGTTCGAAGATCGAAAGCGTCATATCGCGCAGGGTAGCATGATCGGCTGCCAGACGGTCCCGCGGAAACGTTCCTGCGGCGTGATGCTGTAAAACCACACGAAGACGATCAATTCCAGCAGAGCCGCCAGCGGCATCAGCCGCCAGAAGAAGAGACTTGCCGCCAGCAGGACCAGCAGGATGATAACGGCGGTCCAGGCGGCGTAAGCCGGCAGGTCGAAGGCGTGGAAAAAAGCACCGGCATACCACAGCGCGCCAACGGACAGGAGCACAAAGGTTATCCGGAACAGCGCGTTTCCGAAATGGACGAACCCGGCGGTTAAAAATTTTGCGGAACGGATCCGCATCAACCAGTTTTTTATGACCGACACCCAGTTTTTCATGATAATAGAACTCAGAATTTTCAGTGATCGAATTAAATCATACTATATCTTTGGAACCGGCCGTTTTCAAGAGTCGGCAGGAAAAAACGTGATCGGATTTACGAGTTTCTGAAGCCTTTCAATGAATCTCCGACCGTTGCCGGGTCTGCGTCACAAAATGCCATGACTTTATGTTTTTTTGCCATTACAAAAACCGTAAACCATGCTATATTGACGGGAAATGAGCATTGCCCGGGGAGTAAATATCATGGCAAACCAAACTTTGAAGTGGCTGCTGGTCGGACCGGGAGACATCGCCCGGTCGAGAGTGGCTCCGGCCCTGACTTCGGCGGAACGGTCCGAACTGGTCGCGGTCTGCGGTTCGAAACGCAGAACTTCGGCGGAGGAACTGGCGGCAAAACATCAGGTGAAACTCGTTTACGACGATCTGGATGAAGCCCTGGAAAAATCCGGCGCCGATGCCGTCTACATCGCCACGCCTCACCGTCTCCATGTGGATATGCTCAAACGTTCCCTCGCGGCCGGAAAACACGTTTTCTGCGAAAAGCCGCTGGGGATCAATGCCGGAGAATGCCGCGATGCCGTACGGGCTGTCCGGAATGCTCCGGACCTCAAGGCGGGATGTTCCAACTACCGGCTTTTCACCCGGCAGTTCCGCACACTGGAAAAGATCCTTCAGAGCGGCGAAGCCGGCGAATTGCTGGGCGCCTGGATGCAGGATGAAGAACCCTATTACAATCCCGGCAATCATCCGCTGCTGAAATCCTGGGGGGCAAATCCGGAACTGTCTTTCGGATTTTATCTGATCAATCTCTCCCAGAAATTATTCGGCGATCCGGAGGAAGTCTTCTGTTCCGCGTCCGGATTCAACTGCGACAACCGGTCTGAATATGATTTGGACGACCTGCAGAACATCATCCTCCGTTTTCCCGGCGGGAAACAGGTCACGATCCTGCTGAATTTCACCGCGCGGAATGTTCCGGTGCATCACGCATATTCCTTCATCTGCAGCAAAGGCCGGATCGTCTTTCCGGCCTGTCCGCCGCACTATGATGAGCCGATCCGGCTGATCACTTCCGGCAGAGTGCTTACGCTGGAAGATTCCGTCACCGGCACGGATGGCAAACGTCCCAACTGGCATCTGCCCATGGTGCAGAATTTTGTGGATACCGTCCTGAACGGCGGGACTCCTCATTGCACGGTTGAAAGCGCCGCCATGACCGCGGTCATCACCGAGGCAATCGAACGTTCCGCGGTCTCCGGCAGATGGGAAACCGTTCCCGCCCTTCTTTGAATATCGCTCCGACATTCTTTTGCATTTTCGCAGAAAACTGCCGATTTGCATCGCAGCCCTGCTTTCCTCCACTTCACTGTCGCGATACCGACATGTGAATTTTTTGGTTTTTTCCGGAAAAGGGCTTGACAATTTGTATTATCTGATTATATTAATTGTCGTAGTACAATTTGGCGCAGGAGAAAAAATTGAAAAGCATATTGAGCAAAAGAAAAGGGATCCCGCTTCCGCAGCAACTGAAAGACGTGCTGCTTTCCAGGATAGAACAAGGCTATTACAAGCCCGGGGAACGCATCGATACGGTGCGGAAACTGGCAGCGGAATTCGGTGTCAGCAGTCTGACCGTGCAGAAAGCGTGCAAACTGCTGGAAGAAGAAAACTGCCTCATTTCCATGCCGCAGAGCGGGCTGTTCGTGCCGGAAAACATTTTCGAACGGCCGGGGAAACCCTTGCGGATGGTATTTGTATTTCCGGAAATGGCGATATCGTCGCAGATTCTGGAAATGGAGCAGTGGGGCCTGAACAGCGAATTGTACCGGGGCTTTCTTGCCGCAGCGCAAAAACATTCGGTCCAGCTGGATTTTCTGCATATCACCCAGAACAGCAGTTTCAGGGAAAAATTCCGTCAGATCGAACGGATCCACGAGAATTACGATTGTGCGATATTCGTCGGGGACCAGAACCGGGACATCCAGCTGGAATTGGCGGAACAGGATTTCCCGGTTTTCACTGTCGCGGATCAGCCCGAACTGATTCCCGGACCGCTGAAACCGATTTATTACGACCATGGGAAAGCGCTTGATCTGGTCCTTGATTCCGCCTTGAATTCCGGCGCCGGAAGGATTGCGCTGCTGACGCTCCGGGTCCGGAATGAAAACTATCTCGGAACGCGTCATTCCTGTTTTGTCTCCCTCTGCCGCCGGAACGGAATCGGTCCCGACCGTCTGTTCGCGCAGATCCTTGATGAAAACGACCTGTATCAGCTTCCGGAAATTCTGAAACGGATCAGAGGATCTTTCATTTTCTGCAACAATGCGTATCTGGTCCGGGATATTTTTGTGGCGTCCAGGAAAAACGGAATGATCCCGGGAAAGGATTTTCAGATCATGGCAATTGCTTCCGGGGTGACGTTCACCGGGCTGATTCCGGCGTTGACCTATGTCCGCGTCCCCATGTATGAGATCGGCTACCGTTTGATCGAAAGCATCTCCGACATGCAGCGGGACGGTTCCAAAACCTTCCGCTGGCAACCCGTCGAACCGGAATTGATCGCCGGTGAAACCTGCCGCAAGGCCAACTGGAAAACGAAACTTGCAAAACCGGGCCGAACTGCAATGCCGACCAATTGATGATATGTGGAATTCAATTTGAAATATTACAACAATAAAAGGACGGAAACCATGCCGAAAAGCAAAAACATTTTCAACACCTCATCACTCCTGTCTCACCTCACTAATCTGAAGCTTGGAACGGCAAAACATTTTACGCTGATAGAGCTGCTGGTCGTGATCGCGATCATTGCGATCCTGGCTGGGATGCTGCTGCCGGCATTGAACGCGGCACGGGAAAAAGCCAGGGCCACGTCGTGCGCCAACAACATGAAGCAGATCCACCTCATGGTGACTTCCTACTTCATGGATAACAACGATTATCTGCCGGTGTCCATCGTTTATGATACGTCGAACCAGGCCTATACCATTCAAATCCAGCTGATCATGATGAATTGGAATGTCCCGGTGAACAGCACGGCTAAATACAAGAAGGTTTTCATGTGCCCCACCCAGTCGAAAACCTGGGCGGATATGTCTTCCAGCTGGTCCAGTTACATCGGAAATTACTGCGCCAATACCGGAGCTTTCGGATTGTACAGGAGCGGACCGTGGAGGTATGACAATGCCCGGAAGATAACGTATTTCACCCCTGCCGATGCAAAAATGATTCCGGCCTTCACGGACAGTTATCTGGAAGGGACGAACCAGCGTCAGCCGCTGCTCCAGTCCAACGGCTGGCATTGGTGGGGCACTATGATCAATCCCACTTACGGTTCCGTCGGCTATGTGCACCCCAGCCATACCGCCAACTATCTGATGCTGGACGGCCATGTCACCGCCATCAAGGATCCTCCGACTGCCGAATATCTCAAACAATTCGTGAATTATGGGAAAGAAACTCTTTGAACTACAGAAGGAAGAAATCCAATGCTGAAAATATTCATTTCCGGACTGCTGCTGTTGCCATTTTTGATTTTTGCCGACGATTCGCTGCTGTTCCGGGCGGATTTCGACGGTTTCTCGGTCACTGCCGACTATGCGAAAGGAAAAAAAGAGAGCATGACATTCGCCAATCCCAGCCTGCATCTCCGGATGTGGGAGGGGATCACAAAGAAAGACAATGCGCTGGTGATGGACAAAACCGAAGAATGCCGTTATCCGATGAAGGACAATTTCGATCCCCGGCAGGGAACGGTCTCGTTGTGGGTGGCTCCGCTGAACTGGAAAACCGGCAATAAATTCATGGAAGTTTTTTTCTGGGCGCAGCAGAAAAATTTTCAGATTTATATCGAAAAATACGTCTGGGGGAACCATCTGTACTTCTATTTGAAGAATGATCTGGCGCCGGGCTCGAAAAAAGCTTTTTCCGCCGTGGTGCTGGTGGATGAAAAAAACTGGCCGCTGAACAAGTGGCACAAACTGGATGCGGTGTGGGATCGGAACGGGATGAAACTGTATGTGGACGGGATCCTGCCGAAGACCGTGGCCTGGCGGAAACCTGAAATCCGTTTTGATGCCCCGATGGAATTCCCGGAGCCCGATCCGAAAGGTTTTTTCTGCCTCGGAAAAAAGTCTTCGGGGAAAGATAAGGAACACCGCACCGCTTACGACAATCTCCGGATTTACAACCGTCCGCTGAGCGCGAAGGAAATCCGTAACGATTACCTGAAATATGCGGTTTCCGAATTCGGTTCGCAGCGGGCACAGCTGACTGCGAGCATTCCGCGGTCAGAAAAAGGGATCCGTGTGGATGGCAGGATCGATCCTGCGGAATGGTCCGATGCCGCCGCCGTGCCGGTCTGCCAGATGTGCGGCTGCAGTAAAAACAAAACCCAGCAGATCAACGGGAAAGTCTATCTGAAACACGATCATGAAAATCTCTATATCGCCTGTTTCAGCGATGTCCCCGCAAAAAAACGAGTCCACCGGAACCGGGACGGCAATCTCTGGGAGGATGATTCATTCGAAATCCACCTCCGCTCGGAAAAACACAACGTCAGCTGTCAGTTCATCATCAATGCCAACGGCACAGTCTTCGACGCGTACAATGCCGTTCCGAAATGGAATGCGAATCTGAAGTCGGCGGCATTTGCCGGACCGCAATCCTGGAGTGCGGAGCTGGCGATCCCGCTGGCCGATTTGAAACTCGATCCGCCGGATGACAGCTGGACCGGGAATTTTTACATTTCCAGTTATCTCAACCGCGATCCGGGGGCGTTCGGGTGGGCTTATGCAGGCGGGGCGTACAATTCGCCAAAGACTTTCGGACGGCTGCTGTTCCCCAACGCGCCGGTTTTCCTCAATATCCGGAAACTGGGGAATTTCTCCTCGGGGCAGCTGGATCTGGAACTCGCCAAACAGCCCGCTTCGCTCAAGGTCTCCGCTTTCTATGAACAGGAAAACGGCACCCGGATCGAATACAACGGCGACCCCGGTGTGACTCCGTGGAAAACCGCACTGCCTCCGGGCCGTCAGCGGCTCGTGGTTTCTGCCCGGGATCCCAAAGGAAAAACGGTTGGTTTCTTTGAATGTTTTTATTATGTCAACCGTCCGATGGAACTGCTGTTCGACTGTCATCCGAAGGAAAACCGGATCGCGGTTTCGGTGAACCTGAACAATGCGGGAAAGAAACTGCTGGACCGGCTTTCGTCCGGAGTCGGCGGCACGGTCCGCCTGCGGACGGAATCATCGGGTAAGGAATGCAGCAGAAAGGATTTCACGACCAGGAAAAGCGTCTTCGAAGTTTCGCTTCCTCTGCCGGACGGGCTGCCGCAGGGAAATTACCGGATCGAAACGGAAATCGCCGGCGCCGTGCAGCTGAAGGAAAGCATCCGTTTCCGGGTGCCGGATATGACTCCGTATAAGGTCCGGGTCGGTGTTGACCATACCGTTCCGGAACCCTGGACTCCGGTTGAAAAGATAGACCGGACCCGGTTCCGGGTGTTGGACCGGGAATATGTATTCGGCACCGGGCCGTTCCCGGAACAGATCGTTTCCCGCGGGCTGAAACTGCTGACCGCGGCTCCGGAATTGAAGATCGGCCGTCAGAAAATCGAATGGGATGTGCCCCGGATCGTGAAGGAATATCCCGATCTCATCGAACTGTCCGGCAAAGGACAGTCGCAGGATTTCTCTTTCTCATGGCAGGGACAGCTCTGGTTCGACGGAATGTATAAGGTCGATTGGAGCATGACTCCGGTCACTGGGAAGGCGGAAATAGCCGGAATGACCTTGCATTTCCGGATGCCGCGGGAAATCGGCCGATATGTCTTCAGGCAGAATTATGACAAGTCATTGTATAAGTGGAAAAACGACCGGATCGAATGGCGTTTCGATCCGCTGAAGAACCCATACGGCAATCTGGTCTGGCTGAGCGGAATCGAAAAGGGGCTCGCCTGGCATTCGCGCTCCAATGCGAACTGGCTGAACACCCCCGGGGAAAACAATATTATTCTCTCGCGGAATGACAACGGGATCGGTTTCTGTGCAAAGATCATTTCGCGCCAGACGGAAGTGAAAAAGACTCTTGCGTATACCATGGTTTTTCAGGGAACCCCGTCCCGTTCCCCGCTGAAAAACTGGCGGGATCATAACTACGGCGGCTACCGGGTCCCGACCATGCAGAACCTGCAGCAGGGCGGCGGCGGGGATCATGTCTGGCAGGATTACCAGACTCCGCAGCGCTGGACCACGCCGTCCAGCCACAAGCCCCGCTGGGTCGACCGCTATCTGAAAGAGCTGGAAGCCAGAAGGAAAAAACCGCCGTCGTGGAAAACCCGGTCTTATCTGCCGTACCGGGGCATTCCTTACACGATGCCGTCCCATCTGGGGACCAATGAGGCGGAATACGATTACTTTTTCCGGGACTGGGTCACCTTGCCGGTCTGCATCTGGGGCTACCGGGAGGACGGTGTGCCGCATACGGATTATGCGTGCTGCGGCAGCACGGGCATCACTGACGTCCTGCTTTACAATCTGGCTGAATTGTTCAAGCTCAATCCGAAAATCGGCGGGATCTACAACGACTGCGCCCACAGCCGGGTCTGCGAAAATCCCAGACACGGCTGCGGCGGGATCGACGCCTTCGGTCAGAAATTCAGTTCGTCCACCCTGCTCGGACAGCGGGAATATATGATGCGCGAATACAAACTGATCCGGCGTTACGGGAAAATCATGGTCAATCATGTCCCCGGCGCGGATATGGCGCCCTTTGTCCACGATTTTTCCGATCATGTCTGGCCGGGCGAGGAATTCACCAATCCGTTCACAACCAATCCGGACTGGTTCTATTGTGAAAACATCCCGCTGGAACATTGGCAGTCGGCGATGAACTGGAAGATCCGCGGTGTCAGCGTGATCCTGCTGCCGGAACCCGGCCGGGCGGCGAGCTACGCGCCGAATCTGAAAGCGCGCAAAAAAGATTTCCAGACCAATCCGGAATGGGCAATTCGCACCATGACCCCGGTGCTGGTCCATGATGTCGGGATCTCGGCGGATTGCATTCAGCCCAGGACAGTGGACCGCTGGTGGATCATCAAGGACCAGCTCAAGCTGGCGGAGGCCAAATTCCACGGTTATTGGTTCGACGGCACACTGAAATCCTCACAGAAGGGAATTCTGGTGAGCTGGTATGAACTTCCGCCGGGAACACCCTACCGGTATCTGATCATCGCCGGCAATTTCAGCCGGAACGGACTGCCCGCCGGCATCGGAAAACTGCCGTGGAAATTCACTGCCGTCCGGGAACTTTGGACGGATCGCGAGGTCAAGGAAAACGATCTCCGGACTATGCGGATCCCGGCGAACCATTTCCGGCTGTTCGGGATCCGGTGACGCCCGGGCTTTTCCTTAATATAAAATTGCAAAAAACTGTTGTTCCGAATTTGACAAACCGGATAACCGGGTGTATTGTTCTACTGTTTGATTTTAAACCAGAATCAGACAGGTGACGTTTCATCTCTGTAACTGTAACCATAGTAAAAGGAGTAAACATGGGAAAAGTATTAACTGTTGACGGCAACCATGCCGCGTCGCATGTCGCCTACGCTTTCAGTGAAGTGGCGGCAATTTACCCCATCACCCCGTCCTCACCGATGGCTGAGTATGCCGATGCCTGGGCGGCCAAGGGCCTCAAAAACATGTTCGGCGAACCGCTGCAGATCGTTGAAATGCAGTCCGAAGCCGGTGCGGCCGGCGCTGCGCACGGAGCCCTCTCCGGCGGCGCTCTGACCACCACCTACACGGCCTCCCAGGGCCTGCTGCTGATGATCCCGAACATGTACAAGATCGCCGGCGAAATGCTGCCGACCGTGTTCCATGTGTCCGCCCGCGCCCTCGCCGCGCAGTCGCTCTCGATCTTCGGCGACCACTCCGACGTGATGGCCTGCCGCGCGACCGGTTTCGCCATGACCAGCGCCGCCAGCATCCAGGAAACCCACGACCTCGCGATCGTCGCCCATCTGGCCACGCTCGAAAGCGAGATCCCCTTCATCGCGTTCTTCGACGGTTTCCGCACCTCCCATGAATACCAGAAAGTCCAGCTGCTCGACTACGATGAGATCAAGACGCTGGTCGACATGAAATATATCGAACGTTTCCGCGCCCGCTCTCTGCGTCCGGAAGCCCCGTATGCCAAGATGGCCGCGCAGAACCCGGATGTCTATTTCCAGGGCCGCGAAACCACCAACAACCAGTACGCCGCCCTCCCCGGCATCGTCCAGAAATACATGGACCAGGTCGCCAAGCTCACGAAGCGTCCGCTCCATCTCTGCGATTACGTCGGCGCGCCCGATGCTGACAAGATCATCATCGCCATGGGTTCCGGCTGCGAAACGATCGAAGAAACGATCAACTACCTGAACGCCAAAGGCCAGAAGCTCGGCCTCCTCAAGGTCCGTCTGTATCGTCCGTTCCCGGCCGAAGCACTCGTGAAAGCCATCCCGGCATCCGTGAAGAAGATCGCAGTCCTCGACCGCACCAAAGAGCCCGGCTGCCTCGGCGAGCCCCTCTATCTGGATGTCAAAGCCGCTCTGGCGGACCGCAAAGATCTCACGATCGTCGGCGGCCGCTACGGTCTGGCCAGCAAGGAATTCACCCCGTCCATGGTCGCCGCCGTCTACAAACACCTCGACGGCAAATGCTTCCATAATTTCACCGTCGGTATCAACGACGATGTCAGCCATCTCTCCATTCCGGTTGACGAAACCATCGTCACCGAACCGGCCGGCACCACCAGCTGCTGCTTCTGGGGTCTGGGTTCCGACGGAACGGTCGGTTCCAACAAGAACTCCGTGGCCATCATCGGCGACAACACCGACAAATACGTGCAGGCGTATTTCGCCTACGACTCCAAGAAATCCGGCGGCATCACGATCAGCCATCTGCGTTTCGGCGACAAGCCGATCACCAGCGAATACCTGATCACCGCCCCGAACTTCGTGGCCTGCCACAACCAGGCTTACATCGGCATGTATGACATGATCTCCGGCATCAAGGAAAACGGCACGTTCCTGCTGAACACCTCCGTCCCGGCCGATCAGGCTTTCGCCTCCCTGACCAAAGATATGCAGGAAACGATCATCGCCAAGAAAGTCAAATTCTACGTGGTGAACGCCCTGAAGGTCGCTCTCGAAGTCGGCAGCCCGAAATACATCTCCACCATCATGCAGACCTGCTTCTTCAAGCTGGCCGGCATCATCCCGGAAGATAAGGCCATCGGCTACATCAAGAAGGGTATCGAAAAGAAATTCGCCAAGAAGGGTCAGGAAGTCGTCGATCAGAACAAGATGTGCGTCGACAAGGCTCTCGACGGTCTGACCCAGGTTGCGGTCCCCGCTTCCCTGAACGGCGTTGCCTGCTACACCCCGGCTGCGAAATTCACGGCCGAGATGGGCGATTTCGCCACCAGGCTGATGGAACCGGTCCTCGCTCAGAAGGGCGACAAGGTCCCGGTGTCCGCGATGAGCTTCGACGGCTCCATGCCGACCGGCACCGCCCGCTTCGAAAAACGCGGCGTAGCTCCGAAAGTGCCGCAGTGGGATTCCGCCAAGTGCATCCAGTGCAACCAGTGCGTGATGGCCTGTCCGCACGCCGCGATCCGCGCCAAGCTGATCCAGCCCGCCGATCTGGCCAATGCTCCTGCCTCGTTTGCGGCAGTCGATGCCAAGCCGCCGGTGAAGAAAGAACTCGGACTCAAATTCCGTCTGCAGGTCTTCGTGGATGACTGCCTCGGCTGCGGCGTCTGCGTGGAAACCTGCCCGGCCAAGGAAAAAGCCCTGTCCATGGCGAACGCCGCCGGCGAACGCGCCGCGGGTCAGCAGAAGAACGTCGAATTCTTCATGGCTCTGCCGGACAACGAAATGGGCGGCACCACCGATGCCAACGTCAAGGGTCTCGGCTTCAAACTGCCGTATTTCGAATTCAACGGTGCCTGCGCCGGATGCGGCGAAGCTCCGTATGTCAAGATGGTCAGCCAGCTCTTCGGCCGCCGTATGATCGTTGCGAACGCCACCGGCTGCTCCTCGATCTACTCCGGCAGCTTCCCGAGCCTGCCCTACTGCAAGGACAAAGACGGACGCGGTCCGGCCTGGGCCAACAGCCTGTTCGAAGACAACGCCGAATACGGTTTCGGTATGCGCGTGGCCGTCGATTCCAACCGCAAACAGCTGATGGACCTGATCAAACGCATCCAGGAACTCGGCGTCTGCTGCGACCAGATGAAGGCCGCGCTGGATTATGCGGTCGCCAACTGGGACAGCACCAGCGAAGAAGCCATCGCCAACCAGAACAAGCTCGGCGAACTTCTGCCGAAAGCAGTTGCCAAGGCCGAAGGCGAACAGAAAGCCATCTACGCCAAGATGCTCGAACTGAAAGATTACTTCGTCGACAAATCCGTCTGGATCATCGGCGGTGACGGCTGGGCGTATGATATCGGTTACGGCGGACTCGATCACGTGGTCGCCCAGAACCGCAACGTCAACATCCTCGTCCTGGATACCGAAGTTTACTCCAATACCGGCGGACAGGCTTCCAAGTCCACCCCGATCGGCGCAGTGGCGCTCTTCGCCGCCAGCGGCAAACGTCTGACCAAGAAGAACCTCGGTCTGATGTGCATGAGCTACGGCAGCGTTTACGTCGCGTCGATCTCCATGGGCGCCAACCGTCAGCAGGCCCTGACCGCGATCCGCGAAGCGGAAGCGCACAAAGGCCCGTCCATCATCATCGCCTATGCTCCCTGCATGCTCCACGGCATCAACATGTCCAAGAGCCAAGTCGAACAGAAGCGTGCGGTGGAAGCCGGTTACTGGCCGCTCTACCGGTACAATCCGGATGTGGAAAAACCGTTCATCTGGGAAACCAAAGCGGCATCCGCTCCGTATCAGGAATTCGTCCGCAGCGAAAACCGTTACAAACAGCTGCTCAAGGCTGCGCCCGCCGAAGCGGAAGCGCTGTTCTCGCAGGCTGAAAAAGACGCTGCCAGACGCATGGAATTCTTCAAGAACATCGGAGAGATCCTGTAATCCTGCCTGAAAGGGAAACCAGCCGCCGGACGGTCCGATGGATCGTCCGGCGTTTTTTTGCCTGTTGATTTTAAAATATCTTGTAATTGATCCTGAATGGGTGTATATTGTCAAGGTTGCAGATCATGATTAACCGGGATGGATTCCCCGGAAGGAGAATGGGAAATGCCTATTGACATGAATTATAGTTTTCTGGCCCGTCTGGCCATCGCCGGCCTTCTGGGTGCCGCGATCGGATTCGAGCGGGAATGCCGCGCCAAGGAAGCCGGGACCCGCACCCATTTCCTGGTCGCGGTCAGCAGCTGTCTGATGATGATCGTTTCCCAGTGGGGCTTTCAGGATATGACAGCTTTCGCCGGAAACGGTTTTTACCGCTGCGATGTCAGCCGCGTGGCTGCGCAGATCGTCTCCGGCATCGGTTTTATCGGCGGCGGCACGATCATGATGCAGAAACAGGTCGTCCACGGCCTCACGACGGCTGCCGGCCTCTGGACCGTCGCCGGCATCGGCATGGCGGTCGGCGGCGGGTTGTACGGCCTCGGGATTTCCGCCACGGTTTTTGCTTTGATCGGTCTGGAAGCGCTCCGGTTTTTCCTCCGCCGCTTCCGCACCAAATCCTGTTATATCGTTTTCATCACCAAAGACCGCAGCAAACTCATCGATGTCACCAATGAACTCAATGCCAACGATTATCATATCCTGAGCTATTCGGTCAGCAGTGAAAAAAGCGGCAATGAGGAATCGCTGAAAGTGAAAATGTGGCTCCGCGAACGTGTCCCCAACGGAGAGAATCAGATCCTCCGTTTCATGCAGCAGTTCCCAGGGATCGAAATCGAAAAAGTCGAATAGGCCCGGACTGCAGGCTGATTCTCCATAATCATCGTCTCGGAACTTGCGGCGCACGCGCTGCGTTTCCTCCGTAAGAAATCCGCGCCCGGAATAATGAACTGTTGAAAAAAGTAAAATAACAGACAGGGAATCGTGATCGTGAAATTTGATTTGAAACATTGTTTCGGTGTAGTCCTGTGCGGGACCGGACTGCTGCTGACCTCCTGCACGGTCTTCCGCGCCCGGGAAATCGATTTGGATAAACGTTCCCATCGGGAATCGAAAAGCTATTACCGGTTTACCGCCGGCGGCGGAGAAAACCTGTCATTCCAGAGCCAGAACTTTCTGTCCAGCAGCCTGCTGATGTCCGATTTTCACAGTGACGGGGAAAAGCTGGTCCGCAGACTGGCCATCCGGCAGGAAATGGAACCGTCCAGGATGCTGCTCTCCGTGCTCAGCGACGTCTGTTTCCAGCTCGCGCAGAACGCATCCGACAAAGATGAGGCCCTGCGGTATGACCTGGCGGCAGTTTACTATTCGTCGGAACTGCTGTTCGATGAAAAATACCGGGACCGGAACCTGGGAAACTTCGATCCGTCCATCTACCAGACCGCCCGGATCTACAACGGCGCCCTGGCGCGGATCTATGCCGAACTGGTCCGCCGCGATCTTCTCCGGAAAGGACAATACCGTCTGCAGACCGCCAACGGACGGGATGTCATTTTCGACCTTCCGCATTATGACCTGATCTATCCGGCTTCGGCCTATCAGAAATTCATGCTCTGTTCCGATTACCGGATCCGGAATCTTTCCCATTTCACCTATGAATTCGGCCTTGGAGTGCCGATCATCGCCCAGACCAACCGGCAGACCCGCTACAAGGCCCTGCTCACCGCCGCGCCGATCGCCCACGGTGCGACCGTATTTCTGCGCTTCACTCCGGCGGAAAAAGGGGACCCGAAGCGCGTCATGCACGCCCGGCTGGAATTCTACGACAATGACCGGATCCGTTCCGTTCAGGTCAACGGACAGAAAATCCCGCTGATTTTTGACTATTCCACTCCGTTCGCCTATTATATTTCCACGATGCCGGACATGAATGTGGTGGATTACATGCTCAACCCCTACCGTTTCCAAAGCGGGCTTTACACGCTGGAACCGTACCAGCCGAACAAGATCCCCGTGGTGCTGGTGCATGGCCTGCTCTCCAGCATCCACACCTGGATGCAGATGGTCAACGCGCTCAAGAACGATCCGGAGATCCGCAAGCACTGTCAATTCTGGTTCTTCACCTATTCGACCGGCAATCCGATCCTGTATTCCGCCTCCATGCTCCGCAACAGTCTGCATAAAGTCCATGACGAACTGGCCACCACGCCCGAGGCGAAGGAAGCGTTCCGGCACATGGTCATCATCGGCCATAGTATGGGCGGACTGCTCACCAAAACCCTGCTGCAGGACCCCGGCGATATCCTGGTCCGCAAAGTTACCGGAAAACCCTGGACGGAAGTCGAAAAACTGTGCACCCCCGAACAGAAGAAAATGTTCGAGGACATAGTCCTTTACAAAAGCGTTCCGTTTGTCCGCAGGGTCCTCTTCCTGGCCGTGCCGCACCGCGGCGCGAACCTGGCGAGTTATTCTCAGGTCAGGACATTCGCCAGACTGATCGAACTCCCGGCCGATCTGGTCAAAGATGCAACCAGCGCGATGAAGACTTTAGCCCGTAAGAAGGATGGAGTCCCCATGTTAGAAACCCGGATCAAGAACGGACTGGAAGAACTCAGTCCGAAAGTCCCCACGCTGTGGGCACTCGACGCCATTCCGCTGCGCCCCGATGTGCCCCGTCACTCGATCATCGGCAACTGCAAGAAGGATACGCCCGGCGGCAGCGACGGCGTGGTCGAATATTCCAGTTCACACCGGGATGATGTCCGCAGCGAACTGGTGGTCAAGTCCGGCCACAGTGTCCAGATGAATCCCGTTGCGGTTTATGAAGTCCGGCGCATTCTGCTCGAACACCTGAAGGAAGAAAAGATCTGCGATTCGAAGCAGCTCAATCCAGCTCCACGCTCCAATGCTGAAAAGCCGGCGTCTCGTAAGGATGCGCCCGCCGCAGCGCGGCAATGACCTCCCGGAGTTTTTCTTCCGGAAAGATCATCTCCAGTTTCCATTCCGTGACGTGTTCCACCTGCCCGGCTGAACCCAGATACGGGCTGGAGCCGTCCAGCGGGCGGAACTGTCCCCGGCCGACCGTCTGAAAACAGCAGCAGTCGTAATTGCCGATCCTGCCCGCGCCGGCCTCGAACATGGCCTGTTTCACGGCCTCGGCATGGGTCTCCGGCACATATACATCGATCCGGCGGTATTTCATTTTCGCCCGCGGCAGAATCGCCTCAGAATTTCAGCACGACCGGTTTCTGTCCGAAGGTATTGAACACCGCTTCGGCATCCTTGAAATACAGGACCTGGGTATTGTCGTCTTCGACCTTGTACATCTTTTTCAGTCCGGGATAGGCATCCAGCATTGCGGCTTTGGGCGCCATGCGGTTGTCATCCACGAGCTTGCCGGTAAGTCTCAGCCAGGTTTTTCCGTCGAAGGCGCAGAGTTCCACTTTCGGGTTCTTTTTGATCTGTTTGGAAACGTTCTTTTTCCGGCCGGTCTGGATATAGAGTTTGCCTTCGAAGATCAGGATGGTGCCGAAGGGACGGACGCGCGGCTGGTCGCCGTCGACCGTGGCCAGATAATAGACCTGGGCATGTTTCAGGAAGTTATGGACCTTCACAAGTTTCGACTCTCTGGATTCCTCCGTGCTGGTGGTGGCGCAGCCGCAGATCGTTCCGAGCAGTAAAACGGCCATCGGGATCAAAAGTTTTCCGGTCATGATGAATTCTCCTCTTTTCCGTGCTGATCAAAACCGTCATCCGGAGCACGGTCTGCCGCGATGACAGCAAAATTCTACATCGGGCAATATAATTCGCATCCGCCATTCTTTCAAGTGCGTTTTTACTGGTGCCGGAAAAAATGTAACAGGACAGTCGGAAAAACATGCGGGATTCCGGGATTCTCACTTGATTTTTCAGATTTCACTGCGTAAATTACCAAAACAACACAAGGAGCCTACCGTGAAAAAATCTGCCGTCTTTCTGCTGCTGAGTCTGTGTTCATCCGTTATTCTGTCCGGCGCCGAGCCGGATCTGACCGAAGGTCTGTGGCATGTTTCCATCCCGGAAAATTCCGGTGAAATCAAGCCAATGGGACCGTCCTTCCGTTTCAAAACCGACGGCACGGCCGAACTGGTGTATTCCGAGAAAGTGCTCAAGCTAAAAGAACAGATGCGTCGGGATTACAAAAAACGCACGGGGAAAGATATCCAGGAGCCCCGGATCGACTTCCGCTGGGAACGGCAGGACAATCTGCTCAAACTCCATGGGGAAAATTCCCGGCTCAAATTCAAGCGGACGGAAGTTTATGTGATCGGCAAATATCCCGGTGTTCTGATGCCGCAGAACCGTAAGCAGCTTATCCTGCTCGCCCGCGACGGTGCGAAACTGCTGCCGGAACAGGCGAAAAAATTATTTAAGCGTGTAGAGGAAGCGACCCGTGACACGTTCGCCGACAAGTTGAAATTGCCGGAAAATGTCCGGCTGGCCGAACCGGAAAAAGAACTGTCCAGCGTGCATTTTTTCAACCGGTCCCATTGGCGCGACGCACCGGAGAAATCCTTTCAGCAGGAAGTGGTTTCCGCGATCGGCAAAGGTCCGAAACTCGCCGACGATGCCGACTGCCGGATCCCCGCGCTGGAAAAACTGCTGGCCCGGCCCGAAACCGAAGCGGTTTTTCTGCAATATCTGGCCTGCAATTCCGAATGGCGGTTATACCGCGACCCCCTTAGCGGTCTTCACGCCGTCCGCTATTTCCGTTATCCGGACGGGACCATTGCAGCGTCCCTGAACCAGTTTTACGCCCACTTCCTGCCGACCGGACCAAACGGGAAAAAAGTCGGGGATCCGGCGCTGGAATTCCAGTTCCGTTTCGAGATCGGGCTGGACGGCAGGGCATGGAACAGTTCGCCGTTGTTTCCCCGCGATAAAACGGAACATCGCGGCAATACCTGGCACACGCGTTTTTCCTGCGGCAAGGCGCTGGTGAATATTGTCGACCAGAGCAATTTTCCCGGACGCCAGATGACGGCGGCAGCGCTCGCCCGCACCGAAAAGGAATTTTCGCAGCTGCCGGAAAACCTGAAAGACTGGAAAAAATGTCTTCCCGCCGACAGTTTCCGCCGGGGCGGACCCGATCTGATTTTACGGAACGGCATTCAGGGAGGGATTTATGAAGCCGCCGTCTGGTGCAATCCCGGCGAAAAGGGCTCGATTTACCTGAAAGCGTTCGAGATCACGAAAGGCACGCCGCTCTCGGTCGAACGGCTGAAAATGAGCTCAAACTGCATTCCCGGCTGGTCGGACGACCCGCGGGAACAATTCTTTTCCGCCATGAACTTCACCATTTACGAAGGACGGTGGGAGCAATATTACGGTGCGCGGTTCGAGATCTGGTTCCGGCCGGATTCGGGCGGCCCCGAACGCAAGCTCTTCGAGAAAAATTACAAGATCCAGGGCTGGGAAAGATAAGCCCGGAAAAGCTCATGCCTGGTCCGGCTCCCGGAGCAGAGTGCGGATGACCGCGGCGGCGCAATGACAGCCGAATACCGCCGGCATGAAGGAGATCGTGCCGGTCGTCGAACGCTTGTGCGGCGAACTGGAATCTTCCCGGATCGCCGAACGGATCGCCGGTTCCGAGGAGAATACCGCCTGGATCCCCTTGCGGATGCCGAGCTTTGCCAGACCCGTCCGGTAGGCCCGCGCCAGCGGACAGCAGAAGGTTTTGGAAATATCCGCGCACCGGATCTTTTCCGGATCGAGCCGGGCCCCTGCCCCCATGCAGGCGACCAGCGGGATATGTTTTTCCAGACACGCCCGGGCCAGCTGGATCTTCGGGGTCAGCGAATCGATGGCATCCAGCACGCAGTCGAACCGGCGCGAATCCAGCAAAGCGGGAATGGCATCGCCTTCCAGAAATTCAGTACGGAATTCGAGGTCCAATTCGGGATCGATCGCTTTCAGACGTTCCGCCATGACCTCGGTCTTGTAACGGTCCAGCGTGGAAACCAGCGCGGGCAGCTGACGGTTCAGATTGGTGGGCTCGATCCGGTCGCCGTCGGCAATGGTCATCGAGCCGACGCCGGCCCGGCAGATCATTTCGGCGGCAACCGCGCCGACGCCGCCGAGACCGACCACCAGGACCGAAGCTTTTTTCAGCCGTCCGACTTGGTCAGGACCGAGCAGCAGTTCCGTGCGGTCCTGCCAATTTTGAGGTACAGTATTCATAAAGTCTCTTTCCGTTTCAAAAGCCGGACGGGGCCTTTCTTTCTTTGACTACGCCGTAGAAATAAACCAGTCCGAACGCCGCGGTGAGACAGATGAACGGGAGCGCGGGCAGCTGGTAGCGGGGTTCGGCAATGGAGCCGGGCATCAGCAGGTAATAGCCGGCGAGGAGCAGGAAAAGCAGGACCGGCAGCCAGCTCCGGCGGTCGGCCGCGGCAATGCAGTACCAGCCCAGTCCGAGGACGGTGAACATGTACAGGATCACGGAGAAAACGTAAAGCATTTTCAGATAAAACAAATTCGGGCGGGAATAGATCCCCAGGTTGAGGAAAATGCCGCCGAGTTCCTGCTGCAGGATCGCCGGATTGAAGTGCTGGGCGAGATAACGGAAAGGATGACGCAGGATCTTCCGGAACAGGAAGGCATCGCGTTCATCCAGCTGGGCGCCGAGCGTGGCGAACTTGACCGGTTCGGCGGCATAGCGTTCATACATCTCCGCCCGGTAGGCGGCCGCCAGATCGGAGGCTTTGCGTCCGGTGACCGAGCTTTCCAGCGCGGCCGTGTTTTTGAGCAGGGCCTCGGAACCGATGGTGTCGATCCGCCAGCCGATCCCGGCACGGTTCGAGGCAATGAGCCAGGGCAGCAGGACCGCGCTGAAAAACACCAGGGCCGTGACCATAAAACCGACCCGCCGCCGCAGCGGGATCTTCCGCAGGAAAAACAGCATCACGATGCACGGCAGGACCCACAAGCCGTTCACCGGCCGGATCAGTGCGCCGACGGCCGCCAGCAGCACGGAAACGATCAGGTTCATTCCGAAAGCATTTTTGATGAACCGCAGGAAGAACCACACCTGCATTGCAACGATCAGGAGAAACAGGGTATCGGGCAGGAACCGCGGACTGTAGGCGATCGCGGTCGGGTTCACCGCCAGCAGCAGGCCCGCGACAATGCCGACGCGCGGACTGCCGAACAAGTGACCCGCCAGCATCAGCGGCAGACATGCCAGAGCGCCGAGCAGACAGCCCATGACAATGGCAAACGGCAGACTGCGGGAACCGATGCCGAAAACCAGAGAAAGCCAGACCGGATACAGCGGAGCACGGGTCTCGCTGCCGTAGACTTTCCGGAAATCGGGCGTATCCTTTTTCCATTTCCGCCAGGCGGACGGATACGGCTTGTGGATGGAAGGCAGTTCCGTGAAGATGCCGCGGCCGGCATCGGCCAGGAACGCGGCGCTGTCCGGACGCATCAGCAGATGGGGCGAAGACAGACCCGGCAGGGCGGTCAGCAGACGGATCAGGAAAGCGATCATGAACACTATGGCCATGGACCAGGAGGAGATCCGGCGCCGGCGGATGATTTCCGCAAACGGAACGGAGTGCGCAGCCAGGTCCCGGCGCAGTTTTCCGATGGGAGCGAAACGCCAGAACAGCGCGACCCAGAGGGCGATCAGACCGTCCCGCCATTTGATTTTCTTGCCCTCGCCGACGGGCCGGGGATGATAGGAAACCGGCACTTCGCGGATCTCAAATCCGAGACGGAGCAGCTTGGCGGTGATCTCGGGTTCCCAGTCGAATTTGTCACCTGAGATCGGCATGGCACGCAGCAGATCGCCGTCGAACGTTTTGTAGCAGGTCGGTTCGTCGGTCAGCTCGGCATTGTAAAGCAGGTCGATCCACCAGGTCAGCAGCAGGCCGCCGAGGAAGAAGGACGGTGCGGAAAACATGCGGTTGCGGTTGTCCGCCTCGCGGGAACCGTAAACGACCTTGCATTCGCCGTGCAGGATCGGAGCAATACAGCGGGAAAAATCATTGGGGTCATATTCCAGATCGGCATCCTGGATGATGACCACGGCGCCTTTCGATTCCCGGATCCCGGTCTTGACCGCGGCGCCTTTGCCGCCGTTTTCCCGCCGGATCAGTTTCAGGATATGGCTGGTGGTGTTCCGGTTCTTTTCGATCCATTCGCGGCAGAGCTCCGGAGTGCGGTCGGTGGAACCGTCATCGATCATCAGGATCTCCATGGAAACGGGCACATCGGCATGCAGGACCTTGTCCAGCAGGGTCTGGACGGTTTTCTCTTCATTGAAGATCGGGATGATGACCGATAAAGTCGGGCGTGTAAGCTTGGACATGGGGACCTTTCTATAAAACGGGTGACATTAACGCACAAACGGACTCGGCCAGTTTCCGGAACAGGGAACGGCGTGAAAAAACTTCCGGCAGGACCTCGACGGATTTGCGCAGTTCAGCCTGGAGCTGTTTGCGGAGCACCGCAGGAAAATCGCCGCTTTCCGTGAGCAGATCGAGTTCGAAATTCAGCCGGAAACTACGGACGTCGCAGTTGCTGGAACCGAGGAAAGACCATTGATCGTCGACG
This sequence comes from Lentisphaerota bacterium, assembly GCA_015061565.1. Classification (GTDB taxonomy): domain Bacteria; phylum Verrucomicrobiota; class Lentisphaeria; order Victivallales; family UBA1829; genus SIG94. Next base: position 22,183 of record SUWI01000023.1, read on the forward strand.
AGCATGGCTTTGGCATGGGAAAAGACCTCGCTCCGTTCGAAGATGCGGACCCCGTCCGCGAGCAGCGGACCGTAAAAACTGGAGGACGCCATTTTCACATACCAGTGATTGTTGATCGCCGGGATGATGATGCGGACATCGACGCCGCGCGCGGCGGCCATGCGGAGCGCTTTGGAAAAAGCGTGCGTGGGAACGAAATACGGGGTGACGATCCACAGCGATTTTTTCGCGGTCGAAGCCGCAGTGTAAAAGACGCTTTCGGTGCCTTCGAAGAAATAGCCGTGGCCGCTGGCGATCAGCCGGACCGTATCGTTGCCGCAGCGTTCGGGCAACGGGAAATATTCGCGCAGGAAAAGATGGTCGGGCGGCGACTTGGAGGCATAAAGCCAGTCGCAGAGGAACGAATACTGCAGTTCGCCGACGATCGGACCGTGCACGCGGCAATGGAAATCATGGATGCCGAGATGGTCGGCGGTGCGGATGTTTTCCTGACTGATGTTCAGCCCGCCGGTGAAGGCGGTGACACCGTCCACGATCAGGAGTTTGCGGTGATTGCGCAGCTGGATCCGCCAGGGGGTCAGCAGCGAAGTATGCGAAAAAGGCCGGATCTTGAAGTTCGGCAAGTTCCCGGACCGGCAGCGGAGCAGGAACCAGCAGGATTTCAGGCTGCCGAAACGGTCGAACAGGATATTCACCTGGACCCCGGCTTCCGCCCGTTCCCGCAAGGCGCCCAGGATCGTTTTTCCAACCTGGTCGTCGGCGAAAATGAAACTCTGCAGATTGATGCTTTTCCGGGCGGACCGGATGCTGTCCAGCATGGCCGGATACGCATCGGTGCCGTCGCAGAACAGTTCGATCAGGTTGCCGGTCAATGCGACCGCGCCGAGCGGAGGGACGGGGTTGTCATCGGAAGTGTTTTCCTGCTGAAAAAAATCATTGTTGCGTTTCTGCAGCCGGGTCAGCGCAGCGGCGAAATCCATCGTTCCGGAACCGGGATCGGGGGATTTGATGAACTGCATCATCACCTCGCGGTAATTACGCAGGGAATTATGCTCGGCGTCCGCACGCTCCTGCAGGAAACGGTCGACCGAATGCGAGATGCGCCGGCCGAACGTATTGAGGCGGGAAATGCCGGCGACCAGATAAAGCAGCATGCCGAAAGCCGGCAGCAGGATGACCAGGATCAGCCAGAGCGACGCCCGCTCGGAATCGTCGCGCATGGTCAGCAGGATATGCAGCACAGTCAGGATCTCCAATGCCAGGACAAGCAGAAAAACTGCCAGATGTATCCAATGGGACTGCATATTTGCGCCTTCCGAATCCAGAGATCACCGTAACGGATCAGTGATCATTTTTTCTTTTTGCTTCTTCCGCTCTTGCTTTTTTTGCTTTTGGAAGACTTGTTACTTTTGGCGCCTTTTTTGTTCTTCGACACACTTTTGCCGGATCCGGGATTGGGAGCGGCACCTTTTGCCAGTTCGGGGGTACCGGTCCATTTTTCCAGATTCGCCTCGGTTTCTATGCCCTTGATTTCTGCTTCCTTCTCGGCCAGTTCTTTCTGATGTTTTTCGCGGCTGGCACCGGAGCTGAGACGGACCCGTTCTTTCAGCTGGTCGATTTGTTTCTTCAGCGGCTTCAGCTCATGGTTGAGCTGATTTTTCAATTCTTTCTGCTCCTTTGCCAACTCTTCGTTCAATTTCTTGCGTTCGGAAGTTTTCTGGGCGGTTTTCAATTTTTCCCGGATTTTTTCAATTTTCTTCTGCTGGTCGGCAAAACGGCTGGCCGGAGCCGCTTCCTTATCCGTTGCGGCTTTCTTATCGGCCTTTGCTTTGGAACCGGCCGCTGGCGCGGCTTTGGCTGGAGCGTCCGGATTCGGGGCTTCCTCTTCAGCTTCCTGTGCCTGCAATACGGGCAGCAGACTGACCAACGCTGCTGCAGTCAGAGTCAACAATTTTTTCATTTTTTCACCTTTCAAAAAAATATTGGTTTTATCGGAATCTAATGTCCATTTCACCGGTTTCCAACCGGAAAAAACCGGTTACCAGATCCGTTCCGGCAATCCCAGCACGGCGGAGATCCGGTTGCGGATCATATGCCTCGGATGCTCCGGCAGATCCTTGTTCTTGGTAAAGGCCAGCGCGAATCCGGTTCCGCGGTCGGCAAAGCCTTCCGAACCGAGCGCGCCGCCCTGCCCGAAACGGATCCCCAGAGAATCGCCTTCCCCGAGCAGCGCGTAACCCAGGCCGAATTTCGCCCAGGTCCCGCCCGGCGGGATCGGATCGTCCGGATGACGGCACAACTTCGTCGCCTTGTCCAGCGTTTCCTTTTTCAGCAGACGCACCCCGTCGGTTTCCGTCACCAGCGCGGAATAATATTTCGCCAGGGACAGCGCATTGGCGCAGCCGTTGAAGGACGGCACGAACCCATGCCGGATCGGCAGGGATTCGAACGCCTTTTCGCACCAGCTGTCCGGCTTGCGGGTCGCATCCACCCTGGCGCACTTCCTGTCCTGTTCCGCGGTCGTCCCGTAAGCAAACGAATCATCGATCTCGAGCTTCCGGAAGATCTCCTCGCGAATCAGCTGCTGCATGCTTTTGCCGGCCGCCCGGCGGACGGGTTCGCCCAGCAGCCAGGCGTAGGTGGTCCCCTGATAATTGCACTTGGTTCCGGGCGGCACCGCGGGAACCGCCTGCTCCATTTTCCGGCACATGTATTCCCAGTCGCCCTGACAGTCGAACGAATCAAGCTCGGGCAGATTATGCAGACCGGTCCGGTGGCTCATCACCTGCCACAGCCGGATGTCCTCCTTGCCTTTGCAGCCGAATTCCGGCCAGTAATCCGCGATCCGCGCCTCGTAATCCATGATGCCGCGTTCGACCAGGATGTGCGTGATGGTCGCCATCACGCTTTTCCCGCAGGAAAAAATCGGAAACATGGTCTCTTCCGTGACTTTTTCATTCCGTTCGGCGGAAGTATAGCCGGAAACCAGACTCAGAACCGGTTTCCCATGCTGATAGATCGCCAGCTGACAGCCGCATTCCTCACCGCTGGAGGTAGCCTCATCCATGACCTGCTGCAGTTTTTCGATATCCAGATTCATAAAAATCTCCCTGTTTTAAATAAATATATCCCGTTTCACGCAATAATCAAGTGATTTTTCCCTTGAAGGGGCGCGAAAGCGGGATTATATTATCCGGAAAGGAGTTTTTCATGGAAGGCTATACATTCCAGACCCATTCGGTTTACCGCAACAAAAGCACCGGCGGACTTCTGCTGCTGGTGCATCACAATCCCATGGTACTGTGTTCGCTGCTGCTGCCCGGCAAGGCCGATTCCTTCGACACCGCCACTCCGCGGCAAGTCGGCGTGGATACCATCATCGGCATGCGGCAGTCCGGCAGCTTCGAGGAACTGCCGCCGATACCCGAAGACCGATTCGCGGCACTGCTCCGGGATTTGGCCGGACACGTCACACCGGATGACCTGCCTTTTGTCCAGGCGCTGATCGACCAGCTGGAAAAGAAATGATTCAGCGTCCGCGCACGTACTGACCGTTCACGATCAGGTCATGCACCCGGTAAACCCCGTCCGGAAAGATGATCACGGACAATTCCGCTTTGGTGTTCCGCTGCTGCAGCAGCCGCTCGACTTCCGGCGCTTTCTTTTCGTTCAGATAAAACCGCTCGAACGGCAGCTTGACCGTATGGATCCCGGTTTTCTGCATTTTTTTCTTTTTTGGATCCCAGTCCCGGTTGAACCACTGGTATTGGACCGGCAGGAAAAATCTGCCGGGAGGGACCTCTTTCCGTTCGGCGACCAGATCGATGATGGCCGGACCCGTTATATCCAGCACGGCAAAAACCGGCTGACCGGAACGGAAGCCCAGATCGCGGTTTTTCTTCGTCAGACGGACCCTTGAGGCATCCCTCAGATTCAGCCGGACATAGCGGCCCCGCATCGGGTCGTACGGATCATACGCGGTGACCCGAAACCGGACCTCAACGCCTTTCGACGAGGGGAACGAGAAACGCAGGACGGTCCGTACCGGATGGAACAGAATGAACGCGACTGCGGCCAGATAACAGACCAGCCGGATAAGGTCACTTCGTTTCATGGCCGGCCTCCTTTCCGCTGCGGTTTTTCCGCGTGAGATACACATTCGAACCGATGATGATCAGACCGGCAGCGATCATGCCGATCCCGCGCACGACCAGACCGAGATCCGCCGAAAGGAACCGCAGGGTGAACAATACCGTGCAAAGCAGCATTCCCTGATTGAAGACCAGCAGCGAACCTTTCCGGATGCCCGCACAGATCAGGCTGATCCCGAACGCGCCCATAAAACAATTCATTCCGACCCGGCAGACGAACCCCGTTTCCGGCACGGACCGGAAAACGTAACCGAACGCCACGAACAGCATCAGCAGCGGGATCATGACCCGGAAGACGTCCCGTTTCTTTTTCATGAAATTGCGGACGAGCATCCACGCCAGACCGATCAGGAACAGGCTCTCGACGCACCAGAAGCGGACAAGACGCTCGATCAGGTCCGGCGGACGGCCTCCACCCAACACCCGGTGGTATTCCGGTCCGGTCCGGAGAAGATTATTGGCTTCCGCGCCGATCGCGAGCATCACGGTCAGCAGCAGGAACGAGGCCGGAAACCACGGATTCCGCCAAAAGGTCTCGCCCTCGTCCTGCAGTTCGCACCCAAGCAGCAGAAAGAGTGCCGCGATGGTGAACAGCATCAGCGGCGCACAGCCGTGTCCGGCATACTGGATCGACAAATAAAACACCACCGGCAGCGAGAGATAGCGGGCGTAAACCCGGCAAGCGCTCTGTTTCCGCAGATGCATGATCAGCCAGACCGCGATCCCGGCCAGGATCAGCAGCCGGAGCCACTCCGGCGAGCCGAATTCCAGCAGGGAGAACATCCCGAAAGAATAGAGCGTCGCCAGTCCGATGCTGTCGAAAATGAAGATCAGCGGAAGCGAGGTGATCAGCACCAGCATCATATAATCGGAGAGCGAGCCGTTCAGCTGATAGATCTGCGAAAGCAAAGCGACCGCCACCGCGCCGCCCGCCGCCGTGAGGATCGCCGAAGCCTCGCGCCACAGCTGCGATTTTCCGCGGATCAGCGTGAAGAGCGAGACCGCCAGTCCCAGCAGCAGCGGCAGGAACGAAACGCCGATCTGCTGTGCCTGACCGAGCATGTCCCAGTTATAATTGAAGATCAGGATGATGCCGCCCCCGATCAGCGCCACGCCGAGGATCCCCAGCGCCAGCATGAAATAATTGACGCCTGGGGTGAGGCGCACAGCGTAATGCTCCCGCAAGACGTTTTCCGTCTCCGCCGTGATGAGGTTCTGCTCCCGCAATCGGGGCAGTTCATCCAGCAGCCATCGAACGTGTTTCTTCTCCGACATGACGGCGCCTCTTTATTTTTTCTCTTTCGTAAACCGGCTTTCGGTGCCGTTCATCAGCCGCACGATGTTGGAACGGTGCCGCCAGAACGCCAGCACGGCAAAAAGGATCATCACGAACCCGAACGGCGGGAAGAATCTGACGACCTGAAAATAACCCAGCAGCCAGGCGGACACCGGCAGTGCCAGCGCGGCGGCCAGACTCGCCAGCGAAACATAGCGCGAGAGGAAGAACACGGCAACCCAAACCGCACCGGCGATCACCACCGCCAGCGGACACAACGCCATCGCCGCGCCCGCAGCCGTCGAGACCCCCTTGCCGCCCTTGAATCCGAGGTAGATCGGGAAGACATGTCCCAGCACGGCCGCGACGGCGGCGGCCGCAGTCAGCCAGCCCCCGCCGTTTTCCAGATACCGCAGGGTCAGGAGCGCGGGCAGCAGTCCTTTCAGGAAGTCGCACAGGAAACAGAGCTTGCCCCACCATTTGCCGACCACGCGCGTCACATTGGTGGCGCCGATATTGCAGCTGCCTTCCTTGCGGATGTCTTTGCCGTTCAGTTTGCCGATCAGCAGTCCGAACGGGATCGAGCCGATCAGATACGCCGCGGCGACCGCGCCGATTGCAATTCCCATGTTCATTTTCATGATCTCCGTTTGCCCTTCCGGAAAGAAGGGATATATTACCGTAAAACTTTATGAGGTATATTATGACGCAGAAAAAGCAAAAATCAAGTCCGGATCCGAAAACTTTTCCAAAACTCATCATCGCATCGACGGAAGAATCAGCCGATCTGCTGTATGCCGGCGGATTCAATGCGCCCGATGAATTCCTGTATTACGAAACCGCGGAGGAAAAATGCATCGTGGTGTCTCCGCTCGAATACGCCCGCGCGGCCGGTGAAGCCAATCCGGGGGTCAGGGTGATCGAACGTTCACAGTTCATCGACAAGGAAAAACCGGGCGAATCCATCGCGGTCAGGCTAAGCCTCGCGCTCGGGGTCGACCACTGGCTGGTACCGGGACGTTTCCCGCTGATCGAAGCGGAAAAACTGCGCAGCGCCGGCATCGAAGTGACCTGCTGTCAGGCCGATTCCTTTTTCCCGGAACGGGAACGCAAAACTGCAGCCGAAGTCAAGGCGATCCGGCAGTCCCAGGCCGCCACTGAAGAGATCATGCGCGAATTCCGCCAGATCCTGATCGATTCGAAGATCAATGCCCGGGGATATCTGGAATTTCACGGAAAAGTGCTGACCAGCGATTTCCTGCGCATGGAACTGGAGGGAAACTTCAAACGCATGGGCTACACGGCCAGCCGCACCATCTTCGCACCTGGACGGCAAGGGGCGGAACCGCATAACCTCGGCAGCGGCCCGATCCCGGCCGACGAGCCGATCGTGGCGGATATTTTCCCGCGCAGCGATACGACCGGCTACTGGGGCGACATGACCCGCACGTATGTCAAGGGCAAAGCTTCCCCGGTGGTCAAACGGGCGTTCAAGGCTGTTTTGAAGGCATCCGAGGCGGCCAAAAAAATATTGCATGCGGGAGTGACCGGAGCCGAAGCGCACCAGACCGCAGCCGACGTGCTGACGCAGGCGGGATTCCCGACCGGATGCGGCCGCGACGGCAAGCCGTGCGGCTTCTTCCACGGACTCGGCCACGGCGTCGGGCTGGAGATCCACGAAAATCCCCGTCTTTCCCCGCTGAATCCGCATCCGCTGAAAAGCGGCAACGTGGTCAGTGTGGAACCGGGGCTGTATTATTCGAACTGGGGCGGCATCCGCCTGGAGGATCTGGTGGTCATCACGGCCAAAGGCATCCAATGCCTCAACACCATGGAAATGGAACTCGAGATCCCGTAAAACCGGTCACTGTCCGCGGCGGCGGGGAGTTTTGCCGAAGACGGCCATCACCTGCTGAAGATCGTGCCAGGTGTCGGCTTTGGCGGAGGCATTGCGCAGCAGATAAGCGGGATGATAGGTCGGCATGACCCGGATCCCCTTGTATTCCATCCATTTGCCGCGCAGCATGCGGATACCGCCGAAAACATTCGGGAACAGGAACCGCAGCGGCACCGCACCGAGCACCACGATCACCTCCGGATTGACCAGTTCGATCTGACGTTCCGCAAAGGCGCGGCAGGCTTCGGTCTCGTCGGGCTCAGGATTGCGGTTGCCCGGCGGACGGCATTTCACCGTGTTGCAGATATACACTTCCTGCCGGGAAAACTGCATGGCGGCGATCATTTTGGTGAGCAGCTCTCCTGCCCGGCCGACAAACGGGACCCCCTGGGCATCTTCATCGGCGCCCGGACCTTCCCCGAAAAAGAGCAGACGGGCCTGACGGGAACCGTCCTCGAACACGGTATTGCGGCGGGTTTCGCACAGACGGCAGGCGCGGCATCCGGCCACGGCGGCCGCCAGATCGTCCCACCCCATGGCGGCGACATCCGAGGCAGAAACCGCCGGCGCGGCCGGAGCGGACGGCATCGGCGCGGCATCCATAACGGATTCCGCCGGAACCGGAGCCGGTTCGGAAACGGGTTCCGGACGCACCGGAACATCGGTCATGAACTCTTTCAGCACCTCGTCCGAAACGGAGACCGCCGGCGTATTGCGCCGGGTCAGCCGCAGGCATTCGACTATCTCATCGTAAAACGTTTTTTCCGCCATGGCGAGCCCTGTTTTTTCCTTTCATGAAGATGTAATATACCTTTTTTGAAAAAAAAAGCAAGTTTTTACGAATTTTAATTTGCAATTTTGTTTAATCGGTAATATATTTAGAGAATAATTTTATTTTCCGAAAACAAAAAGGGAGGTGAAAAGCAGCCATGGAAACGGTGTCCAAGGAAACCACGTTGTGGAAGAAATTGCTCGAGACTACGGAAAAAATCCGGAATTACCAGTCACGTGCCATCAGCAAGGGCAAAGCACCGGTTATCACCATGACGCAGATGCAGATCATGGGCTGCGTGCTGTTCAGTCCGGAAAAGTCAGTGCGGGTGCGTGACATCTCCGAAGAACTCGGGATCACGCCGGGCGGGATCTCCCAGCAGGTTGACACTTTGGTGAAAATGGGTCTGCTGGAACGGAAACCCGACGAGAAGGACCGCCGGGCCGTCTGCATCACCCTCTCGGAAAAAGGGGAAGAGATCAATGAATGGGTGGATCAGTTTCTGACCAACCTGTTCCAGAAGCTGCTGGCGGATGTGCCGGAGGAAAAACGGTGGGTTTTTGCGGAAGTTCTGGATTCGATGTATCAGACTTTGGAAAAATTATAATAAATCAATTCAAGGAAGGAATCAGGAAATGAAGAAAAAAGTAATTGCCGGAATTGTTCTGGCGGGCGTGGCGGCGTTCATGCTGACCGCGCAGACCAAAGGCGGGAAAAAAGGAGCCGCGGCTCCGAAAATGCCGGCGATGCCGGTGGCCGTGGTGGCCGTGGACAAGGTCATCGAAATGAACGATCTGGAAAAACGGAACTACACGGGTCTGATCGTCTCCAAATCGGTCGTGAACATCACCCCGCGGGTATCCGGGGAAATTCTGGAAATCGGGTTCTCGGACGGCAGCATCGTGAAAAAAGGCCAGCTGCTCTACAAGCTGGATTCGGTGCAGTATGAAGCGGCCGTCAAAGGAGCGGAAGCAAAAGTGGCGGAATGCAGAGCGCGCTTTGAGTATGCGAAAAACAGTTTCGGACGCAACAGCTCGCTGTTCGACAAGAAAGCGGCCAGCCGGGACACCATGGAAAACACCAAATCCGCGCTGGAAAGCTCGCGCGCCGCAATGATGGCGGCGGAAGCGGAACTGACCACCGCCCGCGACAACTTGGAAGATACCACCATCACCGCCCCGATCAGCGGACATGTCGGCGTCACCAATTATACGGTAGGCAATTACCTGACTCCCTCGTCCGGTACGCTGATCACCATCATCCAGATCCAGCCGGTCCGGGTGCGTTTCTCGATCAGTTCCGCCGATTATCTTTCCATGTTCGGTTCGGTCGACAATCTCAAAAAGACCGCGTCCATCCATCTGCAGCTTTCCGACGGCAAGGATTATCCGACCGAGGGCAAGGTCGAACTGATCAACAACGAAGCCAATAAAATGACGGATGCCATTCAGGTTTACGCCACGTTCCCGAATCAGGACTTCAAGCTGCTGGTCGGCAGCACGGTCCGCGTGACTTTGACCAAAAAAGAGGCCAAAAAAGTCCCCGCCATCGCCCCGTCCGCAGTCATGTATGACAGCCGCGGCGCTTTCGTCTATGTAGTCGGCAAAGAAAACAAAGTGGAAAAACGTTATGTGATCCCGGGCAATTCCACGCCGGAGTGGCAGCTGCTCCGCGCCGGGCTGAAACCAGGTGAAACCGTCATCGTCCAGGGCACCCACAAGACCATGCCCGGTGCAACCGTCGAACCGCGCAGTGCGGGAAAGAAGAAGTAAGCCATGTTTTCGAAAGTATTTATTGAACGGCCGAGGCTGGCCATTGTATTCAGCGTGGTTATGGTGCTGGCCGGTCTGATTTCGCTCTTCAAGCTGCCGGTGGCCGAATATCCGGAAATCGCGCCGCCGACCCTGTTCGTTTCCGCCACCTACACCGGCGCCAGCTCCGAAGTGATCGCCCAGACCGTCGCCATGCCGCTGGAAGATGAAATCAACGGCGTGGACGACCTGCTGTATTTCCAGTCCACCAGCGACAACTCGGGCAACTATCAGTGCCGCGTGACCTTCAAGTCCGGCACGAATACCGATATCGCCATGGTCAACCTGCAGAACGCGGTCAAGCGGGCCGAAGTCAAGCTGCCGACCGACGTGACCAAGGTCGGCATCACGGTCCAGAAGCGCGGCGGCGACATCCTCGCCGTCTTCGCCTACATGACCAACGGCAAGGTCATGGATATGAAAGAGCTCAACAACTACGTCGATGCCAATATCAAAGACGCGGTCACCCGTGTTGAGGGCGTGTCCTCCGCCTCGGTGATGTCGCTTCAGGAATACTCCATGCGCATCTGGCTGGACCCGATCCGCATGGACGGTCTTTCCATTACGACCAACGACATCAACAATGCGGTTTCCAAGCAGAACATCCAGGCGGCAGCCGGGTCCATCGGGTCGGAAAACAGCAACCGTTTCGTCAACTACAAGCTGAACGTCCAGGGACGTCTGACCACGCCGGAAGAATTCGGCAACATCATCCTGCGTCACGACAAGGACGGCAGCGTGGTGCGGCTGCGGGATGTGGCCCGCGTCGAAGTCGGTGCCAGCACCTATTCCGGCGAATGCTGGTACAACCGGCAGCCGGTAGTCGGTCTGGCGGTTTACCGCGACCCGGACGCCAACGCGCTGGCAACCGTGCAGCGGGTGAAAGCCGAACTGAAGAAATGGGAAAGCCGCGTGCCGGAAGGCGTCTCCTATGCGGTGGCCTACGACCCCACGGAATTCATCGACGTGACGCTGGATGAAATCGTGACGACCCTGATTCTGGCGCTCGCGCTGGTGGTGCTCATCACCTGGCTGTTCCTGCAGGACTGGCGCGCCACGCTGATCCCGTCCATCGCCATTCCCGTGGCGCTGGTCTCCACCTTCTCGTTCATGCTCGCGCTCGGTTACACCATCAATGTGCTCACCATGTTCGGACTGATCCTCGTGATCGGTTCGCTGTGCGACGACGCCATCGTGGTGGTGGAAAACTGTCAGGCCCTGATGGAACGCGAAGGATTGGAGCCGAAAGCCGCGGCGCACAAGTGCATGCAGCAGATCACCGGCGCAATCATCGCCACAACGCTGGTGACCGTGGCCTGTTATGCCCCGCTGGCCTTCTACGGCGGCATGGTCGGCGCCATCTATATCCAGTTCGCCGTCACCATGTGCATTTCCCTCTGCCTCTCCACCTTCGTTGCCATGACGCTGAGCCCCGCACTCTGCGCCCTGATCCTGAAGAAGCCCGACGGTCATGTCCCCGTCATCTTCCGGCCCTTCAACACCGGACTGGATTTCAGCCGCAGAATTTACTCCGCGGTGGTCCGTTTCCTGGTCCGCCGGACGTTCATCACGCTGATCCTCTTCGCCGGCGTCGGCGCCCTGATCTATTTTCTCTTCAACAAAGTGGAGACCTCGTTCCTGCCGCAGGAAGACAAGGGCGTGATCTTCTGTAACGTGGAACTGCCCAGCGGCGCTTCGCTGGCCCGTACCAACAAAGTGCTCGAAGACCTCGATAAAGCCGTGAAAAACATCCCCGGCATCCGTTCCATCATGCAGGTCTCCGGCATGAGTATGCTCACCGGCAACGGCGAGAACGTCGGCATGTGCATCCTCCAGCTGGAACACTGGAACAAACGCACACCGCGCAAGGCTCCGGAAAAACAGCTGAACGCGATCATCGGCAATGTCCAGAAAGCCGTGCGCGAGATCACCGATGCGAACATCATCTGCTTCGTGCCGCCCGCGATCATGGGTCTCGGCGTGGCCGGCGGCGCCTCGTTCCAGATCTGCGGTATCGGCGATATCAAACCGGATGAACTTTCCAACATCGCCAAGAAATTCGCCATGGATATCACCATGCGGCCCGAAAGCCGTTATGCCATGACCTCCTACAACGCCGATACGCCGCAGCTGTATCTGGACATCGACCGGGTCAAAGCGGAAACGCTGGGTGTGGACACCA
>SUWI01000330.1 GCA_015061565.1 Lentisphaerota bacterium
TCCTGACGGTCGAGCGAATCGAACACATGCGGTTTGTAATAGGATTTTTCTTCTTCGGTCAGCAGTTCGGGCATCGGCACGAAGGGCCGCACCAGGAACCGGCAGCTCATGCAGCCGTAAAGGGAAACACTGTAATAGAAGAGACGGCGCAGCGAGGTGTCGTCGACGCCGCGGTAAAGATACTGCCAGGCATCGAGGAGATGGTTGGTGTCATCCAGTTTCATGGATTTGATGAGGTCCTTCAGGAAAAGGATCCGGTCGGTGACCCCGTGCGTAGGCTGCTTGGCGAATTTCCGGAGCAGTTCGAAATAGACGCCGCCCTTCCGGAACATCAGCTGGCATTGTTCGATATTGACCACGATCACATCCGGATCGCCGTCCGCCGCATTCTCCAGTTCTTCGAGCATCGAAAGCGGATTTTCGAAAATCGCCGGTTTGTCCTGCGGCGGGCGCACGAACCAGATGTTTTCCTTCTTCAGGTTGCCTTCATGCGGACGGAGTTTGCCGCTGAAGCACCAGAAACCGAGACAGGAGGAATAAGCCAGCGGGGCAGCGCCGCCGAGCCCTTCTTCCAGTGCTTTCAGGAATCCGCCGACCCGGCCGGACATGGACCGGTTCTCACAGGCGGCAGGACCGTTCTTGCCCGGATAGGAATCCTTATGCCAGCAGAAACTGGTCCCGGAATCATTGGTCATGAAGATCAGCGTGTCCAGACAAGGCGCGATCCGGCTCAGTTCCCGGCAGGATTCCCGGTAGAGAGCCAGCACTTCCTCATTGTCCACGCACGGGGCGAAATAGGCGCGGCGGCTGCGGAACGGCATGTCGCACCGGGGGCCGCGCCAGTCCGGATGTTCCTCATAGACCGATTCGGGCAGCCATTGCGGGAAAGCGCCGATCAGACAGCCTTTCATTCCGATGGACTTCAGATAAGCCGCGCGGCGTTTCAATTCGTCACAGTTCTTTTTGATGACGTCGGCGGGCAGATGTTTTTTCAGCGCTTTCGGGCAGCAGAATTTGAAAGGATCGGCGAACACCGCGGTGTATTCGGGATAAAAGTCATAGCCGGGCGCATATTTGCCGTTGTTGTCGAGCTGCCAGCGGGAGCGGTCCAGCATGGCGCTGCCCAGATCCACATGCGTAAAGCCGGCGGCTTTCGCGTTGTCCGCCGCGGTTTTGAACTGTTCGAAACTCAGGCCGCTGCCCATGGCAGTGTAGCCGGTGAAAAGGATGGTCCTCTTTTCCTTGGAAAAACTCATTTTTCTACTCCAAAATTATTGGTTGATTTTCAGAATGGATTATTTCAGCATCTGCCACGGAGCCCCTTCGCGGGTGGTGGTGAACAGATATTTCTGAATTGTGTTCATGATGGCGGTTTTATCCGGATACGAAGTGCTTCTGGCATCGACATGACCGTCCAGCCAGAGCAGATTCACGATCCCGCCGTGATTCACCAGGAAATCCTGCGTATAGGGGACCAGTCCGCGGCGGCGCGCTTCGCCGAAGAGGAAAGTCGCAGAGACCTCTTTGATGCCGCCGAATTTCCGCATGATGACCGTGCCGTAGGAAGCGCCGTCGTATTTGGTCGCCCACGGAGCGATCAGCGCGTTCGCGCCGTAGGAATAAATAATGGAAGCGGCGGAGGTCCCGGCAGTCAGGTACCAGGGGCGGAACAGTGAATTGGCGTTCAAGCTGACATAATCGGTATGATCCGGCTTGTTCCCGTCGCCGCAGTAGAGGATGTACGAAGCACGGGTGGTCGAAGTCTTGCGGGAAATCTTGAAATAATCGATGATCTGAACGAAATGGAAAGCGCCGGAATCCGTGCCGGTCCCGATCGGGTCGATGGGCATGATCCAGTCGTTATTGTCGCTGCCGTAGAACTGCCACACCAGGGAGCACTGTTTGAGATTGTTCTTGCAGGCGAGTCCGCGGGCGGTCTTCCGGGCCTTGTTCAGCGCCGGCAGCAGCATGCCCGCCAGAATGGCGATGATCGCGATGACGACCAGGAGCTCTATGAGCGTAAAACGGCCCTTTTTACGCTCAAATGATGAATAATGAAAGATGAATGATGAAAACAGGCTCTTGTCCTGCTTCCATTTTACGGCTGACCGTCTTTCTTTGCACATGGAATACCTCCATTGGTTTTGTTGTTATTTTTTATCGACTGAAAACTTTCTTCTTCGCGGTAGAATTGACGAATCGGCGCCGCCTCGGAACGGGAAGCCGGATCGAGGCACCATTGGACCGCGGTGCGGCCGATCTCGGCGGCGGCCAGCGGAAAGCCGGAGAGTTTCGGCAGGATGACCGAAGGCAGCACATAATCGTCGCTGCAGGAAACGATCGCAGTCTGTTCGGGGATCTGCCATCCGGAATCGCGGCAGCAAAGCCCCGCGGCATAGCCGAGCGAATTGGAACTTGCCAGCACCGCATCCGGGCAGATCGAGTTCCGGGCCAGAAAATCCCGGATCTGCAGATAAGCCTGTTCCATGACCCCGGATTTGTAATTCACATTACCGGCGGCGGAACGTATGGCAAGCGAAATCGGGATCACGTTCAGCGGCAGTCCGGCGGCCTCCATTTCCTCCCGGTAACCCTCATATTCGGCATGGGAGACCGGCCCGGTCAACGGATCATCGTAATTGTCATAAGTAATGAAAACGATCTGCTTCCGACCGGCGCGGATCAGCATCCGGGCAGCTTCGGATCCGATCCGGCGGCAATCCCGCGCCACCCACGGGATCCCCGGCAGGATCTGTCCGATCTGGACGACCGGCAGCCCCCCGGAGGCAATTTCCCGGAAGAGTTCCGCATTGGTCTTGTCGATATCCATATAAGGGGAAACGATGATGCCGTCCACCTGCCGGTCCAGCGCGGCGCGGAGATTGATCCGCTCCTCTTCCAGATTTTCGGAAGGATAGACCGCCAGCGAATAATGATTCTGACGGCAGGCGGTCTGGATGCTGCGGAGCAGCCGGGTGGAAACACCCCAGGAGCCCCCGCCGGTGCAGAGATAGGCCAGCAGAAAGGATTTGCGCTCCTGCAGTCCGCGGGCGATCAGGCTCGGCCGGTAATCGATCTCCCGCGCCGCCTGCATCACCCGGCTCCGCGTGGATTCGGACACCCGGACCGTGCTCCGGTGTCCGGACAGAACCACGCTGACCACGCTGCGGGTCACGCCCGCCCGTTCGGCCACATCCGCGATCGTCGCCTGCCGTAACTTCATCCGGTTCTCCAAGGTTGTTTGATAAATCGATTTATCAATAAAATAACCCGGTTTCGGCAAAAATCAAGCGGTTTCGGAAAAAAAAGCGGATTTTCAGCCGACAGCACGGATTGGATTCCTGAAAACGGGAGGCGCAAACAGCAGGACCAGGGGAACGATCAAGACCGGCAGGATGGTATCCGGTCAGTCGAATTGAGAAGTCGGCCGGTCTGAAACCCGCGAACTTTTCATACGGAGGATACAGAGGATACTGAGTTTCGCGGAAGTCCATGATCAGACCCGGAAAACCAGGATTTTCATTCTGATTTTCTATCCCGGTGCCGCTTCTGTTTTACGCGTCCTCCGTATTCTCAGTATCCTCTGTTTTCTCCGTTTCCGTTCGTAAATAGAAACTTTTACCTGCCCAATGTGACTGACGCGATACGAAACCCCGTATTTTTCGTCACTTGCCAAAGTAAACGCAAGATTGACAGATTAAACGCAACCGACCTCATTTTAGTAGCGTTTACTTTGGCAAGGCGCAGCGCGAAAAATCCCAATAAATCTTTGATTTATCATTTGCGAAAACCGTCAAAGTGTGCTAAATTACCTGTTAACTGTATTTTGGAGTCGCATCTTGAAGAAAATCAAGAACAAAACAAATTCGCCGGTTTATGCCGGCAGGATCATCATAACCAGTCTCGGCTGTGCCAAAAATTTTGTGGATACCGAACTGGCGGCAGCGTCTTTCCTGTGCAGCGGCTTTGCCCTGACCGATGATGAAAAAGAGGCGGATATCCAGTTCATCAATACCTGCGCCTTTCTGAAAGCTGCCCGGGAGGAAGCGTCCGAACGCATAACCGCGTTGAAACGCTGGAAACAGGCGCGGCGGGGCCGCAGGATCATCGTGGCGGGCTGTTTTGTGGAATGGGCCGATCCGAATGAACTGGCGAAATATCCGTATGTGGACGTCTGGATGCGGATCGATCAGGTCGCCGATGCCGGAAAAATCGCGCTGGCCCTGTCCGGGGAAAAGTCGGATACGGCGGAATGTCCTGCCCGACCGGCTTACATTTACAGCCACGAAACCCCGCGGGTGCAGCTGACGCCGCCGCATTATGCGTATGTGAAGATCGCGGACGGCTGCGACAACTGCTGTGCCTACTGCATGATCCCGTCCATCCGGGGACCGCTGCGTTCGCGCACGGTGAAATCGGTAGTTGAGGAAGTGAAAAACCTGATCGGGAACGGGGTCTTCGAGATCATCAACTA
>SUWI01000331.1 GCA_015061565.1 Lentisphaerota bacterium
GATCGGTCCGTTGGTGATCGGTTCGACTCCCTGCGAAATGTTCGCTCAATATGCGCTGGATTTCAAGGCCCAGTCGAAATTCCCGTTCACCTGGTTCAGCCAGCTGTCGTTCATCCTGTGCTACATTCCGACCCTGGATGCGTTCGACCCGAACTCGGGCGGCTATGAGGCGTCCACCTCGAAATTCGTGGCGGAGACCGGCAACGAGATGACGGCGGTGCTCTGTGAACTTTCGCAGCAGCTGACGCCGGAAGCGGCTCCGGCGCCGGAAACGGTGGAACCGGTCAAGCAGGCCTGGGGATACAATTTCAAACGGAAAAGAGGCTGAAGGATGCCTGAACTCAAGACTTTGGAAGAGCATTGCAAGTATGTGGAAGGATTTGCCCGGGTGTCGTTTTTCTTCGCCCGGAAATGGCTGATGCCGAAATTCCCGGAGAAAAAGCCCGGCGAACTGATCCGCGACCATACGCCTCTGCTCTATCACGGTCTGAATTATCCGCCCGCGGCCTGGGCAGAAAATCCCGAGTGTCAGAAAATTCTGAGCCGGGCGGACGAGCTGGCGGCGCTTGAACCGGAGGAGTTCGAAGAGACCATGTGGAATGAGATCAGGGATCTGGCGGCGAAACGGGCGGAACTGAATTATCCGAACGCGGTAGGCGTGAAGGCTCCGGCGTCGTGGAACTGCGGCAGCCTGAAATACGATCCGCCGTCCGAGCATCCGAATCTGGATCCGGGACAGGTCACTTTCCACATTGCCAATGCGGTCGGGCCCAAGTCGATTTTCGACGATCCGGACTACCTGCCGCATTGTTTCCTGCTGCTGATGAAGGAGGCCCAGTTCCGGTTCGGAAGCCATACGCTGTTCACTTCCACCTGGCTGAATGAACGGGAAGCGTTTCTGAACTGTTTCCCGCAGGAATGGCGCTGCAATCTGTCGCCCCGTCCGGAAGGGCATCCGGTCCCCCGCTGGCATTTCGGCTGGTGGGGACAGCTGGTCACCGGCCGCGGCACGATCAATCCGAAGGCGGAAAAATTCGTCCGGGAAAACGGATATCTGAAATACTGCTGTCTGGCCTCGCATTGTTCATTCGAAAATATGCGGAAACATCTTAAAGAACATTTTTCCATATGAGAAAGGTTTGCACCATGAGCAGAAACATGCACAAATTCGAAGAACTCACTCCGTATGAGTTCGACCGGGAGAAGGAGCGGGCGTCGATCATTTACGCCGCGGCCGGTCCGGTGGAATACCATGAGGAATGCAATGCGCTCGGGATCGACCCCTGCAAAGGGTATCAATGGTGCCTGGACGCGGCGGCAATCACCGGCGGGATCGTTTTTCCCATGATCCCGTTCGCGCCGAGCGGAATGCGTCCGCATCAGACGCATGCCCAGCTGCGGGAACGCTACGGCAAACCGCATTTTACCGAATACACCCCGCAGCCGGGGCTGTATCCGGGCGTGTTCACCGGCGGGGAAATCTGCAAGGCGCTGTATATGGAACTGCTGGAGACTTTCGCCCTCGAACATCAATTCAAGCTCTGTGTGTTTTTCGGCGCGCACGGCCCGGCCGGACAGCTGATCAAGGATATCGTCAAAGAGGAAACTGCCGGCGACCACAGCGGCTACAAGGGCGGTTACGAAAAGATCGCCGGTGATTTTCACGGCATGAGGGTCATGGCGGTCGGGTCGCTGGATTACAATCAGGATGTGATCAAAGCGTATTATGAGAAACATCAGATCGCCCGGATCAATCACGGCGGCCTGTGGGAAGCGTCGATCAATTATGCGATCAATCCGGAATATTTCCAGCCGGAACTGCTGGAGGAGACGAAATATCCCCAACATTACGGGGTCTTGAAAGAAGAACATTTCGAAGGCTGCAAGCGTCCGGTGAAATCCGAATACCGGGAATTCACGCCGGAATTTGCCCGCGACCTGTATCAGACGACCGTGGAAAGGTTTGCCGCCGATGTGCAGAAACAATATCGTGATCTGACCGGAAATCCGCAGATCGGACAATAACAATTTTCAGGAAAGGGAATAAAAATGAAGAAATCTTCCGCCAACCCGTCTCTCATTCCTCATCTTTCATATCTGAAGCGTAAAACGGATTGCCGTTTTACACTGATAGAGCTCCTCGTCGTGATCGCGATCATCGCGATCCTTGCCGGAATGCTTCTCCCGGCCTTGAATGCGGCCCGTCAGCGGGCGCGTTCCGGCAGCTGCACCTCCAATCTCAAACAACTCGGGATGGCATTCCATATGTATCTCTCCGACAACAATGAATATCTGGTGTTCCTTATCATCCAATACAATAAGAAACAGGTGTGGACCGTTCCCCTGTTCCAATATGTCGGAGCTTCGGACAAGGCGAGACGGGCACAGATCAACGACACTACCTATGGCGGTTTCGGAGAATTGCCCAAGACCTTCATCTGCCCATCCACCAACCGGGGTATTTGCAAAGCTAATTTGTCCCATCATACGAGTTATTCCTATTTTGGCGCATTGCCTGAAACTTCGGTGAAAAAGATCAAAAACCCGAGCCGGATCACGATCTGCATGGATAATCAGGCCGGAGCGCAGGCTGAAATGGATACCACCAGCAACAGTCATTACACCATGACCGGCGGAACCGGAACCTGGGGGTCAACCATCAATACGCTTTTGAATGTCAAGGCCCTCGGCCAGGTTTGTGTTTCCAAACATTTGAACAAAGCAAACTTTCTCTTTGTTGCCGGAAATGTCCAGGGACTTAATGCCAGACAGATATTCGTCACGAGAGCGACAGAGCCATGGGGTTATACTGCGAAGAAGATTGACGGTACGACCTACTACTATCCGATCGACAACCCAACGCCAAATCCGCTGTTCTGATTCATTTCAGTTCAAGTTTCGAATTCAATAAACATCCGCAGCCGTTTTCTGTAAAAACGTCTGTGAACGCGAGAAGAATCAATGCTGACCTGGTATAACTGGCTGATCGTGGTCCTGCCTTTTGCAGGAGTTCTGTACATGGCTTTTCACATGCGGAAATATATCCGCGGCGTGCCGGATTTTCTGGCCGGCGGACGGATTTGCGGACGCTATCTGCTCTCGGTCGGGACCATGGAGGCAGGAATCAGCGTGATGGCGCTGGTGTCATATATCGAGGTGCATTACCGGACCGGATTTTCCACCGGATTCTGGAGCGGACTGATGGCGCCGCTCTCGCTGGTGCTCTCGCTGACCGGGTTCTGTACTTACCGCTTGCGGGAAACCAAGGCCATGAGCATGGGACAGTTTCTGGAATTGCGTTACAGCCGTTCGTTCCGGCTGTTCTGCGCGATACTGCGGACTTCGGTCGAGATGCTGACCAATACCATAGTGCCGGCGATCTCCGCGCGGTTCTTCATTTATCTGCTGGGCATTCCGCATTACACCGAAATATTCGGATTCAGAATTCAGACGCTGGCGCTGGTCATTCTGGGCGTGCTGATCCTGGCTATGGTGATCCTGCTTTCCGGCGGATCGCTGGCGCTGCTGATCACCGACACGATCCAGGGGCTGCTGACTTATCCGATCATATTTGTCTTCACCATGTTCATCCTGCTGAATTTTTCATGGTGGGACGAGATCGTGCCGGTGATGGCGGACCGGGTCCGGGGAGAAAGTTTCATCAATCCGTATGACATCCAGTCGCTGCGGGATTTCAATTTGTTTGCTGTCTTTGTCACGATGTTTTCCAGCGTGTTAAACCGGAGTGTGTGGTTCGGCGGCGGCTCTTCGTCCGCGGCGAGGTCGGCCCATGAACAGAAAATGGCCGCGATCCTCGGCGCCTGGCGGAACGGTTTCAATCCGTTGTTCTATCTGCTGCTGGCGGGCATGGTCCTGACCGTGATGAATCACGTGAAATACGCATCAAAAGCACGTGAGATCCGTACCGAGATGTGCGCCCGGGTGGCCGATGAGATCATTCCCGATCCGGAGATCCGGAAGGAACTGACGACGCGGATCGCCGCCATCCCGGAACAGCGGCATATCATCGGAAAGGACAAACCGCTGTCGGAGAAGCAGAATCTGGATACGGTTTACATGACCACGGCGCTGGACACTTTGCAGAAGACGCCGGGCGGGAATGCCAAATTCCAGGAATTCCGGACCCTTTACAACCAGCTCCGGATGCCGATTTTCATCCGGAATGTCCTGCCGGGCGCACTGATCGGCATTTTCATTCTGCTGATGCTCATGCTGATGGTGTCGACGGATGACAGCCGGATCTTCAGCTCTTCCATGACCATAGTGCAGGACATTATCGTGCCGCTGTGCCGGAAACCGTTGACCCCGCAGACCCATATCCGTCTGATCAAACTGATGACCGTGTTTGTCTGCGTGTTCTTTTTCTTCGGCGCGCTGTTCATGACCCAGCTGGATTACATCAATCTCTATACCAAGATAGTAAGCGCGGTATGGACCGGCGGTGCGGG
>SUWI01000332.1 GCA_015061565.1 Lentisphaerota bacterium
CGGCATCCTGTCCCGGTTCCTGGAACGGGTCCAGCCCATGAAGGAGCAGGGAAACCGGTTCATTTATGCAGTGTGTTCCTCCGGCGGGTATCCCGGCGCGGCCCTGCCGCTCGTCGAGGATACCCTGCAGAGTAAAAACATCGATTTGAATTCCTGTTTCCATATCCGGATGATCTCCAATTACATTCCGTTGTCGGAACCTCCGGACCGGAAACGGATGGATGCGGTTTTTGCCAAAGCCGAGCGTGCACTCCGGGTGGCTGCGATCGCCGTCAAGAAAAGAAGACGGACCCGGCCCCTCCGCGTGTTCCCCATCGATACTTTCCTGAAATTTGTGGCCAGACGCGCCGTCACGACGCTGGAAGGTTCCGATTCGGCGTTTCATCTCGCCGCCGACCGTTGTACCGGCTGCGGAACCTGTTCCCGGATCTGTCCCGCCTCGAATATCTCCATGGATGACCATGAGCATCCGGTCTGGCATCATCACTGTGAACAGTGCATGGCATGTCTGCAATGGTGTCCGGCCCAGGCGATCCTCTACAAAGATTACCCGCCCGACCGGCGTCATTATCATCATCCGGATGTCACGGTCCGGGAACTCCTGCGTCATTCGGATGAGGATGAGCAGCAGCAATAAGTTTCACCGGGCCGTTTTTGGATCGGATTGGGTCTGAAAATCCTGAAAAAATGCAGGCTTTCCGGTTTTTTGCGTAAAAATTTGCTTTTTTTTTCTCGTTTTTTATTAAAAAGGACTTGTTACCTGAGAAACCTGAATTATATTGACTTACCATTGGAAATTTTTTGGCTAAGCAAGGAGTGTTGGAATGGCTGGTTCTCCCAAAATTACGATTTTGTCCGCTCAGCACAGAGGAAAAACCTTTGAACTGACCAAGGATGTCTACACGGTAGGACGTATCGAGGAACGCGATATCTGCATCGTCGATCCGACGATCAGTACGTATCACGGTTCGTTTGTCAAGAGCGGCAATACCTATATTCTCAAGGACAATAACAGCACGAACGGTTCGCGGGTGAACAACGAGCCCATCGTGGAAAAAGAGCTCAAGAACAGCGATATCATCCAGCTGGGCGATGTGGAAATGCTTTATGATTGTGACGAAGGTGACAATGGCGGCGAAAAAACCAGCAATATCACCGGGATCAATCTTTCCGTGAGTCCTACCTCGTCTTCCAGCGTCAAGAAACTCGATTCGGTTTCTCCTTACGGCGAACGGAAAAAAGGCGACAGCAAAAAAAGCCAGAAAATCAGTTTCATCATCATCGGGCTCCTCGTGCTGATCGTGGTCGGCCTGCTTGGTTACCTGGCTTTTATCATGTTCGGCGGAAAGTGATTTCCCGTCTGCCGGAACTTTTTCGGAAATCAGAAGTCAAAATCCCCCCAGGGGCGTTTTCGTGACGTCCCGGTTGTACTTTCAAATTTCAACAGGACAACATTATTATGAGTGATAAAAAGGATCCCGCATCCGGCAATCCGAAAAACAAGCCGTCTGCTGCTGTCTTCATCTGGCTGATCGTTTTCATCGGCCTGATCAGTCTTTTCGTCATGCGCTCTTCTTCCATGCTGAGCTCGCCCCGCGAATGGACCCAGTCCGAATTCGTTTCTCATCTCCAGGCCGGTGAGATCGTTTCCGCCAATCTGATTCCCGAATCGGACAATGTCTATTTCATCGAAGGCAGTTACCAGCCTGCGGTCAAGAGCGCACCGAAGGATCCCGGTACCGTTTCCAAAGACTTGCGTGCATCTTCCGGCAGCGGCTCTGCCAAAGCTCCCTCGTATTCCACCCGCATCGTGATGTCGGACAGTATCCAGAAAATGCTGAATTCTCCCAACGGCACGGCCGGAGTCACCACGCAGGTGACCGTGCAGCAGCGTGAACAGTGGTGGAAAGCCATGCTGATCAACCTGGTCATCGGCATTATCATTATCGGTCTCCTTTATTTCCTTTTTGCCCGGCAGATCCGCAGTGCCAACCACGGCGCCATGCAGTTCGGCAAGAGCCGTGCCCGCATGATCATGCCCGACGAACACCGCAAGAAATTCGATGACGTCGCCGGCTGTGACGAGGCCAAGGAAGAGACCAAGGAGATCGTCGATTACCTCAAGGATCCGCTCAAATACAAACTGCTCGGCGGCAAGATCCCCAAAGGCGCTCTGCTCATCGGTCCTCCGGGAACCGGCAAGACCCTGATGGCCAAAGCCGTCGCCGGCGAGGCCAGCGTTCCCTTCTTCGCCATCAGCGGTTCCGATTTCGTGGAAATGTTCGTCGGCGTTGGCGCCAGCCGCGTCCGCGATATGTTCGAACAGGCCCGCAAAGTTGCTCCGTGCCTCATCTTTATCGATGAGATCGATGCGGTCGGCCGGTCCCGGTTTTCCGGTATCGGCGGCGGTCATGATGAACGCGAACAGACCCTCAATGCCCTGCTCGTCGAGATGGACGGTCTGGAAACCCAGGAAGGCGTGATCCTGCTGGCCGCCACCAACCGCGTCGACGTGCTCGATCCCGCTCTGCTCCGTCCCGGACGCTTCGACCGCCAGATCGTCATTGACCTGCCCGATATCCGCGGCCGCCGTCAGATCCTCGACGTCCATGCCAAAACCGTCAAATTCGAACCCGATGTGAACCTGGACACCATTGCCAAAAGCACGCCCGGTTTCAGCGGCGCCGATCTGGCCAACCTGATCAACGAAGCCGCTCTGCTGGCCGCCCGCGAAAACCGCAAGGCCGCCAATCAGCACGATCTCGAGGAAGCCCGCGACAAAGTCTGCTGGGGACGCGAACGCCGCAGCCGCAAGATCTCCGACCAGGACCGCAAACTCACTGCCTGGCACGAGGCCGGACATGCCATCGTCACGCTCTTCTGCAAATATGCCACTCCGCTTCATAAAGTCACCATCATTCCGCGCGGCATGGCCCTCGGCATGACTATGATGCTCCCCGAGGAAGACAAGTATTCCCGCAGCCGCAATGAAATGCTCGATGCCATGGCCGTTTCCATGGGCGGACGCGTTGCCGAAGAGATCGCACTCGACGACATTACCGGCGGCGCTTCCCAGGACATCGCCCAGGCTACCGATATCGCCCATGCCATGGTATGCCGTTTCGGCATGAGCGATAAACTCGGTCCGGTCCGCTACGGCGAACGTTCCGAACACATTTATCTCGGACGCGACATCACCCGCAATGAAGGTTACTCCGAAGAGACCGCGCGCGAGATAGACATGGAGATCAAGAAACTGGTTTCCGATGCCAAGGCGCATGCTACGCAGATCCTCACCGAACAGCGCGAACGGCTCGACAAACTTGCCAACGCCCTGCTGGAAAAAGAGACCATGGATGCAGCGGAAATCCGTCAGCTCCTCGATTTGCCTGAGCCTGTCAAAAAGGAGGAAGCTCAGGCTGCCGCACCTCAGGCTTCCGAACCGGCTCCTCCGGCCGATGGTCCTGCCGCATGACGCGTGACGAGCTTGCTCCCGCCGTGAAAGCCCAGAACGGCGCTTCCGTGGTCAGTTGTCATGTCCAGCCCAACGCTTCCAGAACCGCGATCGCGGGCATGTACGGTGAAGAGTTGAAAGTCACCCTGAAAACTCCTCCCGTGGACGGCAAGGCGAACAAGGAATTATGCCGTCTTTTCGCGGATGAATTCGGTTTGTCCGGCAGCAGCGTCCAGCTGATTTCCGGACAGACTTCCCGCCGGAAACGGGTTCTGATCCCGGTCGACCGCGAGATCTTTCTCCGGAAATATTCCTCATGAATCCTTACGATCCGTTTTCCCGGCTGACGCCCGGCTGTCCGGTCATGGTGGCTTTCAGCGGCGGTGTGGATTCCTCCGTGGCCGCCTGGCTCTGCCTCAAGGCCGGCTTTCAGGTCCGTGCCGTTACCATGTCCCTGCTCGGTCCCGAATGCTTCGATCCGTCCAGGGCGCAGCAGACTGCCGACAAGCTCGGGATCCCGCTGGAGATCATCGATCTCTCCGAAGAGTTCGAAGAAACCGTCATGCGCGGGACGTGGGATATTTATGCTTCCGGCCGCACGCCGAATCCCTGCGCCGTCTGCAACCCGAAATTCAAGTTCGGCCGTCTGCTCGAATTCGCGCGGAAAAACGGTTGCGCCGCGCTGGTGACCGGCCATTATGCCCGGCTGGACGCCGCTCCGGACGGCTCTCTCCGATTGCGCAAAGGCGTCTGCCGCGAAAAGGACCAGTCGTATTTCCTTTTCGGCCTGAGCCATGACCAGCTCGAACATGCCTGTTTCCCGTTGGGCGGCATGGAAAAAAGCGATGTCCGCGCGATCGCATCCGGGCTAGGCCTGCCTTCGGCCGATGCCAAAGAAAGCCAGGATGCCTGTTTCGCGCCTCCCGACGGTTCCAATATGGCGGAAATGCTCCGATGCCGTTTTGGCGCACCCGCCCGGACCGGCAATTTCGTCGATCCCG
>SUWI01000024.1 GCA_015061565.1 Lentisphaerota bacterium
GCGTTACAATACACTCCACTCAAAGTGTTGAACCGCCGTATGCCGAACGGCACGTACGGTGGTGTGAGAGGACGGCCGCCCCAATAAGGCGCGGCCTCCTACTCGATTATAACCGCAAAAACAATAAAAGTCAAGACAAGCGGGTCCGGAAATTTGAAATTTATCCCGAAATCCGGTAGATCAATGAACCGGAATGGGAGCGGAGCGAATCGCAAAAACAATAAAAGTCAAGACAAGCGGGTCCGGGAAATTGAAATTCAACCGGAAATCCTGGAGATCGATCAACCTGAATGGGGAACGGAGCCATTAAAAAACAGATCACTGGTTTCCGTCCGGAGTGTTCGTTATTGTTCAAAAAGACATTTTATTTTCAGTATAAATTTAATAGGACAGATATGAAATAACAGCTAATATTGAATGGAAAAGACATTTTATTGTTGTAAAATGTGTTTTCTGAATTATAGTAAAACAGTTTCGTAAACGATTATGAAAACGGAGTGGAAAGACCGTGAAAAATGCTGCGAAGAAATTGAAAGTCCGCAACATCATTTTCAGCCAGACGTGCATTTCCCGCCAGGATTTGCTGAGAAGCAGCGGTTTGAGCATCCGGGCATTGGACCGATATACTGCCGATCTGCTGAAAGACGACCTGATCAGCCGAGACGTTCATAGCGGGAAACGCGGACGGAGTTCATATTTTTACCGTTCGAACAGTGAAAAAATCATTTTTCCCGGACTATCCCTGATTCAATCGAAATTTTCCCTGGTCGTCCTGGACATCAATGCATATATCATTTACGCCAAAACGGTCGATTTTCCGGAGAATATTGTTTCCGCCGATTTGATTCAGCTCGGTCTGGGAATGCTGGAAGAAGTCCGGAAGATACTGCCTGACCGGAACATGGCTGCAATCGCGTTCAATTTCAATACATTCCAGCAGCCGTCGAACCGCTTCACCGTCATGAAGGAATTGATGCGCAAGTCAGGCCGACAATTCCGCGTCGAAACGAGACTGTTTGAAAGTTCTTCGCTGAATCTGCTTCGTTTTTATACTGTTCTTGGTTGGACCGGCAGCGTGGGGATGCCGATTTTCGGAGACAGGATAAGGCTGCATGTCGTGACCGATGGTGAAATCCGTTCGGATCTGGATAATTTCCTTTACGGGTTCAAGCACCGTCAGATCGATCCGAAAAGCAAATGGGTTTGCCCTCATTGCCGAAAACCCGGCTGCATCGATGTTCTTTTGACTTATAGAGCAGTGGTCCGGCGCTATCAAGACATTTCTGCTTCCGTTCTTCCCTGTCAGTTTGACCAGGTGCTGTACAACAATATCCAGCTGCTGGGGGATTCCGGCGAGCCGGCCGCCCGGCGGATTCTGGAAGAAAACGGTGTACTTATTGCCCGGGCTATGGCCATTCTCCGCAAAGATTTACAACTGGATCATCTGGTGATTTCGAACTGTCCGAAAATTCAGTATGATATTTTTACCGCAGCTTATCATGATCTGACCGGAAACGGGAAACCCGTTTTGAACCTGCGCTCCCTGAGTGTTTCGGATGCCATTCTCGCAGCGCCGGATCTGATGCGGCGGGAAATTCTTGGATACAGCAAACCATAAATCATAACAGGAGGTAATTGTCATGACATCTGAAACGGGGAGTCTGTATTTGCGAGTGTCCGCGCCTTTTTTCCGGCGGTATGGTCAATCAAACATTAATTTTCAACCATTTTATGGAGGAATCATAATGAAGAAGGGCTTCAACTGCCGGATACCGAGGAAAAAAGGTTTCACATTGATTGAACTCCTTATTGTTATTGCGATCATCGCGATTCTGGCGGGGATGCTGCTGCCGGCTTTGAACAGTGCCAGGGAAAAAGCCCGCACCATCAGCTGTCTCGGCAATCTCAAGAGTCTGGGAACTGCCTGCTCATCGTATTCCAACGACAATCGCGATCACATCCCGTATTCAGTCAACAATGCTACCGCGACCGATACGATATCATGGGACGACCTGCTGGGGATGGGCGGTTATGACGGACGGAAGGTTTCACTGGAGGATGCGAAAATCTCGTGGGCGACCCGGACCGCGTTGTCCGGCCACAACCGGATTTACAATTGCTCGGCCAATCCAAACAAGGAAGATTTCAAGCGGGGATATGCTTTGAATGACGGCTATTATGCTGACAATCAGCCGCTTTACGGTTTCCCGGACGGCGGCTCCGCATGGCATCACGGGGTGGCGGGAAAAACTTGGTCGGTGCGGCAGGGGTCGGTGAAACAGGCATCCGGTGTTTTTATGATCGTTCCGTGCCATGATTCCCAGAACCTCGGCAGTGAAACCCGTGCAGCCATTTCCCGCCCTTCGGTCATGTATACAGCCCAGAAACCGTCCAAAGGGCACAACAGGCAATTCAATTTCGCGTGTTTCGACGGACATTGCGTTACGATGCCGATCAACCAGACTCTGGGATCCGGCGGGCTCCCGCATCTTTATCCGCGGGGATTTTGGACCAGGGAAAAACGATAACACAGGAGATTTTTTTCATGAATATCAGACGGTTGTTTTTTCTGATGATATGGTGGACGGGTGCCCTTTCTTTCGGAATCGAACTGAAGGACTGCAAGGTGTTATCCGAGAACCAGACGGTTTCCCTGAATCAGGTTTTGAACCCTGCGTTTGATGAAGGGAACGGGGGAATTCACTGGAACCTGGGGGCGGAAGCAGAGATTTCTGCCGCGTACGGCAGCAACCAGCGAGGATTGGGGATCCGCCGGACCGATCCGGGGCGTTATTCGGTCAGTACCCAGAAAATGAAATTGAAGCCGGGCACCAAATATATTGCAGGCTGCCGGATCAGGAACGAAGGGTTCGATCCAAAAGACGGAAAAGGCGGTTCCTTCGGCATTGAGTGGTACCGCGGATCGAGTCATATCAGCTCCGCATACTGCAATTCAATCGGCAACCATGACTGGAAACTTTATACGCGGGAATTTACTACCGGGAATGATCCCGATCTGGAATATGTGTTTGTTATTTTCGTTGGAAAAGGAAAACTCGGAACTGCCGCGTACGACGATGTATTTGTCCGGGAGGCGGGGGCGGTTTGGCTCCCCGTCCTGATTTCCCCCTTCAATGCCGTTATGAGAAGCGGAAACGGGAAAATCGAAATATCTTCCAACATATTGGGAACTTACAGATATCCCGGTTCCGTTAAAGCCGTTCATGTCTGCTGCGCGGTCTTGAAAAACAACGGCAGACAAATCGCGATGCAGACCGTTCCCGTGAAAAATGACCGGGCGTTTTTTGATTTCGGAACTCTGGCGGACGGAGAATATGAACTGGATTTGTACCTGCTTGATGCTGTGAACAAACTTCGCTTGGCCGACCGTAAGGCTCTGCATTTTCTGGTGATGAATCCCCGCGATTACGTATCCCGTCCGGTTTATATTGATGAACATGGACGGATGATTGTTAAAGGAAAGCCGTTTCTGCCGCTCGGTCTTTACGCCGGCGGAACCAATGCGGAGGACTTGGCGTTCTGGGAGAAAAGCCCTTTCAATTTCGTTATGCCGTATGGCGGACCGAAACTGAAATATCCCGGCGAATGGAAGAAGGATGACGACACCGGCAATCTGCATCGGGCCCTTGATCGGCTGCACCGTTCCGGGCTGGGATTCGCCTGCAACCTGATCGCATCGTATCCGAATTTGAAATATATCCTTGCCAACTGGGACGGAACCCGCGTCAGGGGCATTAATGCCGTTGTGGACGCCATCAGCGATACGGTCAAAGATCATCCGGCAATGCTCGTGTACTATACCTGTGACGAACTTCCGGCGAAACGCGGGCCGGAAATCGAAGCGCGTCGTCTGCAGCTCCGCCGCCGGGATCCCCGCCATCCTTCGATGGCCGCGTATTTTCAATATCCCGACTTGCCTTACTACGGCAACGGACAGGATATCATCGGGCTGATCTTCTATCCGGTCGTCGGGCCAAAAAGCAACAGTATGGAACTCATTTTGAGCAATCTCGAAGCCGCTCGCCGGGTGTTGTCCGACCGCAATGGCAACATGTCGGTTTGGGCCATAGGACAGGCTTTCAACTGGGGGTCATACGTGCCCGACCGCAACCGTTTTGAAAATGATTACCGGTTTCCCACCCGTGATGAATTGACCGCCATGAGTGTTCTGGCCGCGATTGAGGGGGTTAAAGGATTTCTGTTTTACAGTTATCATACACTGCGCTATGTCCGGGGTTGCCTCAATGAAAATGAGAAGCTGATTGAATTCTGTGACACCTGGCCGGCAGTTTGCTCAATGGGAAAGACCATCCGGGAACTGGAACATTATATCCTTTCCACGAGGAAAGCTCCCAAGGCGGACATCAAAGTCCTCAAGGGAAAGATACGGGCGAAAGCATTTTTGTCCGAGGATGGCAAATCCCTGCGCCTGCTGGTTGCCGGAGTTGGACCCGGCCCCGCGGAGGCTCTGCTGAGCATCCCCGGCTGGTCGGATTTGTCATCTCTGACTGGCAAGAGTCTGAAAAGACCGGACGGGCGATACCATTTTCATGGAAAAGACATTTGTTACGATATTTTGAAAAGCGAATAACCGGAGGATTTTGTTCTATGAAATTTTCAGCAGTCACCGTCATTTTTTCGAAATGGACCTTATGTGCCGCGGCGCTGTCGGGCACAGTTGCGATTTACGGCGATACCTGCCAGGAGTTGTTCAAAAACGGCGAAATATTGCGGGGACGGAGAAAATATGCCGAAGCGCAGGAATGTTTCCGGAAAGCCGCGGAAATCACGGAACAGCCGGCCGACCGGCAGGCTCTGGTCCGGTTGCGCATCGGACAATGTTATTTCTGGATGAAAAAATATGATCCCGCCATTGCGGAAATGAAAAAGGCAGCAGCCATTCCGGGAATAACCGGTTATTACCGCAGTGACATCAATGCCTGGATAGGAAATACATACAAAGATATGAAAAAATATGATGCGGCGGCCGCTGCTTATGAACAGGCTGCCCGTCTGGCTCCGGCTTCTCTCCCGCAAATGAGTTTCAATGCGCTGATGAATGCCGCTTCCTGCCGGAAAATCCAGGGCCGATGGTCCGAGGCGGCAGTGCTTATAAAGCAAGCATCGGACTTGAGAAAACTTCCCGCGGAACTGAGAAACCGGGCGCTGACGGCGATTCCGGAACTCTTCATGGAAGCCCGCGACTATGCTGCCGTAATCAGGGAGTCAAGACTTCTGGTCGATCGGCGGGAGCTTTCCGCGCCAGTCAGAAAAAAACTTCAGACCATGATCGGTAAAGCTTATTTCTCCATGCAGAAGTTCGAGCAGGCGAAAACCGAATTAAAAAAGGCGGAAACCATGCCGGATAAATAACCGGTATGGTTGATCGGAAAGGTCGTTGCAAATGTCGAATGTGATTATTCTCGGGGCCGGTCGCGGATTGGCTTTCGCCCATATGATTGTTCTCAACCCCGATTTGTTTTCCGGACACGAGATCAAGGGAATTGTTGAAATTCAGGAGGCTGTCCATCCGAAACTCCGCAAAAGACTGGATGGATACGGTCTGAAGAATACACGTATTTTCCGTTCCGCGGAAGAAGCTTTTCAGGCCATTCCCAAGGAAGAAGCCGATGCCGTACTGGTTGTCACACCCAATGCCACGCATGCCGAGTATCTGGAGCTCTGCCTGAAATATGATCGGCATGTCCTTTTGGAAAAACCGGTTTCCACCAACTGGAAAGATGCCGTGAGAATTTACCGTATGGCCCGGCAGACCGAGAAAATCGTCCAGATCGGATTCGTCCTCCATTATTCGCCGTTTTATCGGGAAATCAAGAAGCTGGCTGACAGCGGTCGGCTCGGTCGGCTGGTCAGCATGCATTTTTCCATCCAGCGGGACCTGGATTCTGAATTCATGCGGGGGTGGCGCCGGCTCACGGCGAATACCGGCGGACTGCTGAATGAAAAAAGTTCCCATGACCTTGATCTGATCCAATGGATCAAAACTTCCCAAGGCAGCCCGGTTGAAGTTTTTTCATTCGGCGGACGCGAATTTTTCCCGCGTGATACCGGACCGGATTTCAAACATCCGGAAAAATGCAGCGAATGCGCCGATAAAACCTGTCCATTCCGGTTTGATCCCTCCCTCTATTCCACCATCGCCCGGGAATACTCGCTCAATCCGGATTTCGAAAATTTTTCCAAATGCGTTTACCGGACGGATGCGGATATTTTCACCGATCAGACTGTGTTGATCCGGTTTTCCGACGATACCCATGCCACCTTCAACTTGAATGCCGTCAGCGCGAAATCCGACCGCACCGTCGCAATTTACGGAACCGAAGGAACTCTCTGCGGCAGTCTTTCCCGTGCCGAATTGACTTTGATGACTTTCCGGGACCACCAGACTGAGAAGATTTCCCTGAACCGTCTGCTCAAGTCCAATGATATGCATGGCGGCGGAGATACTCGCATCCTGCAGGATTTTTTCGAATGCATCGAAAAGCACCATCGTCCGTCCGCGTCCGTAAGGGACGGCGTAGCTGCTTCCCGTTTGGCTTTCGCAGCCGACAAGAGTGCGGTTACCGGGCTGAAGGTCGATCTCGAAACGGAATTCCCGTTCTGATGCCGCCGGGTTCCGAAAACTTCATGGGAGAATAATCATGCTGAATATCATACCGCCGCCGGCCGAATTGCATCTGACCGGAAAAAAGTTTCGCCCTTCAACGCTCTCTGTCAGAAAAATCTGTTCTCCCGGTCTGAAGTCCGAGGAATACGGTTTGGAAATCTCCGAAAATAAAATTCTGCTGAGGTATTCGGCCCCCGCCGGACTCCGCTATGCCCGTCAAACCCTGAACCAGATCCGGAAACTCTGTCCGGATGGCCTTCCCGGCCTGGTGATTCATGACGCCCCGGCTTTCGCCAGACGCGGCGTCATGCTGGATGTCTCCCGCGGACGTGTCTGGACCATGCGTCATTTCAAGGAAACCATCCGCAAGCTGGCTCGGTGGAAATACAATCTGCTTCAGCTGTATTTCGAGTCCGCTTATGCTTCGCCCGGCAATGAAGAAATCTGGACCGGCATGTCGCCTGTCACTCCCTCTGAATTGAAGGAACTGGAAATCTACGCCGCAACCTATGGAATTGAGTTGAGTGTCTGTCAGAACTGTTTCGGTCATCTTACCCGGTTCCTGATTCATCCGAAATACCGGCATCTGGCAGAAATTCAGCCGGGAATGGTTTATGAAGCCTGGGGGCGGATGTCTGCCGTTCCGCAGACCCTGGCTCCGGGAAATCCCGAATCGGTTCAATTCGTCCGCCGTTTGCTGAACAGCTATTTCATTGCCTGCAGGTCTCCTCATGTCAATCTCGGATGCGACGAGACTCTGGATTTGGGGTTTGGCGTTTCTCGCGGCGAGGCCGGGAAAAAAGGATTGTCCGCCATCTTCGCCGATTATGTCGGAAAATTGTGCACGGCGGTTTCGGAAGCCGGACGCAGACCGATGATCTGGGCTGATTTCCCCATGAAACATCCCGATGTCATTGAACTTCTTCCAAAACATCTGGTTTACCTTCTGTGGGGGTATGACGCCGATACTCCATTCCGGTCATGGTGCGAAACGATTCGATCTTCCGGAAACGAGTTTTGGGTTTGTCCCGGCTCTTGTTCCTGGAGTTCGCTTTTCGGGAACGTTGCCCGTCGGCAGGCCAATATGCGCAAGGCTGCGGAAGACGGGCTGGCCGGCGGGGCTTCCGGTTATCTGCTGACCGACTGGGGTGACGGCGGACACCGCCAATGCTGGGGCCCCTCGCTGGCAGCCATCGCTGAAGGAGCCTGTTTCGCCTGGTCCGGCCCGGTAGAGTTGAATCGGGATGCAATCGCCGGCGAGGCATTCGGCTCTATTGCAGCCGGACAGTGGTATGACCGTGCAGGTCATGTCGAAGACGATCTTGCCGCTGTCGGATTGCCCGGTCTTTACGCTGATCTGCATATCCCCTGGCATCAGATCCCGGAAAAACAACAGACCTCGGATGCCGCTGCTTACCAAGCTTTGATTCCGCGACTGGAAAAATTACATCGCGATGTTCCTGCTGATGTTTCGTCCTTGCTGCAGAGGGAGATGCGCATGGCTGCCGGATTTGCCATTTTCGCCGCGGAACGGGCTGTCCTCCGCAGGGAAGGGCGGGCTTTGGAATTGAAATCCCTGGCGGTTCGGATGGCTCCGCTGATCCGGGAGTTCCAGCGGCTTTGGCTGCGCCGTTCCCGACCCGGCGGGCTGACATGGTCCTCCGCACAGTGGCGGAAGATTGCCGATGAAATGGATAATATTTGCTGACCCGTTGAATTTTATTTTTTCGGTTTCCCGGCGAGTCCGAGACGGTTCATCCGGTAATTCATCATCCGGGGAGAAAGGCCGAGTTCGCGTCCGGCGGCGGAAAGGTTGCCGTGATTCCGGGCGATGGCATCCGAGATCACTCCGCGCTCGAAATCCGTCATCATATGGGCGAGTGTTCCGGGCGATGCTTCCCCTTCTGCGGATTCTCCGGTGGCCTGCACCGAAGGCGGCAGATTGGCCCGGTGGATGCAGTCGCCCGCAGCGGTCAGGACCGCACGTTCCATGCAGTTTTCGAGTTCCCGGACATTGCCCGGCCAGCTGTAGGTCATCAGCAATCGGATCGCCCCGGGCGAAAGCTTGGTGATCTTTTTGCCGTATTTGAGATTGAGCATTTCGATGAAATGTTCCGCCAGCAGGATGATATCGCTGGAGCGCTGGGCCAGGGAAGGCATCATGATCGGAAAGATGTTCAGGCGGTAGAAAAGGTCTTCGCGGAACAGTTTTTTCGCCATAAGGTCTTCCAGGTTGCGGCTGGTCGCGGCGAGGAAACGGACATTGGAATGCAGTTCCTCGTTGCTGCCGATCCGGGAAAAGGTCCTCTCCTGCAGGAAACGGAGCAGTTTTACCTGTGTCTGCATGGTGAGGTCGCCGATCTCGTCGAGGAACAGGGTGCCGCCGTCGGCGGCTTCCGCACGGCCGATCCGCCGGGAGACTGCCCCGGTGAAAGCGCCTTTTTCGTGTCCGAACAGTTCGCTTTCGACCAGATTCTCGGGCAGCGCCGCGCAGTTCAGGGTGATGAACGGCTTGTCTTTGCGGTTGGAGAGTTC
Organism: Lentisphaerota bacterium; assembly: GCA_015061565.1. Taxonomy (GTDB): domain Bacteria; phylum Verrucomicrobiota; class Lentisphaeria; order Victivallales; family UBA1829; genus SIG94. Next base: position 9,185 of record SUWI01000024.1, read on the forward strand.
GACGATGGCATGGGCGAGCAGTTCCTTGCCGGTGCCGCTGGCGCCGCGGATCAGCACGGTGGCGTCGGTCGGAGCGACCTGGCGGAGTTCGGTATAAACCTGCTGCATTTCACGGCAGTTGCCGATCAGTTTTCCCGGCGCGTTCTGGAGCATGTTGCGCAGTTTGCGGTTTTCCTCGATCAGGGTCTGCTTTTCCTGATGCAGCAGCAGACATTCGGAAGCGGAATCGGCGGTGATGCCGGCGAGGATCTCCAGAAAAGCGGTGTCGCTTTCGAGATTGGTGTCCGGCGTGATCGGACGGTCCACGGAAAGTGTGCCGATCAGACGGTCGTGATGGAACAACGGGACGCAGATGAACGCCGCGGGTCCGTCGTAATGGTGGGTGCCCGTGCGGTTGAGGAACCGCGGATCGCTGCGGAGATCGGGGATCACATGGCTGCGGCCGGTCTGGGCGACATGGCCGGTGATGCCTTCGCCGAGATAATAGAACCCTTTTTTCTTTTCCGCCTCGGTCAGGCCGTGGGAAACTTCGATCTGGAGCGTGTCGCCGTAGCGGAGAGAGAAAGTGCCGCAGCGCATACCCATTTCGCTGTCGATGATCTCAAGCACTTTTTCCAGCATGGTCTCGACGTCGCGTCCATGGATCAGCACCGAACTGATTTTCTGTATCACCAGAATCTGCGGATGGACCTGTGTTTTCATGATGACAGTAATATACATGCTTTCCGTGCCGTTATCAAGCGGAGAAACAATGATTTCTGAAAACAATCCGCCGTACAATTTTCAGCGGATCCGGAAAAAAACACGATTAAAAATCGAAAACAATTTGCTTTTTGGCCGTTTCAGTGTTCTATTATCAAGTAATTTTTAAAGGAAAAGAAACAGGATGAAGAAGAAACATTTCGGAATTGTTATCAAGGTCAGGAATCTGACCACCTGCAAAGTGTTCTACCGGGATGTCCTGGGACTCGGAGATCCGGTGATGGACAGTAATTTCAGGGTGGAATTCCAGATCGATGACTCATTTTGCCTGATTCTGGAAAAAACGCCGTATGATGCAGTTCTGCCCAGAGCGTCCGGCCGGGTTTCCTGGCTTTTCGATACTGATGCCGGGACGGTCCGCGACCGGCTGAAAGCATATGGTTATGCAGTTCCCGATCTGCCGGAAACGGAGCAAAAAGGAGAAGCGTTCTGCCGGTTCGCCGATCCGGAGGGGAATCCGTTCTATGTGACCGCCGGCAAAAAATCCTGAAATCCAGAAAGGAAAACCGAACCATGCGTATGTTATTGATCGCCGCCATCACCGCGTTTTTGCCGCTGTTCCTCTGCGCGAACGAGATATACAGGTTTATTCCAAGTAATTCTCAGCAGGTTCTGCAGATCAATCTGAAAGACCTTGCCGGAATGGAATCCATCCGGCAGGATCTGGTCAGCAACATCAACCGCCAGACCGGGCTTGATCCGAAAAATGAAAAAGTGCAGGACTTCAGCAATCTGATCGATAAGGTCGTCGCCGTCACGCCCGACCTGATGGTCGATGAAACTTTTATTTTTGTCAAATTCAAGATCACGGAAGCGGAATGCTGCCGGAAAATCGAGGAGCTGACGGGGACAAAACTGGTCACCGTGCCGGGGATCAAACCGGTCGAACGGAGATTCACGGTGGAGGGCAATCACATTTTTCCCGGAGTAGCCCTGAAAAAACGCACTTTCGCGGTACGGTTCATGGGCCCGAATGTGGCGGTTTTTGCCAAGGACAGTTGTTTCAAATTAGGTCTATTCAGCAGCATAGGCATCTCGGAGAAAAAGCTGAAAGAATTGAATGTGCCGAAGGCACTGGTTTCCGGTTTCGTGGAATTCACCCCGGATTTCCTGGCGGATAATCCCTATCTGCCGCAAATCCAGCGGGCGGTATATTCACTTTCCGGCGGAAAAGACGGTTCGGTGCGGATCCAGGCTTCGGCTGTCTGCGCCGATGAAAAAATGGCCAATCAGACTCTCATTCAGATCCAGCAGTACGTCATGGTCGGCGGTCTGATGCTCAATCAGGTCGATCAGGAACTGATGCAGGAATGGATCACTTCCATACGCGCCGGACGGGATAAAAACACGGTAAGCGTAAATGCATTTTTCACGAAAAGTTTCATCACCCGTCTTACGGCGGCATCGGAAAAGGCGGCAGCAGAGCTGAACCCGCCGTCCTCCCCTGCTGCCAAACCGGAGAAAAAGAGGTAAGTTCCAATGGCATATCAGGTTACAGCAAGGAAATGGCGTCCGCAGCGCTTTTCCGACATGGTCGGACAGGAACATATTGCCCGGACCTTGCGCAATGCGATCGTTACCGGGCGGATCGCCCATGCCTATCTTTTTGTGGGACCCCGCGGCATCGGCAAGACGACTTCGGCGCGTATTTTCGCCAAAGCGCTGAACTGCAAGCATCCGATCGACGGAGAACCGTGCTGCGAGTGTTCCTCCTGCAAGGCGATCGCCGATGAGTCCAGCGTGGATGTGATCGAAATCGACGGCGCCACCCATACCCAGGTGGAAAAAGCGCGCGACATCTGCGAAGACGTGCTGCATCTGCCGGTCGCCTCCAAATATAAAATCTATATCATCGACGAAGTCCACATGCTTTCCAAAGGGGCCTGGAACGCCCTGCTGAAGACCATTGAGGAACCGCCCGCCCATGCCAAGTTCATTTTCGCCACCACGGAGGTCAACAAGGTCCTGCCGACCGTGATCTCCCGCTGCCAGCGGTTCGATCTCTGCCGGATCCCTTCCGAACTGATCGCCAAACGGCTGGAATACATCGCGAACGAAGAAAAAATCAAGATATCCCGTTCCGCCTTGAATGTGATCGCCCGCGCCGCGGACGGCGGCATGCGTGATGCCCAGTCGCTGCTGGACCAGCTGGTCTCGTTCTTCGGTTCGTCTTCCGGTGAAGAGACCATTTCGGAAGAGCAGGCGCTGTCCCTGTTCGGTCTGACCGCACCCGGCGAAATGGAATCCCTGCTGAATTCCATTCTGACCAATGACCGGACCTCCATGATCCTGACGGTGCATCAGTTTGCCGGCCAGGGCAAGAATCTGGATACTCTGTTCGAGGAAATTCTGAGCTGGCTGCGCGGGATCCTGCTGTGTCTGGTGCTGCCTGATCCGATGGCCGTCCTGGATGAAAATCCGGAAAAGATCAGCAGTTACCGCAAGCTGGCTGCCGTCACCCGCCCGGACATCCTGCAGATCCTGCTGGAACAGCTGGCCGCATCTTCCTATCTGCTGCGCGATGCCATTAATAAACAGGTATTTATGGAGACGATCCTGCTGAAAGCCATGCGGGCGGCCCATGCCGTCAAAGTGGAGGACCTGCTGATTCGTCTCAATGAGATCCGGAGGAACGGCGAACTGAACGGGATCGAAAAGATCCCGACGCTGGCCAGCATCCCGGCATATCATCGGCCGCCCGTCATGACGGTTCCCGCGGTTCCGCCGCAAGTGACGGTTCCGCCGCCTGTGCAGACACCTCCGTCAATTCCTGCGGATCCGCCGCATCCGGCCCCTGCCGCAGAAGAGACGCCGTCTGTTCCTCCGTCACCGGTTGTGGAACAGAGTGTTCCCATTCCGGAACCGGCCCCTGCTCCCGTTGCCGAACCCGGTGTTCCGGCTCCAGAAGCAGTGGCGGTGAATCCTCCGGAAGAAAAAATGACGGAATCTGTTCCGGCAGTGGAAAATCATAATGATCAACCGGTTATGAAAATCGACGAAAATGTGACGGAACCTGTGACGGAAATTCCGGAATCAGTGCAGCCAGTTGCAGCATCGTCCGATGATGACCCGGGAGAAGAGATTGCCGAACCGGTCTCTCAGGAATTGCAGGAAGAACTGCCCGCGGCATTGGAAGAGCGGAACGGGATGAGTCTGAAAGAACGTTTTTCCGCTGAACTGCTGTGGTCGAAACTGACGGAAACGATCCTCCAGTTCCAGCCCAGTGTCGGATCCGTCATGTCCAGCGGAGTGGCGGACCGCATCGAGAACTCCATGATATATGTCAATTTTGACGCCAAGGATGACGTCATGATTTATCAAATCGTGACGAAAGCCAAAAATATGCTGGTTCAGGAATTGCGGAAACTGACGGGTGACAGATTTGCCGACATTACTCTGGGTCTGAAAGAGGGGATCCACACTCCTGCGGTGCCGAAACGCACTTTGGAGGAACTGAAACGGGATGTCAGCAGCAATCCGATGGTCATGGAAACCGCAGACTTGTTTGCAGGTTCCATTGTCGATGTGATGGAATGAGGAAGGTTTGAGATGAGAAAATACGGGATGACGCTATTGCTTCCGCTGCTGCTGTGCGGCTGTGCCAGGGATCTGTGGAAGGAGGTTCCCGAATTCGAGATCCTGAATTTCACCTGTCCCGTGCCGGGTTCCAAATTTCTGGACGACGACAACTTTGTCTGCGGGTGGTCGGTGCTGGGTCCGCTGGATCCGGGAAAAGATGCCTCGATCCATACGGAACTCTTTCAGGATGAAGGACTGATGAACGGAAACCGCAGAGCGCCGCGCGGCAGCACCTGGTTCCGGGTCGGTGCCGACCGGAGCGAAGGGGCAGTTTGCGGACAGGTCAGTTTCGGGAAGAAATTTGAAAAATACCAGTATGGTTTGCGGCGGGGTGTGTTTTATGCCTGCGCGACCCTGAAATGTTCCGATGATCATACCGGACTGGTCATGCATCTGGTCTGTCCGGGCAAGGTGAAGATCTGGATCAACGGCAAGCCGGTGTATGCAGGTGAAAAAGGCGCCGCGGGTATGAAATCCGAACCGGTAATGGTCCGGGATCTCGGCCTGCAGAAGGGCTGCAACCGTCTGGTGGTCAAATTCATGGACGAAGGAAAAGATTATCTGCAGCGGCGGATGTTCTCGCTGCGTCTGACCGATGCGGCAGGCCATTTTTCTACCGTCAGGTAACAGGTTTGGATGATGAACGGAAAAACAGTAAAGACAGTATTTCTCGGATCGGGAGCGTTTGCACCGCCGGTGCTGGAAGCGATGCTTCAGGACGGATCGTTGGAAATTGCGGAGATCGCCACGCAAGTTGATAAACCGGCGGGCCGGAAAGGGATCCTGACGCCGACGCCGCTGGGGCAATGGTGTCAGACTGCGGGCAAAGCGTTCGAACGTGTCCAGTCGGTCAACTCGGAAGATTATCTGGATCATCTGCGGGAACTGGCACCGGATCTGATCGTGGTGGTGTCTTTCGGACAGATCCTGAAAGAGGAACTGCTGAATCTGCCGCGGCTGGGCTGTCTGAATGTGCATGCCTCGCTGCTGCCGGCTTACCGCGGGGCATCGCCGATCGTTTCGGCCATCCTGAACGGAGAGACCCGGACCGGGGTGACGTTCATGCGGATGGACAAGGGGCTGGATACGGGACCGGTCTATCAGCAGTTCGAAATGGAGATCGGCGGCCGGATCACGGCACCTGAACTGGAACTTGAACTGGCCCGTCTGGCCGGGCGCCATATCGGGGAATGCATCCGGCAGCTGTCGGAAGGCAGCCTGACGGCGCAGGAACAGGATCACGCCAGGGCCACCCTGTCGCGCAAGATCCGCAAAACCCATGCCGCGCTGGACTGGAACAGCAGTCCGGAAAGTCTGGAACGGAAGATCCGGGCATTTTTCCCCTGGCCGTCCGTGATTTTCACCTGTATGCGGGCAGACCGTCCGGTGCTGGTGAAGATCTCCTCCGGCCGGGCTGCCGCCGGTGTTTCGGGTCAGCCGGGGCAAATTTTATCAATCACATCCGAAGGGATCACAGTGGCCTGTGCGCAAGGAGCGCTGCTGCTGGAAAAAGTGATCCCGGAGGGCAAAAAGGAGATGCGGGCAACTGATTTTGCCAATGGTTTCCGCCTGGAACGCGGGATGGTTTTTCTCAACGGACCCGGCATTTCCGCCAACTGAAGAAAGATTTTTTATGCAGAAAAGAGACAAACGACAAATCATCATCAACTGTGAAGAGCTGGAAACGCGTTTTGCCATGCTCAAGAATTCCCGCCTGGAGGAATACGAGATCGAACGTCCCAGCGACGACATCCTGCCGGGTTCGATCTACCTCGGCAAGATCGTCCGGCTGGAACCCTCGCTCGAGGCGGCATTCGTCGATATCGGAGCGGAAAAAAACGCTTTCCTGCATTACCGCGACATGATGTCCGTGACCCACGATATCGTGGACAATATCAAGCGGATCAACGAAGGTGAAAACGAACCGGCTGCACCTGGGAAAAAGAAACGTTTTCTGAGCGGATTTTCCGAAAAGATCCGGAATTTTCTCGGCGGCGACCGTTCCCGGCGGCTGCGCGATCTGGAAACCGCCCTGCACAAAGGCAACATTACGGTCAAGGATATTCCGCGGATGTTTCCCGCGGGCTCGGAACTGCTGGTCCAGGTGACCAAGGGGCCGATCGGCACCAAAGGCGCGCGCGTGACCACCAATCTGACCATTCCCGGACGTTATCTGGTGCTGCTGCCGTATGCCGACCATATCGGCCTTTCCGCCAAGATCGAAGAAAAGAAGGAACGGGACCGGCTGCGCAAGATCCTGCAGGAACTGGATGTGCCGGAAGGCATGGGGCTGATCTGCCGGACGGTCGGCGAGGGACGCAAGGCGCTGTTTTTCAAACGCGACCTGGACATGCTGCTTTCGCTCTGGCACAAAGTGGAAACCGCCATCCAGAATCCCAAGGCGCCGATGATCGTGTATCAGGAACCCAATCTGCTGGAACGGACGGTGCGCGATTTCCTGACCGATGAGATCGATGAGATCATTATCGACCGGAAAGCGGACTGCGACTATCTGAAAGAAGCGTTCCATCAGTTCGTGGGATCCGATTTCGACACCAAAGTGGTGCTTTACAACAAAGCGGAACCGATTTTCAGCCATTACAAAGTGCATGAGCAGGCGGCAACGATCTTCAACCGTGTGGTGCAGCTGCCGAGCGGCGGCTACATCTGCATCGATGAGACCGAGGCGCTGGTGGCGATCGACATCAACTCCGGCAAGGCGCGCAATGCCAAGGATCAGGCCGATACCATCCTGCAGACCAACCTGGAAGCCGCCGAGGAGATCGCCCGGCAGATGCGTCTGCGCAACATCGGCGGCCAGATCGTGATCGACTTCATCGACATGCGGAGCGCCAAGGACCGCGAAACCATCAACAAAGCCATGCGTCAGTTCGTGGCCGATGACCGGGCCAAGACCCGCATCCTGCCGCTCAGCAAGTTCGGGCTGATGGAAATGACCCGCCAGCGTGAACATGAAAGCATTCAGGACGTCGTTTACGATCCGTGTCCCTACTGCAACGGCACCGGCCGGGTCAAATCCGCGCTCAGTATGAGCGTGGAGATCCAGCGCCGGCTGAAAGAGGTGCTCAAGCGCCGCAATTCCAGGAAAAAAATGGCGATCCGCGTCATCATGAATCCGGCGATCCTGGCCCGGCTGAAAAACGAGGATGCCGAACTGCTGCGCAATCTGGAAGAGGAATACGGCAAAGACCTTTCGTTCCGCGCCGATCCGACGATCCATATCGAAGATTTCAAGCTGATCGATCCCGATTCGGGACGGGAGATCTGAGGTCACTTCATGGCTGACATGGAATTCTGGGACAAGACGGATTTTTCCTATTCGGTTGCCGGCGACGACCGCGAAATCGAGCTGCAGGTCTATATTGACGTTGAATGCGAGAGCAGCCGGACGCTGGTCGCGTCTTTTCAGGTGGATTCGATGGAAATGATCGAATCGGCCCGGATCCCGTTGTCTCCGGGAAAAAACCATGTGCCGTTCCTGCAGACCGTCCGGATCGTGAAGCCGCTGGTTTGGCGGCCGCGGGGCAGTTCCGGGCAGCCTTTGTTCTATCATTTTTCCGTGGTCTTCCATGAACACGGCACTCCCTGTCATACCATCGAGAAACGGGCGGGGATCCGTTTTCTTGATCCGCGGCAGAAAGGCAAAATGTTCCGGATCAACGGAGAGACTTTGCCGCTGACCGGATGCGAACCGGATTTTGCCTTGGAAGAAGATGTCATGTCGGCGGCATTGACGGGAAATCTGGTGCGTCTCGCCGATACGGATCCCGAGCTTGAAATGAAGCTGGACCGCTGCTGTGTTTCCGGACTGGTGGCCGCGCTGGAGCTGACCGGAAAAACGGGGCTGGAAAAATTGAATTCCCGGCCTGGCATCTGTTTTTATACGGCGGGATCGGGCAGCACGGGCGAAAAACTTTACCGCCGGGAAAAACAGAACGCACTGTTTCCGTTTTTTTCCCACGATAAATTGAATTTATGGCTGAAAAACAGTTGAACAGGTGATGAGATGTCACGAAAAAAAGAAAAATATACCAAGCCGCTGCCGATTTCCATTTACTGGCGTCTGCTGAAATATGTGAAGCCTTACAAATGGCGTCTGATGATCGGCATTCTGGCCGGATTGGTGGCCAGCGGGTCGATGTTCGGCGGGATCATGGTGCTTCCGCAGCTGGTCAAAGGCGTCAATGTGGTTTCGCCGGAAACCATGGAACAGAACCGGCGGACTGCGGTGAAGATCATCCGGAAGCTGGATGAAGTTCCGAAACAGAATTACGAGGCGCGGGAAAATGCGGTCGAGGCGGTGCTGAACGAACCGTCCGGACGCGGCGTGCTCGAGCATAATATCGATAAGACCGAAAAAAAGCTGCAGAAATTTCTGCCGGCATCGTGGAATATCCATGTGGTTTACGACCAGGGCACGGTGGTGCTGCAGATGTTCGGTAAAAACGTGATCGGCATCCCGGCCGAGACCCGCACTGGGAAAATGACCTGGCAGTTCTTCGCGCTCTTCGCGTTTTTCTTTGTGGTGCTGTGGGCGATCCGGAACCTGTTCATCTTCATCAACCATTATTACATGCGCTGGGTGGGGATCCGGGTGGTGACCGACCTGCGGCTTGCCGCGTTCCGCACCCTGATGGACCAGTCGCTGAGCTTTTTCGGCCGGATCGACATCGGACAGATGATTTCGCGGACCACCAATGACACCACCGTCATGGAGACTGCGGTGGCGAACTCGATCGCCGATGCCACGCGCTGTCCGATGGAGATCGCGACCTGCGTCATCGCGGTCTGCATTGCCAGTTCGCGCTTCAACAACTGGATGCTGCCGCTGATCCTGATGCTGGGGCTGCCGCTTTGCATGGTGCCGCTGGTGCTGATCAGCCGCCGGATCCGCAATATTTTCCGCCGCGCGTTCGAGCAGATCGCCGTGGTGGTCCAGCGGATGCATGAAGTCCTCTCCGGGATCGTGGTCGTGAAAGCCTATCATGCCGAGGATCGCGAGATCGAAAAATTCGGCCAGGTCAACCGCAAATATTTCAAAACCCTGGTCAAAGCGCTGAAAAGTCAGCTGTTCATGCAGCCGCTGATGGAGACGGTCGCGGTCACGGCCACGCTCGTTTTTCTGGTTTACAGTTACAGTCAGGAGGTCACGCTCGGCGACCTGGTGCAGCTGCTGGCGCCGATTTTCCTGGCCTATCAGCCGATCAAGCAGCTGGCGAAAGTGTTCAGCAACGTCCAGCGCAGCATGGCCGCGGCGGACCGTTATTTCGAACTGCTCGACATGCATACCTCTCTGGTCGAAAAACCTGATGCCTTCGAACTGTCTGCTTTCAACGACCGGATCCAGCTCGAAAATGTGACCTTTTCGTATGGCGACCGGACCATTCTGGACGGGATCAGTCTGACCATACCGAAAGGACACATGGTCGCGGTAGTCGGTTCCACGGGTTCGGGGAAAACCACCATCGCCAACCTGATCGCCCGGTTTTACGATGTGAATTCCGGCCGCGTGCTGATCGACGGACACGACGTGCGCGATATTTCGGTCGATTCCCTGCGCAGGCAGATCGGCATCGTCTCCCAGACGCCGATCCTCTTCAACGACACCATTGCCAACAATATCGCCTACGGCGTGCCCGATGCGCCCCGCGAGGCCATCATCGAGGCCGCCAAGCTGGTCAATGCGCATGAATTCATCACGGACGGACGGCATCCGGAAGGGTATGATACCGTGGTCGGCGAAAAAGGGTTCAAGCTGAGCGGCGGCGAACAGCAGCGCGTCACCATTGCCCGTGCCGTGCTCCGCAATCCTTCGATCCTGATCCTGGATGAAGCGACCAGCGCGCTGGATACCGCGACCGAGCGGCAGGTCCAGGAAGCCTTGGCGCGCGCGATGAAGAACCGGACGGTGTTCGCGATCGCGCACCGGCTGAGCACGATCAAGAATGCCAATCTGATCATTGTGCTGGATCACGGACATATCATCGAATCCGGCACGCACGAGGAATTACTCGCGAAAGGCGGCAAATACCGCGAACTGTACGATACCCAGTTCAGCAAAGATATCTGAGCAATCTTGCTGCCCGGCTCACAGGTCCATGCGCATGCCGTCGAAGGCGGCATCCACCGGGAACGGAACGATTTCACGGCAGCGGGCGGTGACGCCTTCAGGATCGCGCAGGGTGGTCCGGCCATGATGGACAAAGACCATCCGTCCGATTTCAGCATGACTGTCTGCGAGATAACGGCATACCTCTTCCGGCTGATGATGTCCGCTTTCCATCATCAGCAGATCGCAATGCTGCGTCCAGCCGTCCAGTTCCCGGATCGAGGTCACATCGCCGGAATAAACGATCGTTTTTCCCTCGACGGTGATGCGGAAACTGAAGGAACGGGGTTTCCCGGACGGGTCGAAGCGCAGATGATGGTTGCCTCGTGCCTCTACCTGGAACGGAGCGGAAATGACGATCCCTTCCCGCAGCGGATGGACGGGCGAGGTACAGGGAAATTCGGTCTCGGCCAGCATCCGGAAAATCGCCTCGATCTGCGCCGGAGACGAAGTGTAGACCGGCAGTTCGACCACCAGGGGTTCTTTCCGCAGGGCGCGCAGTTTCGCAATGGTCCAATACAGATTCGGCAGGCCGCCGATATGATCGATATGCGGATGGGAAATAAACACCGCACGGGAAGTCAGCAGGTCCAGTCCGGCCAGATGGGCGGTATAAGAACAGTTTTCACCGGCATCGAACCAGTAGAGTTCATTCCGGTAACGCAGCACCCACGAAGTGTGATGCCGTCCGGCTTGAGGTTCCGTTCCGGAACAGCTTCCCAGCACAAATATTTCCATCGTTTAAGCTCCTTTGCCTGTGTTTTTTCCAATATAACCCGATCCGGAAGTTTTTGCAATGCCGAAATCCGGGTTTTTTCAATAAGGGATTTGAAAAAAATGCAGATTCGGCTACATTAACCGGAGAAGCCAATGTCAACCCGATCGAAAGGAATCAAAATGTTTATCGACATTCACGGACATGCGCAGCGTCATTCCACTTTTCCCTGGCACGGAAAACCCTGGGTGTCGCCGAAAAAACTGGTGGAATTTTACGACCGGCATCAGATCGACCGCGGCGTGCTGATGCCGCTGATCGGACCGGAATTTTATCTGCCGCAGTCCAACGAGGATATTCTCGAAATGGCGGAGCAGTTTCCGGGGCGGTTCATTCCGTTCTGCAATGTGCATCCGAAAGCGCTGATGAACGATCCGCTGGCACCGCTGGAAGAGGTCATGCTCCATTATAAGAAACTTGGCTGCAAAGGCATCGGGGAAGTCACCTTCAACATGGATTTCTTCGATCCGTTCATGCAGAATTTCTTCCGGGCGGCGGAAAAGAGCGGTCTGCCGCTGACCTTCCACCTGGCCCATCGGCTGGGCGGCTGCTACGGGGTTTACGACCCGCCCGGACTCCCGGGTCTGGCGGAGACCCTGCAGCGTTTCCCGACTCTGCGGATGCTCGGCCACAGCCAGGCGTTCTGGGCGGAGATCAGCGAATTGGACGTGGTTTCCGACCGCATGGGTTATCCGAAGGGCAAGGTCCGCGAAGGCGCCGTGCCCAAACTGATGCGCCAGTTCAAGAACCTCTACGGCGATCTTTCCGCCGGTTCCGGCGCCAATGCCCTCATGCGTGATCCTGATTACGCAGTCTCGTTCCTGAACGAATTCCAGGACCGTCTCTGTTTCGGCATGGATGTCTGCCTGGAACCGACCGACGCCAATGCCAAGCTGGTGTATTTCCTGATCCGGCTGCGCGATGAGGGAAAAATCACCGAGTCGGTTTTCCGGAAAGTAGCCAGTGAAAATGCGGTGAAGATCCTCGGACTGTAAAGAAAAGCAGACAGCTTTTTTTCGCATTTTCTCTATTTTCTGTTGCTTTTTGATGAAAGCATGATAGATTAATTATTTGAAAAAATGCGGCAGCGATTTTTGCCGCATCAACAGGCAATATCAAAGGAGATGGCAGGATGAAGGGCTTTGCAATGCTCGGCATTGGTAAAATCGGATGGATCGAAAAGGACAAACCTGCGTGCGGGCCGCTGGATGCGATCGTCAGGCCGCTGGCGGTGGCGCCTTGCACCTCGGATGTGCATACGGTTTGGGAAGGCGCACTGGGCGAGCGCAAAGACATGATCCTCGGACACGAAGCCTGCGGCGTGGTCGAAGAAGTCGGCTCGCTGGTCCGTGATTTCAAGCCCGGCGACCGGGTCATCGTCTCCGCCATCACGCCCGACTGGGGCGACCTCAACAGCCAGCGCGGATTTGCCATGCATTCGACCGGCATGCTGGCCGGCTGGAAATTCTCCAATTTCAAGGACGGTGTTTTCGGCGAATATTTCCATGTCAATGAAGCGGATGCGAACCTGGCCCTGCTGCCGGAAGGCATGGATCCGGGCGTCGGGACCATGGTCTGCGACATGATGCCCACCGGCTTTCACGCCGCGGAACTGGCGGATGTCCAGTTCGGCGACGACGTGGCTGTCATCGGCATCGGTCCGGTCGGTCTGATGGCGGTGGCGGGCTGTGCCCTGCGCGGCGCGGCCAATATCTACTGCGTCGGCACCCGCGCCAAATGCCGCGAGGTCGCGACGGCCTACGGCGCCACCGGTTTCCTGAGCTACAAGGACGGCGATCTGGCCGAACAGATCCTGGACCTGACGCACGGCAAGGGTGTGGACCGCGTCTGCATCGCCGGCGGCACGGTCGACACTTTCGATGAAGCCATCCGCATGGTCAAGCCCGGCGGCATCGTCAGCTCGGTCAATTATCTCGGCAGCGGCGATTACGTCAAGATCCCGCGGATCGAATGGGGCTGCGGCATGGGCCACAAGCAGATCCGCTGCGGCCTGATGCCCGGAGGACGTCTCCGCAGTGAAAAACTGGCTGCGCTGGTCACCGCCGGCCGCGTCGATCCCGGCCTGATGCTCACGCACAAATATCACGGTTTCGACCACATGGAAGAAGCGCTGATGATGATGCGCTCCAAAGCGGCCGATCTGATCAAACCGGTGGTTTATATCGACTGAACCGCAAACGGAAACCTTTGAATTCGCCCCGTCGGATCTTTCTTTTCCGCCGGGGCGGTTTTTATCTGTGCGTCAGCGAAGGACAATCTGGGCGGGATCGGAGGTCCAGCTGTCTCCGAGCCAGCCGGACATGCGGTCGGTATAATAGGATACCGTGCGGAAATCATAACGCTTGAGTTTTTCGGCATGGCCGTCGATAAAGGTCACGGCGAATCCGCGATGGCGTTTGTCTTCCACCGGAGTGGTCCGCTGCGTGTAATTGTCGTGATCGGAATCGGCTTTGGTGAACATTTCGGTTTTGCTCTCCTCGACCAGGATGACCCGCGACGTGCTGATCCGGCTGCGGGCGAATTCGATGTTCCGCCAGGAGGCGCGCTGATTGCCGGCGCGCGCATACGGTTCATGGGCATTGAACGAATAGGAAAATTCGCGTTCCTGATCGGAACGGCATTTGAAGATCGTCCTGGGCGCCTTGTTCTGGATCCGCAGCGCATTGGTCCAGCCGATGCCGCCGGAGTCCGGATCGGTCTTTTCCCATTCCACCACACCTTCCGGTTTCGGATAATATCCGGAACTTTCATCCGCATACATCAGCAGATAAGTGCCGATCTGTTTCATATTGCTTACGCAGCGCATCCCTTCGGAAGCCGCTTTCACGCTGTAAAGCGCCGGCAGCAGCAGCGCCGCCAGGATCGCGATGATTGCAATCACGACCAGGAGCTCTATCAGCGTAAAACGAAAAACCGTTTTCTGTTTCAGATATGATGAGTTAAGAGCATTCTTACTGTCCATCATGATTCTCCTCCCTTCCTGACGGATCATGAAACTTTGGTGAAACGGCCGTGCGTCTCTTTCAGCAGGAGCGCCATGACCAGCGAGATCACCGAAAGCAGACCCAGGAACCCGAACAGCACCAGATAGGATTCCCGCGAATAGATCTCAATGCCGTTCCGGAATTCCGGCGGAAAAGCCCGCAGCAGAAAACCGACGGCATTTCCCAGCACCGCCAGCACGATATAGGCGATGAAATTGTTCATTGCGATCATGGATCCGGTGATGGACGGGTCATTGGTCTCCTGAATGATGGAAATGAAAACCGGACCCAGCGAGGAGGTGACGGCCAGCAGGCTCAGCAGGGGAAAGATCCAGTGGCTGCGGCAGTTGAAGATGATCATCAGGATGATGCAGGCGAAGACCGCCACGGAAATGAATCCGTTCAGCAGACAGGGCGGTTTGCGGCGGTTGCCGAGCAGCTTGCTCAGGAGGGCGGCAAGAAAACTCGAAACGGCGCAGAATCCGCCGAGGATCGAAACATACATGGCCGCACGGCCGGAACTGATCAGACAGAAATCCTCCATGAATTTTTTGCCGATCACGGTCTGCAGCACGTAATACAGCGCAAACGAGAGAGCGTTGAAGATAAACAGGATCCGATTATGCCGGATCCGCAGACCAGGGCCGAAATTCCCCAGCCGGATCGGGTGGTCTTTCCGGACCGGCGGCAGTTTCAAAGTCGAACCCGAAAAACCGAAACCGGCATAAAACAGGAATGCCAGCGCACCGGTCAGCAGCAGCGCTCCCGTGAAACCGAATCCGCCGATGCATCCTTCCAGCGGCGCGCCCGCGGCGATGCCGCCGAAATAGCCGATCATCAGGAAAAGTGCAATGACCATGGAATAATTGCGGGGGAACGCACGGCTGATCTCCATGACCATGGAAAGATAGATCGTGCTGGCGCCCAAGCCCATCAGCGCCCGGATCAGATAAAGCACGGGAAGCGAACGGAACAGCGGAAAGAGCAATGAGCCCAGGCAGAAGAGAAATCCGCCGGCCAGGATCGTCCGGATGCCGCCGTAACGGTCCAGGAACAACCCCACCAGCAGCTGGGAGACGGCGTAAACATACATGAAGGACGCGCCCAGTGCCGTGATGTAAGGCGCACCCGCATGAAGATTTTCCTGCAGATGATTGAAAACCGTTCCGGGAATGGCCACCCGCTGCAGATTGGCAAAGAAATAAAGTCCGGTGCCGCAGATCAGCAGAAAAAACACCCGGTATTTCCGGGCGGGCAGCAATTTGTTCGTCATCGATGCATCCATCCGTTTTTAGCTTGCAGAAACTCATCAATATCGTGTAATATACACCGTGATCCGAGGTTTTCAATACCGCAGCCGAAATGCGGAAAGGCACGAAAAACCGGGAGACATCACGCCTCCCGGTCAAATCGTTTTTGTTTCTGGAACCGTTTTATTTTTTCGCGGCTGCCAGACGGGTGCGGCGGTATTCCGCAGCGAACTGGGTCCCGTCGAATCCGGGGTCATCCTCCCGCAGGTCGGTCAGGAAGACTTTCTGACCATGATTCAGCCAGGAGATGCGGGCGGCCATGGCGGCCAGTTCCGGCTCGATCAGTACGGCGGACGGGATCGGCGGCGTATCGGTAGCCCCGGTGAAATACGGCATGACCTGCCGGATCATCGCCAGATAGACCACTTCGTCGGCTTTCATCTGAACGATCCGTTTATCCGTGACGACAGTCATGGCGAAGGGCAGCCAGGAGCTTTTGCCCGCGGTCAGCAGCCCGGTCCGGCCGTCTTTCCATTCCAGCATGATCTGTTTCTGGTTGCTGCTGCCGAGATACTGCGCCGAGACGATCCCCGGTCCCATGATGCTGGCGAGGATCGAATAGCCGTGGATGCCGTAATTGAAATCATCCACGCCGACCGCCGTGTAAGCGGTATAGACGCGGCCGCGTTTGCTTTCCGGAATGGCCAGGAAATCCTGCGCCGGCTGGAAATAACGCAGGGCCGAACCGCCGGTCACCCGGTATCCCTGTTTGACCCAGTCCAGATACTGGTTGGCGTCGCGCAGATTCCCCGCGATCGGCTTGTCGATGAAAACCGATTTGCCGGCTTCCACAAACATTTTCGCCTGTTCCATATGGCGGTCCCAGTTGGTGGTATGCACGATCACGCCGTCCACCAGCGGGAGCATGTCGCTGAGGTTTTCCACGGCATGCGGAATGTTCATTTTGGCGCAATAATCGCGGGCATAGCCGGCGGGACGGGTTTCCCCGGAATCCCAGGCGGCCGTGATCTCCGCATCGAAAACATGGGCCGCCGCGTTCGCACGGATGATCGGGATCCATCCGTCCGGATGCGAAGTGCAGAGTCCGACTAAACCGATTCTGAAACTCATGGTCAGCTCCTTTTTCTCAGTGTTTCATGGTCAGGATCACGCCCAGGGACTGGTCCGGATGGTCGACCAGCAGGTCGCTGGCTTCGCCGATCTGGTCCAGCGGCAGACGGTGCGTGGTCAGGGCGTCGACATTCAGGCGTTTTTCCGCCATCAGGGCGATCAGTTCCCGTCCGTTGCGCTGCGTGGTGAACTGCACGAACGCCGGCGGATAATCTTTGCCGTATTCCCAGGCGGTGTCATGATATCCCGCACCCGTCCGCGAGGAGACCCGGATGTTCAGGTTGCCCGAGGCCGCCCCGCCGTCCACTGCAATGCGGCAGCCGCCGACCAGGACGACATTTCCCATCTGATGGCCGTCCGCGGAGACCTTCATGCACTTTTTGATGTTCATGAACGCGGTTTCGGCATTGCCGCCGAAGGCGAACAGGGCAAAATCCAGACCGTAGGGCGCGGCAAACGCTTTTGTCAGTTCGATCGGGTCATTCTTGACGAAATCAATGGATTTGATCCCGCAGTCGGCGGCGATTTTCGCGCGCAGTGCCAACGTTTCCCATGCGAGGACGCGGGCGCCGCTGAGCTGATAGAGCTGCGCCGCCAGATTGCCGACGATGCCCTGTCCGAGCACCGCGCCGTATTCGCCGAGCTTGACGTCGGTGCGGCGGACCGCCTGCAGCGAGGTCGCCGCCAGCGAAAGATACGTGGCTTGTTCGAAAGTCACTTCATCGGGCAGCGGCACCACCAGATTCACCGGCACGGCCGCATAGTCGGCATGCTGTGCGGCTCCCCCTCCCATGCAGGCCACCCGCATGCCCGGCTTCAGGCCTTTCACGTCGCCTTTGGTCTCCAGAATGATTCCGGCATTGGAATAGCCGAACTGCATCGGCACGGAATCGGCCGGCCAGGGTTTCTCCCGCAGTTTTCTCACCAGGGACATTTCCGTCCCCGGACTGATCAGCGATGCGTGCACTTCCACCAGCACCTGGTTGTCCTTGAGCTGGGGCATTTCCTGTTCTTCGATACCGACTTTTCCGTTGTAATAGATGGCTCCGATCTTTCTTTTCATGATTGCAGACCTCCGGTTGATTCTGGGTTTTCTGCGGATAATATATTCCGCGGAGAGCGAACAGTAAATTGCATTCTGGAGAAAAAATTTATCATTTTGGAGAAAAAACGGTTGCTTTTTTGCCGATTCCGCAGTATAATTCAGAAGGTTGATACAGGAGGCTGACGATGTCGAACCGGAACAGGAAAACGGAGCTGTTGTATTTCGGACACGGCTATACGGGCGGGACCGTGCCGCACCGGCATCCGTTTTTTCAGCTGGAATACTGCATCGAGGGACGACTCCCCGCCGCGGACGCCGAACAGTCGTTCATCCTCGAACCCGGCGACTACTGGCTGATCCCGCCGGAAACCCGGCATAAGTTTTCCAGAACCGGAAACGTTCAGAATTATATCTCGATCAAATTCGTTTCCTCCTTCGGCTGCGCCGCCAGGGTAGGTCATGATCCGGTCTGCCGGTATTATCTTGACCGCATCCGGGCGGTGATCGACGGAGAGACTCCTTTCAGCGCTTATTCCAATGAAGGCAAAGGCATCATCGAGGATTATCTTTTCAATTTTCTGGAACAGCTGGACCGGCTGGATGATGCCGCCCCCGGATCGCAATTCGAAACCGAGCTGCAGACCTGCATCTATGATCTCGGAGCCGTTGCCAATGTTGACGATCTGGCGGAAAATTTCGGGCTGAACCGGTCGGAATTCAAATACCGGTTCAGCCGGGAGATCGGCCACGGCCGAATCAAGCAGTATATCGATTCGATCCTGCTCAAGATGATCGAACAGCATCTGCGGTATTCGGATGTGCCTCTGAATATGATCGCGGAGCAGCTCCGTTTTTCGTCGATCTATGCGTTTTCGCGGTATTACAAGCATCATCGCGGGATCTCGCCGTCCGAATTCCGGCATCAGACCCAAGTATCCGAGGATTGAATCCGACTACAGCCTTACACCATGGAACGCGCCTCACTGGCGGATTTTCTGCAGGCAAAGTCTGCGCTGATCCGGCTGATCGAAAACATCCGCAGTGCAACCATCGGCAAAGATTTTGCGGAGATTGTCTGGAACGGGATGAAGCTGTGTGAACCGGGGGTGATCTTCCAGGCGGGAGGTCCCGAAGCGGACTATTTCACTGCGGAAGGGCTGCGCAAAGCCGCGGACAACCGGATCCGGACCATGGATCCGGCCGGGATCTGGTTCTGATAAACGGAAAACCCGGCATTAAAGCCGGACAACTATTCACCGGCTTCGATCAATTTGATGTCATCAACGTAAAAGCGGTCGCCTTTTTTCATCCCGGTAACCGTCAGGATGACTTCGCCCTTGACCGCCCGTTTCCCGGGCTTGGCGATCGAATAAACCAGATTCCACTGTCCGGGAACCAGAGTGATGACGGCCGGGCTGTAGGAAATCGTGTTATAACCGATTTTGGTGCGTCCGTTCAAGCTGATCCTGGCCTGGGCGCGGCCCGGCGGATAATCCGGCGGGACCAGCACGCGCGCCATCACCAGATAACGTTTGGCGGGATCGTTCTGAAACGTCCGGACCAGGCGGGCCGTATTGCCGTTCGGCCGGAACTCGCCGGAAAATTTGCCCGTATGCGTGAATGCATTGCTCCGTTTCCCGGCCGGTTTCCAGTTTTTTGCTTCATCAGCCTCGAACGAGGCATCCGGGATCATGCCGGTCACGGCGGAAGCATTGCTCAAAGTGGTCAGCAGTTCTTTCCATTCGGCGGGGATCCGCGGATCATCCAGCGATTTCCGGTAAGCGGCCAGAACAGCCGGTTTCTCCATATACGGCAGCAGTGCCGTCACCGATTTGGGGATCGCCAGCCGGGTATATTTTTCCTTGAAGGATTTCGGATAGAGATTGGGATAAATACCGCCCCACCAGCGGGGGAAATTCTGGCTGATATCCTGCGCGGTCTGCTGCCGTCGGACCGCCGCATCGGCGATGACCGGCAGGTTTTTCGCCAGAAACAGCGCATCATCGGCGCTGCCGATCCCGCCGGAGAGATCGATCCGGCCCATGCCGTTCAGGATCATCGAGGCTTCATACAGTTCGAATTCCTTCATGAGATAAGCCGCCCTTTTCTTCTGGGAGGCATCCCCGGCCCGGTTGGCAAGCCGGACCGTCTTTTCCATCAGTTCCCGGCACTTCCGGGGCAGATCCGGACTTATGGCATTGTGATACGCCCCGTCAATCCCCAGCGACAGATACACATATTTCACACTGTTATACCACTGGGTCTTTCTGACCGGACCGTCCCAAAAATCGTTCCAGAGAGCATAATACTGTTTCAGATACGGTGCGGCTTCTTTTCCGACGGCGGCTTCATACCATTCATCCAGCGTTTTTTCGACATCGATCTCAGGATCGTAAAAGAGTTTCAGATACAGATAGAGATGCGGCCCCTGGCCGAAATTCGGCATGGCCTCGACAAATCCGACTTCGCCGTGATTCCGGGCAAACCAGCGGATCTGTTCGGCCTGATATTTGAAAAACACCCGCGGCAGGGAATAATGCACTACGCCGTAACCGTATTCCCAGATCCCGACATATCCGGCGCGTTCCTTCCACATCAGGAACATTTCCTGAAGCTGTTTCTTCATGACCGGATCGCTCAGCGCATACGCTTCGCAGGCGATGGTCACCACCACATTGTCTTCCAGCTTGAAACTCGGCGGATTCTTGACGCAGTTATAAGCCAGCACGCCCAGCAGGACGTTGGGAAATTCCTTGCGGATCTCTTTCGCGACGCGGTTCACCCATTTGTAATAGACTTCCGACCGGTTGACCAGCTGCGGCTCCAGCGCCGTAGTCCGGGGGCCTTTGTTGGCTTTTTCGCATTCCGGACACATGCAGTAATAATTCCAGCCGTCGTTCACGACCAGGGAATAGCTGTTCTGCCCCGGATGCTTGCGCAGATATTCGGAAATATTTTTGACCGCTTCGGATGCGGTCGCCGGATTGCTGTAGCAGGGTTCCCAGATGTAAGGGGCGGGTTTCGTTTCGCGTTTGCCGTAACGGACCGGAAGGATTTTTCCGGTCCATTCGCCTTTGCCGTATTTTTTCAGCGGGAAGGTCCGGTCCACGCCGTGGTTGCAGAGGTCGCGGGAATCCTGCAGCTGGCAGTTCAGATTCAGCTGCCATTGATTGTCCATGGAGAAAATCGAGCGGAAGATCCGGAAAGCGGCGTCTTTCGTCACTTTTTCCATCGGGACCGCGAGATCGCGGCAGGGCGGATACCAGGCGCCGTCTTCGCCGGGGAACGGATACCGGATGCCGGCTTTTTCGATGATGCTGTTCAGCGCATACCGGATCGCCAGCGGCGTGCCGGTGATCCGCAGCGTCCGCTCATTTGGAAAATCCATCGTATACTTGCTCCGGTCGATATAACTGCTCTTGACCGGATTAAAGACGATTACCTTGCCGGAGGCGGGAACGGTTTTTACTTCCGGCAGCTGTGAACCGGTGCTTTTGGCCAGTTCCCGGTTGAAATACCGGACCGGGGCAAGCAGCTGCGGCGAGACTTTTTCAGGCAGGACCAGGGACGCCTGCGCTTTTCCATCGCGGAACAGCGTGAAATCGGCGCCGTGCAGGACGCAGAAAAACAGCAGCGAAAAAATTACCATCAGACTTTTTTTCATGTTGTTCCTCCGTTACCACTTGTGCGGCGTATCGCGGCCGGAATACGGATAGAAATAATCATATCCGGTAATATGTTTCTCGCCTCCGGAGAAATTGTATTTCCCTCCGGTAGAGTCGCGGTAATCAAAATCATTTTCCGGAATGGAAGTCACATTTCCAGCCACCATCACGGCATTGATATTATGCCCGTTGTTGTGGTTGAAACTGTGCATCCGGTTGCCGAAACCCTTGTTGCCGTCGGCAAACCAGACCGTGGAGGACTGTTTGTAATAACTGTAAAAGCGGGTGGTCCGGAAGAACCCGTTGGGAATATCCATCATCCAGTGCGATTTGATATTGGTACTGGTCAGCGACCAGTTGATCTCGTAATTGCAGGACTTGGGGGTGGCTCCGTTCGCATCGGTTTTGGCGGAAGGACAACGCATCATGCCTCTGGCGATCCCGGATCCGGACGACACGGTCAATTCCGGTATATATCCCAGATATCGGCCCGCCGGATACGGCCCCGGATCATTCTGTTTCCCTTTGCACATGATCACCTGCCAGCTGACCGTTCTGTCATATTGGTAATACAGACCCGGCGCCCATTCGCCGAAATCGTTCGCATAAGTATGTCCGGCCAGACCGAATTGTTTCAGATTGCTGATGCAGGAAGTCGATCTGGCTTTTTCACGGGCCGCATTCAAGGCCGGCAGCAGCATCCCCGCCAGGATCGCAATGATCGCTATCACCACCAGGAGCTCGATCAAAGTGAAAACTTCCAGGCGTACAGCCGATTTCTTTGCATTCAGCTTCCCCATGCCCGATTCCATAATTCATTTCCCTCCATGTAAAATCCAATATGACATGCCTTTTTGACCGGATTACATCAAATATAACAGCGGTAAACCCAAAAAACAATCATTAAAACTTGCATTTTAGATTTGAAAAGTTATAGTATCTGCTGAAAAACGACAGACAGTTTGAGGAACAGGATGAGCAAATCTCCCTTTCAGAAAAAAATCATGTCCGGTGAACATGTCGAAGAAATATCCTATCTGGATTTTTCCTATCATGCCATGGATGAGCGGCATTTTTTCCGGATGGAAGCATACGGCGAAACCAAAGCATCCGCCGGATGGGTGCGCGGCCGGCCCCCGGACGCCTGGGAAGAATTTTCCCTCGAATACATTGTCCGGGGGTCATGCACTTATGAAGACGGAGCCAACCGGAGAATTCTCCGCGCCGGCGATCTGTTCATTCTCAAGAATAACGCGGTCAACAACTTATTCTGCGACCAGCATCAGCATGTGGTCAAATGCTACCTGACTTTGCGGTATAACCGGATCATCGAGCAGATCTACAACCTTTCTCTGGACAACTTTCAGGCGGTTTCCTTCAGCGAACCGGAACGGATCCTGATGCTTTATAACGATATCCGGCAGCTGGTGATCAACGGACATAAATATCTCTACAGCGAACTTTCCGGCAAAATTTATCAGCTGCTTTTCGAATTGAAAAACGCCCAGCAGACTTATGAATTCACGGATGAATTTTCCGGTATCCTGTCCATGATCCATTTTTCACCGGAACGTTTTCCCGACCTGAAATCGATCCAGGAGGAATTCAAGATTTCCCGTTATGCCCTGATGCAGTTCTTCCGCAGCAAGCTGAACACCACGCCGATCAGATATGTGAACCAGCTCAAACTCGGAAAAGCAGTGTGGCTGCTGGAAAATCAGATAACGCCGGTCAATGTCATCGCGCAGACCTGCGGTTTTCACAGCGTCCAGTACTTTATCAACCAGTTCAAAAAACGTTACGGCATGACTCCGCTGAAATACCGTCGGTCCCATCGCCGATAAGGGTCAGGAACGGGCTTTGCGCCGGAGCGAATCGATCGATTTCAGCAGGGCGTAACAGACTTCCATTTCCGGAACCGCCGCGCCGTGTTTGCGGGCGATCCGCAGCGTATTGCCCAGGATCGCTTCGACCTCCAGCGGACGGCCCGCCAGATAATCCTGCAGCATGCTGCTGTTGTAAGGTTTCAGCGACCGGGTGTAATCCATCATGCCGTCCGCTTCCTTCGGGAGGATCGTGATCCCCTCGCAGGCGGCGACGGCGATGACTTCGTCCATCAGGCCGCGGCAGAGTTTTTCCAGTTCCGCACCGTCGCACAGCCAGCCGGTGTCGGCTCCGCCCGCCAGTACGGAAACGGGATTGAACGGCACATTCCACAGCAGTTTCCGCCAGCGCGCTTCCTGGACGTTTTCCATCAGTTTGCACGGGGCGCCGCCTTCGATGAACAATTGCGCCAAACGCTGCGCCGCCGGACTGGGCGCACCCGCCGGAAAACTGCCGATCTCCAGACGGCCCGGGCCGGTGTTGAACACTTTGCCGGATTCCGGACGCGACGCGCACAAGTAGGCGATGCAGCTCAGGATCTCCTGTTTCGGTAACAATGCGGCAATCGGTTCTTCGATGGCGATGCCGTTCTGGATCAGCACGATCACGGTCGAATCGGACAGCGGCACACCGGCCGTCAGACGGGCCGGATCGGCATCCGGAAGGACCTTGGATGTGATGAGGATATAATCGGGCGTGAACGGACATTCTGCCGCACTGCGGATCACGTGACCGGGTTGGAAACGGCTGACCGTGCCGCGGTCTTCAATCTCGTAGCCGCGCGCTTTGGCGACCTCGTAATCACTGCGGGCGACGACGGCGGTTTCCGCACCGGCCTTCGCCAGTTTCGAGGCGAAAAACACGCCGAGCGCGCCGGCGCCGAGCAGCAGGACTTTGGCCCGTTCCATACCCGTATCCCTTTCAGTAAAGCAGATTGTCGATCAGCCGCGTGGTGCCGAAATAAGCCGCCAGCGCGATCATGACCGGTTTTCCCTGATATTGCGTGACCGGTTCGAGTTCGTCCGCATCGACCGCTTCCACGTAATCGACTTTACCGCCGGCGGCCGTGATCTTCGCGGCGATCTCCGCGGTGAGCTTCGTCAGGTCGCGTTCGCCTTTTTCGAGTTCGGCGCGGGCTTCGCGGAGCGAACGGGAGAGCACCAGCGCATTCTGCCGTTCGGCGGCGCTGAGATATTTGTTGCGGGAACTTTTCGCCAGGCCGTCCGCTTCCCGGACGATCGGCGCGATGACCATCTTGATCGGGAAATTGAGGTCGCGGATCATGCGTTTGAGCACGCGGGCCTGCTGGGCGTCCTTCTGTCCGAACACGCCGATATCCGGCAGCACGGCATTGAACAGCTTGGTCACCACGGTGGTGACGCCGTCGAAATGGGTCGGCCGGGTTTTGGCGCACAGACCTTTGGAAAGCTTGCGCTCGGTAACATAGCAGGTGATGGGGGCGGGATACATTTCCGAAGCGGTCGGCGCGAAGATCGCATCGGCATGTTTTTCCTCGCAGAGGGCGCG
>SUWI01000025.1 GCA_015061565.1 Lentisphaerota bacterium
CCGTCTGCCGCCAGAATATTGCCGCGACCCTTATGCAGACGCAAGGAGAAATTGGCTGCCGTGTTATATAAGACGCTCATGAGAGTCAAGGTCGCAGTGTTATTACCGACTACTCTTGAGTTATCGCCCAGATAAAGGTAACTGGATGGGAATTTCAGCTGTTTGGCGTTCAAGAAGGTATCTGTATTGCCTTTGTCATTCTTGACCGCAACACGAAGATACGTGGGCATATTTCTGCCGGTATGACGCAGCCCGTATGCAAAATATTCTTTCGACTGATTGATCATTTCTGGTTCCAGTGCGGGACAAAAACACCAGGGAGTATATCGCCCCTTGGTCAATGGTAGATAACACCCTTCCAGTGGGAAAGCCCAGAAACTGGCCGAGTTTTTGTCCAGAAAGATGAGTCCGTTGTTATCATTGCTGTACATGGCGTGAATCAGTCCGATCTGTTTGATGTTGCCGGCGCACTGTATAGCTTTTGCCTTGACCTTGGCTGCATTGAGTGCAGGCAGCAGCAGACCCGCCAGAATGGCAATGATCGCAACGACTACCAGGAGTTCGATAAGCGTGAAACTGCGTTTCCGTTTCAATGATGAATGAGGGGAGATGAGAGATGAAATACGGTTCATGGTCTGTTTCCTTTCCTTATTTTTTATGTTGTCCGTTCTCGAAATATTCGATCAGTTCCCGGCGGAGCGGGGGAATGTCTTTCGGCATACTGCCGCTGCGCATGGATTCATGTCCCATCACCCCGGCGGCTACGGCATTGCGCGCCGCGACCGGGGAAACTGCAGGAATCCGGTCTTCCAGCAGGAAGTCGAAAAAGGCATTCAGAATGACCTTGTCCGAGCCGCCGTGCGTGCCTTGCACATCTTTCAGATGGTAGACGATATCCGGCTTGTTCCGCAGTCCGCGCTGCGTCCACACATGGATTTCGCGGTTGCCGGAATAATCGCCGATATTTTCCACTCTGCCGCGGGTGCCGATGAACGTGTAATTGCGCTCGGCGTCCGGGGCATACATGCACTGTTCATACGACGCCTGCACTCCGTTGGAAAGCTGCATCAGCAGCATGGAATGGTCTTCCACATCCATCACCGGACTGAGTCCCTTGAGTTCCAGCGGCGGCCAGCAGGCATCCGTGAATGAGACTTGACGGTCGGGTTTTTCATCGGCTTTCCGGCGGCCGGTCGTGCGGTTGTAGACCGAAAGGCGTCCCATGGCCGTGACCCGTTCGGTATAGCCTCCGGCGAGCCAGTGGATGATGTCGATGTCATGCGCACCTTTCTGGAGCAGCAGTCCGGTGCAGTTCTTCTGTTCGGAACACCAGTGACGGAAATAACAGCTGCCGTAACTGATGAAATGGCGGCACCAGACGGTTTGGATTTCGCCAATGATCCCGGAGTCGATGATCTCCTTCATTTTGAGCACGAAATCCATGTAGCGCATGTTGTGTCCGACCATGAGTTTGCTGCCGGTTTGGTATGCGGTTTCGAGAATATGGTCACAGCCTTCGATGGTGATCGCCATGGGTTTTTCGAGATAGACGGACTTGCCGGCTTCGAGCGCGGCGACCGCCATCTCTTCATGGTATTGATCGCGGACGGCGATGAAAACCGCCTGAACTCCGGGATCTTCGATCAGGTCTTTATAATTGGAATAAACTTTAACTTCGGCAAATTCCGGATAGGTCTTCCGGAACACCTCGACCATTTCCGGATCATGGTCGCAGACCGCGGTCAATTCGCCTTTCTCCCGGGGAAAACCGGCAAAAATGAAATTTGCCCTGAGCTGAGGGTTGACGCCGATCACACCGAATTTGATTTTCATGATGCAGGATCCTTTTTCTGGTTTTCATGAAAATATTATAATCCGGTTTGTGGAAAATGAAATGGTTAAAAATGATTATTTATTTAACAATACCGATTATTGCGAAAAGGAATGCCGGTGCAGGGCAGGGGAAACCGTTTTTTTCAAGTTGTCTTCGGTCCGTTGGTCTGTCTGCGGAATTCGGACGGGGAGAGGCCGGTATCGCGTTTGAAGGTTCGGCTGAAACTGAAAATATCGGAATAACCGCATTTGACCGCCACCTCGCGGATCGGCAGGTCGGTATGCTGGATCAGTTCGCAGGCATGGTGAAAGCGGAGCTGATGGAGAAATTTTCCAAGCGAAATGCCGTCAAGCTGACGCCGGATCTTCAGTCGGAGATGTGATTCGGAAAGATGGAGCATTTCGGCCAGATTTTTGATGCTGAGCGGACGGTCGAAATTTTCCCGGACCAGCTTGAAAAGTTCGTCCATAAACGGGCTGTCGAACGGCACGATGGGTGCGGCTATTTTGGATTGCCGGAGTTTTCTGCTCAGGAAAAGACGCAGGGCACTGACCGCATCCTCGGGCTGATAGCCGGGATGTTTCTGGTAAGCGCAGACGATGGTTTTCAGCAGGGGAAAATCTTCGCTGCCGATCGGGAAGGGCCGGTTCATCAGCGGCAGCAGCGACTGGCGCCCGTTGCCGCGGTCATTGAAACTGATGGTCAGAAAAAAACGTTCCGGACGGGGCCGGCTCAAATCGTAATAATGGATCTGAAAAGGGAAGATGACAATGCCGCTCCCGGGCGGGATCTGGAACCGCAAGTCGTCCAGTCTCTGAAAGGTGGTGGTCCCGAGATTGCATTTGATCTGATACCGCTGATGATAGCATTTGTCGGATGCCTGCATTTTCCTGGCCGGCGAAAAAAACACGATGATATTGTCCGGTTCGATGCGGCAGGGGTCTTCGAGCCCGCAGGAATAATAACTGGCGGGCGGCGTGTCGAAATCCACCCCGCTTTCCGTGAGTTCCTGCAGCAGCGTTTTCTTCGGCATTTTGCTTCCCCCGGTCAAAAGTTTATTCCGCGCAGGAATCCAGTTTTTTCAGAATGGCGTCATGGAGATTTTCCAGATAGGCAGGATCGAGCGGGAAATGCCCCATTTTGAGCTCGTGATCAAGACCTTTATGGATCAGCTTGACCACCGCTTTACGGCCGATTTTCGTTTCCAGCAGCTGCAGCAGCCTCAGATCCTGCATCGCTTCCATGAAACTCTCATAATGGATCGCGTCCGCGGGATGTCCGTCCGGTTCGGGATAGACGTTGTAAATATGTCCGCCGGTGAAACAGCCGCCGGCCGTGGTCTCCTTCCACGGATCCAGCTGCGTCCGGCGTGAATACTGCGTGAACCAGAAATTGTGTCCCCAATGCAGGAAGCCGTCCATTTCGTAAAGATAAAGCAGGACGCCGAGGATGCGGTAACGGCAGAGCGGAGCACCGTAAGAACGGGCCGGATAGCCCGGATTCGCACCGGCGAAATAACACCATTTCTGCGGCAGTTTTTCATTGGCGAAATCGTCCAGATGCGGGAAAAACGGCACCGGGCGTTTCACCAGTCCTTCCTGGAAATACTTCACCGAGGAAAGTGCATCGATTACCGGAAATTCGTCGTTGTTCACATATTGGTTCAGAAACGCAGTGGAACGGCGGTAATTTTCCAGCTTTTTTTTCGGCGGCTCATCCGAAAAATGGAAGAAGCACTTGCCGGCCAGTTTTTCCGTCCGCAGAAAACGGAGCAGCTGCGGCATCAGCTGGGCGAGGAAATCCCGATATTCCGGAGAAACCGCCGCCACCTGCCAGCCGAATTTTCTGATCTTGCGGCCGTTGACTTCGACGATGATCTTCGGCGTGAATTCCGCGCCCCACTGGGTGAAAAAGTGCGACATCTCGAAGTATTCGATCCCGCATTTCCGGCCCAGATCGATCCATTGTTTCAGCCTCGAAAAGTCGAAATGATATTTGCCTTTTTCATAACGGATCTCCAGCAGCTGCGCGGTCGGCCGTTCACCGCCGATCCGCGTGTCCAGCGGCACGGTCCACAGCGGCGTCAGCAGCATGTTCCGTCCGTGAGCCGCGTAGTCGCGCAGATAATTTTCCAGGATGGTCCAGAATTTCCTGCTCCAGATGCGGACATGATAATATTCCGCGAGACAGTCGGTGTAAAACCAGTTGGTCAGGATGAATTTCTGTTTCGGCAGAACCGCGGCATGCACCCGGATCCGGACCCGGATCTCCGCCTCGAATCCACCGGGCATTTTCCAGGGTTCGTCCGGATACTGATATTTGGAAACCATGACTTTCAGATCATAATTTCCGGGCTTCATTTTTTCATCCAGGCGGACTGAAAACCAGACTGCGCGCGTAATATTCGGGGCCAGCCGCAGCGGTTCCCGGATATTGCGCAGCGGATCGGGATAAAGACCTGGTTCCGAGCGTATGATCCCCGGATCGTTGGGATCGCCGGGCTGTTCGCACGGCACCAGACAAACTTCCCGCATCCGGATATTATTCAGTCCGGATTCCGTCCGGAATTTCAGATAGATCCCCGTCGGACTCCGGAAAGCGATCTGGAAAGCGACCGTTTCGCCCCTCGCTCCGGCGAAGACCGGAATTTTACCCGCCGTTCCACATTCGATCTCCGAATCCGGAAACACTTTTTCCAGACTCGGCAATATTTGCCATTTCACGTTCAATTCCGGTTCGCTCATGACTATTCTCCCTGCTTGGTTGAAAAGTGCGGTCTGCGGGCGGTCTCAGCGAGGAATTCGCCCCATCGCGCATTGGTTTCCAGCATCGATTCGAAACGCTCCTGCTTGAATTCTTCGAGCTGGTCGGCGGGGAAATACCGGCCCAGCGTCTCATCCAGCCAGGCGGAAAGTTTTTCCGTGCGTTCGCGGGTGATGCGGACGCCGTCCGTCCAGTTGCTCAACGCGGCATCGTTGACCATGCCGGCCCGGTATTTCGCCAGCGATGCATTATTGTTGCTGAAACACATGTCGACATACGCGTATAGGTCGTCGATCTCGTTGAAAGCATGCCAGATCTCCAGCACATCGTTGTTGCGCGGCGCTTTGCCCAGCCAGCGTTCGAGCTCGGTTTTGACCATCGCCGGTTCGATCCCGAAATTCCCGGCCAGCAGATCCAGGTTCAGTTCGGGCAGACCGAAAAACTTCTCCGCGAATTTCCGGTTGAAGCCCGCGCGGTCGGCGATCCTGCCGCGCTGCAGTGATTCCGCCAGATAGCCCGCCATATACATGGACTGAGGCAGCGTGGTGTTGATCGGATACAAGCTCTGGATCCGTCCCCAGATCGTCCCGATATGCCCTTCCGCGGGATATTTCGCCTGGATGTCCGCCCAGTCGTCCACATTGTTCTGCATTTTCTGCTGACGGCCCATGCCGCGGTAGACATCCGTATTGGTCTGGAGCCTCGACGCGCCCCAGTAGCGGATGCCGTTTTCCGCATAACGCCGGATGATCGATTCATCCATCGTCCGGTATTGCCAGACGCACGGAATGACCTTCTGCAGCAGATCGCCGGATTCGGTCAGGTCGTGGTTGCGGAACATGTCATCCCACGCCAGCACTTTCTTTCCTTTTTCCAGCAGAAAATCCGTGCATTCGCGGACGCGGTTCAAATAGAGCGCAAAGGCGTTTTTGCCGGCGCATTTCGGACACGGATTTTTACTTTTGACCTCGTCCGCGCCGATATGGAAATATTCGCAGTCGGGAAAGATTTCGAGGATTTCCTGCGCCATGGTCTTCCAGACCTGCAGCGTTTCCGGATCGGACAGACACCATTGATACGTGTTGCCGTTTTCGCTCCATTTCCGGTAGGCGGGCTCCTTAAGGAAATAGTCGAGATGTCCGGCGCACTGGAGCAGGGGAATGACCCCGATCCCCAGCGTGCGGCATTTTTCCGCGACGCGGCGGAATTCCGCTTTGGTGTAGGCGGATTTTCTGGCGAAACCCGGATAGGCTTCGAACGGGAAACGGTCCTCGAATTCGATCAGCACATGCGTATATCCCATCGCAGCCAGCTGTTCGAGTTCCGTCAGCAGATATTCCGCCTTCGGAAACATGGATTTCATATCCAGATGGATGCATTGCACTTTCATTTCAGTTCTGCTTTCCCTTTCAGGATGGTTTCAGTTCATGGTTGTCACGGTTCGAAAATCGGCTTGAAGATCCGCCGGTAACTGTCTTCCACCGAGCGGATGCGCTTTTCCGGCGAGATCGGGAACCGGTTGATCTCGTAGTTGAACGGACCCTGATAATCCGCGGCGATCAGAGCGCGGGCGAATCCCGGCCAGTCCACTTTGCCTTCGCCCGGCACGATGTGCATTTCATCCTCGCCGAGATAATCCGCGATATGGGTCGTGATCAGCCGTTTGCCGAACTGTGCGACCGACGGGATCAGTTTTTCGATCCCCCAGGTGAAATGATTGGTGTCCAGACAGACCCCGAACGTGTCGGAATGGTCTTTGAGGATGCTCATCAGTTCTTCGACTTTATTGCCGATGCAGTGGCGCGGCAGCAGTTCCACCGCGAGCCGCTGGCCGCGGGCGGTCAGCTCCTTTTCCAGTTCGTCGAGGGAACGCCGCGCCTGATCGACCCGTTTACCCCGTTCATCATCGGCGATCGGGCCGTATGAGGCGTGGATCACGATGATCCCGCAGTTGAAAACGGCAGCGTGATCCAGCAGATTGACCGTGTTGGCGACCGCCTCCTGCCGGATGGATTCGTCCAGCCTCGAAATATCGAACCCCAGACCGTAGGGGATGTGATAGCTGGCGGCCTTTTTACCGGTGTCCCGGAGCATTGCGTTGAACTCGTTCTGCATGGTCTTCCGGAAAAACACCTTCGGACTGAGCTCGAAAGTCTGGATCGTGCTCGCCCCCAGGGCGTCGATCGCTTCCTGGTAGAGAATGTCGAAAAAACCGCTGACCGAAGCTCCAAGTTTCATTGCTTCACCTCATTTCGCCTGCTGTTCGGGTTCGAACGCAATGACGCGTTCCACAAAGATCCCGTTGGGTTTCGTCGAGCCGTCCACGTAGGCCGGTCCGGTCAGTTTCAGGGAGATCCACACTTCCTTCACGGGCCAGACGATGCCGGAAACGGCTTTGGAAAGATGGATGTCGATCCCGTCCCAGGTGCCGGGGCCGCAGTGGACCCGCACATCGGGAGCCATGGTCGTGGCGCCGATCCGGTACCAGTGGTATTTTTCATCTTTCGGTATTTTCGCTTTCGGAAGCATGAAGGTCACATCGCTGAAATCCTTGCGGTGGTAGGCATGGACCAGGATCGCGGCGAACGGCGCCTTGTGCGTGTATTTGCGGTCGCGGCGGAGCTCGAAAGCGGAGCCGGACGCGGCATCGGGATCCGAGACCCGGCAGCGGGTCGCGCCTCCCCACGGATGGAAATCCGGCCAGTGCAGATCGCTCAATCCTTTCTTGTCTTTGAACTGTTCCGGGATCGGGAACGGCATCCGTTCGAACATGTCGCAGTCGTTGGCCAGTCCGGTCAGGAAACCCTTCAGTCCTCTTTTCTTCCAGCCGGAATCCGAGGTGGTGGAATAAAGTTCGGTCAGCGTTTCCCGGTAGCGGCGGATCGTCTTCTGCTTGTCTTTGACCCGGATCTTATCCTGATTGAGCAGCTGGGTCTGATCGACGGGCACGCGTTCCCAGCGCACATGCAGGTTGGACCGCTTGTCGTTCGCGGTCAGTTTTTCCGCCTCGTCCAGCCAGGCGTTGACCTGATCGAAAAATGCCTGATCGAGATATTGGTTGGAAAATTTGGCGTTTTTGGAAATGTCTCCGAGTCCGAGGATCTTTTTTTCCAGGAATTCCAGATATTTTTTCATCACCGGAGCGGCCTTGCCGAAATAGCCGTTGAAGAACGTGTCGGTGAGTTTTTCCACATCGGCATCCGGATCGACCATCAGGTGCATTCCCAGATAGAACTGGAAGGTATAGAAACTGCGGTGGTAAGGCATTTCGTTTTCGCCGTAATAAAACATCACATTGTAATCGCGGCAGAACCGGAGTTCGCGCTGCATGCTGCTGCGCGGGATCACGTAAGGTGTCACCACCGTGCCGGTGTAGACTTTCCAGTAGCCCCACAGCGCGAATTTCTGCGCCATGGCATGCCATTTCTTGAAATTTTCCGCCGCCGGAGTACCCGGCCGCAGCGGATTCAGCAGCGTGGAATTGCAGAACCGGATGATGACGTTCGGATTCACTTTCACTTTTTCCGGCGCGGCGAGCGTCTGGCTGTAGGCGAAAGTCTGGATCAGCACATCGGGATATTTCTTCCCGACGATCTCCGCCACCTGGTTGACGAATTCATTGTTCAGGTCGGAACAGGAACCGTTTTTACCTCTTTTCCGCGTGCATTCCGGACAATGGCAGAACGCATCGTCGCCGTCGTTCTGGCTGAGGTCGTAGATGATCCTCCATTTTTCCGGCGGCACATTTTTCCGGTCTTTTTCAATGTATTCGCACATCTGCGCGGCGATCCGTTTGACCGCTTCCGGTGAGCTCGAGCAGTAAGTGCTCTCCCACACGGCGCCGCTGGCCCTGCGGGCGAACGGCGCGTTTTTGTCCTTCCACGGCTTGACATACGCGGCCGCGGTATGGGAGCCGTGCGGCGAACCGTGATGCAGCCACAGTTCGGGGTAACGCGTGCGGATGCTGCTTTTCAGATGCAGCAGGATCTGCTGATGATAGATACGCGGCTGGGCCATGTCCAGCGCTCGGCGGAAGATCGCGGGCGTGAAGGTCTCTTTGATCTGCGGCAGTTTCCAGTCCGGATTGGACGGAACGATCTCGGTGTCCGGCGCCAGGAAAGCGCAGCCCATGTATTTTTCCAGAAACTCATAGACGCCCCACACGGTGCCGCGAATGTCTCCGGTGATTACCAGTTCATTACCATTGCTTTCGATGAACCACTGTTCGGTTTTCCCTTGTTTCGGGGTGAACCATTTGGCGTCTCTGGCCGCTTTGCCGATATAGACGGTCAGCGGGTTCTTCTTGTCATAGATGCTTTTGCCGGTGATTTTTTTGTAATAGACGGCGAATTCGCTGCCGGCATGCTTTTCAGCATCGGAAGCGTCGGGTGCGAATTTGACTGTTCCCGCGGAAACTGCCAGTGAGAGCAGTCCGCAGCCGAACAGCAGAGAGATTTTTTTCATGATTGCCTCATCTTTCGTTGATTGGTTGCGAGACTGCCGGATACCGGTTCCGATGGAACGCGCCCACTGGATACGTTATTTTGGAAAACGGTTCCTGATCTCGATGGCGTTGCCGCGGAAGAATTTTTCCTGTTCTTCGGGCCGGCCCCAGCGGTAATAGAGGCCGCCGACGAATTCGAAATAGGATTCCCAGAATTTCGCCAGGCGAAGCGCCCGCGCATTGCAGCTTTCATCACCGTAAAATTCATCCGTGGCGAAATGCAGTTTCTCGTTGAAATACCGGTCGGTGCCGTCGTGCGCGCGGCGGTCCAGTATTTCGTTGAGTTTCGGCACGGAACGCAGGTACCCGCTGATGTCGCCGGTGATGTTCCGGTAATAATAGAGGTTGTGCTCCATTTCCTCCATCCACGGCCAGCCCTGATGTCCGCCGATGATCTGCAGATCGGGGAAAGCTTCGGCGATCGCCGCCAGCTGGATCGGACGCATGTTTTCCGGTCCGAAAGCGTGCGTGTATTTGCCGTCGTAAGGTTTCGCCTGGGCGATCAGTCCTGTATGGAAGAGCATGGCCATGTTCAGCTCCTGCGCCCGTTCATACAGCGGATAATACGCCGGATCGGAATACGGCTTGAACTGTTTGTATGGCTTCAGACCGACGAAACCGAGGTCGCGCAGCCGGTCGATGTCGTCCGGGACCGCATGGTCGAGGTCGAGAAAACCGAACGCGAGGAAGAACCCGTTGTAGCGTTTGACCGTATCGAGCACTTCCTGCTGCGTGGCGAACCGGATACTGCCGAGCGCGCCGACTCCGGAGAGATCCATGAGCCAGATCTGTTCGAAAACGCCGGATTCGACAATGCCGTCGATCCCTTTGGCGTCATGGCACAGATGGGCGTGCGCATCAATGAATTTCATTTCCGGCTCCCGGTCAGATATTGTATTTCGGCCGGGCGCAGCTGGCGTAATCGGAAACGATCAGCAGGTTCTTGTGGTTGCGGGCGTGGGTCACCGGATAATCGTCGCCGGGCTGACCGAGCGCGGCGATGCGCAGGATGGTGTTCGCCCACAGGAAAGTCGGGGTTTCGTTGCGGGTCATCAGCAGCATGCGGCGCGCTTCGAGGCACTGTTTCATGCCCATGGTGATGGCGCGGCGCGGGAAGTTTTCCAGATTGCCGCCGACGCCGCTGTGACGCGTGGCGTCGATCGTGCGCGTGAATTCGTTGATTTCCAGAATGCGCGGATTGGAATCCTTCACGCCCGGTCCGGGCTCGTTGAACGCCACATGGCCGTGGATGCCGATCCCGCCGTAGCACACTTCGATGCCGCCCGCGTCTTCGATCATTTTCGGCAGATCTTTGATGTTTTCCGGGGTCGGGAAGATGATCTGCTCCTTCGGCATCATCAGTTCCGGACGGATCCGGTTGAAGAGCAGGGGCCCGATCTGTCCGCGGAAGCTCAGCGGACTGGTCATCGGGATCAGTTCGTCTTTTTCATCGTCCACATATTCGTCCATGAAGAAGAACCGGACGTTTTTCAGATTGAGGCTGCGGTAGTTGATCTTCTCGGCCATGAGGCGGTAGGGCTGGGTCGGACCGACCGGCATGATGAACGACACGATATGGTCGCCCGCGGCGGCTTTGGCGAATTCGTTGACCATTTCCTCGGCCAGGAAGTCATAGACTTCATCCAGGGTCGGGAACAGTTTCAGCTGGCCGTGGGCTTCCTTGAGCACTTCTTCGGTGGTGAGGCTGAGGATGCGGCGGACTTCTTCGGAACGTTTCATTTTCTTATCATCTCCTGTATTTTTGGTTGGATTTTTGCTTGCAATATTAAGATATCATGCTAATATTACATTTCAAATAGTAAAAACGATGTATTTTTTGCAATTTTGAAACAGGAGAAACCGGCATGGGAAAGATCAAGATCATCAGCCGTCCGGATCCTGGCCGGCTGCCCGAGTTCCGGCTGCCGCTGCATGTCCGTTCCGCCGGTGCGAACGAAAGCATGCACGACTGGGGCGAATATTATCCGGCGGCGGATAAACCGTTCGTGCAGATTTTCTGGACCGAAGAGGGCGCCGGCGAGATCACGCTCGGCTCCCGGAAGATCATCGTGCGTGCCGGCGATTTCTTTTACCATCTGCCGGGCGATGTGCACCGTCACCGCACGGTCGGCAAGGTCTGGAATTACCGCTGGTTCACAATGGACGGACCGCTGGCGGAGCCGTTCATGCGGGCCTACGGTTTCGAACAGGAAGCGCAGTATGCGGGGATCTGTCCGGTGACGCTTTTCCTGGAACTGGAAAACCTGCTGAAATCGCATACTCCCTATGCGCAGCGTCATGCCCTCTCGGTGGCGACCGAGATCCTGGCGCTGGCGGGCCGTCCCGAACCCAGTCCCCAGGCTGATCCCGTGCAGTATTTTTTCCGGAAGGCGGAAGAGCGGCTTGCCGATCCGGATTTCACGGCAGAATCCATTGCTTCCGAGCTCGGAATCCACCGGACTACCTTCACCCGGCAGTTCAAGGCTGCGACCGACGGCATGACGCCCCGCCGCTGGCTGATGGAGATCCGTTATGAAAAAGCCGTCCGCCTCCTGACCGAAACCAATCTGCAGCTCAAAGAGATCGCCCAGGAATGCGGTCTGTCCAATGCCGCTTATCTCTGCCGGGTGATCCGGCAGCGGACCGGCAAGACCCCGGAAAAATTCCGGCTGACCGCAGTGCGTGCCTGACTCGAATGCCCAGTCATCCGGAAATCATTTCATCCAAAAATACCAGAGCAGGAATTCAACTGCCGCCGTAACGACAATGCATGCTGCAAGGAAGATGGTGTGCATTTTGCTTTTCATATTTTCTTTTTTCTTTTTTCTTCCTGCTCTCTTCTGCCTGCGGCAACGGATTCAACTTATTTCTGCATCCGCAGGATCGTGTCCACTTCCGATCTGACGGCATTGCTGGAATACGTGGCGCGGGTGACCGCATCGACTTTCAGCTTTGCCGCTTCGGACGGTTTTTTCCCGTTCCATCGCTTCAGAAAACCGGCATTGCGGAGCCGATCCAGAAAACGGGGCGTCTCATTGTTTTCACCGATGACCACGCCCAGGATCTTATTGTCCGGGGAGACCACCACGGCCGTGTTCACCACGCCGTTATAGCCCTCTACCCGTTCGCGCTTGCCGGCGGGCGGGAGCAGCAGATAGCCGATCACCTGATTTTTGGCATCGAGCAGCTGCACTTTCCGCGCTGTCATTGCTCCGTATGCTGCCGCATTCGGCAGGATCGCCTGAATGTCATCGGTATACTGCCGGCATTCCGCCGGCGCCGGTTCTGCCGCTTTCAGTGATTCCGAAAAGCAGATTGCCGCAACGGCCAGACCCAGCATGAATAATTTCTTCATCCGGTTTCCTCACTTGTTTTTGAAGCGTTTATCTTCGGTTTCGAGGATGTTGCCGATCCTGAAACCGTTTTTGATTCCCAGCAGACTGAAACAATAGACTTTATTGCGTTTCTCGCTTTTTACATAAATGTCAACATTGTTCTCCCTGTTAATTCGCTTTCTGGCGGCCCCGACCACGACGGCGGGGCAGAAATCCGGCTGTTTGAAAAGCCCTTTGGCAAAGCGGCCGACAAATGTGGCTCTCCGCATGTTGGCCATTTCCTTGTAAATTCCTGCCATATTGTTTTTTTCGATCAGGCCGAGGATATGGCTGATATATTTTTGTTCCGCTGCTCCGACCTCAATTTCATCATCGGCCGTGAATTTTTCCAGCGGATCACGGGATGCATGGACGAACAATGCCGCCGCTGCGGCAAGCACGACCGCCAGAATCCCCAGCTGGATTTTGAATCTTTTCGTCATGCCGGTGATCATTGTGCCCCCTTTGCCTGGTATTCGGGCGACATTTCCCCGGTTATGCTGTCACCCTGCTGATACGCATACCTGATGTCTTCCAAAGACAACACATACGGATCCGCATAATTACTGAAATATCCCACATTGCGGTTGATCAGACTGACCGGCCTTACGGATCCGGCATGTCCATCGACATAGGCGATATTGGCCAGTCCCGAATGGCGGAAGTGGGTATGTCCGAATGAAGAATGTTCCGGATAAATAAACCCTTTGATATTGTAGGCTGAATTGCCGGAATCCACTTCGGCGGTATCCTCGAACAGGACTTTTGTTCCGGGATTCAGCACCTGGCCCACTTTGATCCATGAAAGATTGCGGAAACGTTCATTGAATCCAAGGCCTCCGCCTTTGCAGGGAAAGGTTTCGTCCGTTTTGGCTCCTGCGGGGACGCTGTTCACCCTTTCGATCACGTCATTGGCGATTACCGGACAGACTTTCAGCCTGATATTGTTGTTGAAGTATCCGGCAATGCAGCCTTGCTCGCGGATATCCCGCGGCAGCATTGCATTGCTCATCACATTGGAAAGTCCCAGCACGCCTCCGCCGCAGCATCTGCCGTCGCCGCCTGTGGCGGTTCCCGGATACCAGTCATTGTTGTCGGCGGTATATTGAAACAATGCTTTCGATATCTGCGTCAACTGGCTGACGCAGGAAATCTGCATCGCTTTCTGCCGGGCCGTGTTCAATGCCGGCATCAGCATTCCTGCCAGAATTGCAATGATGGCTATAACGACCAGCAATTCGATCAATGAGAACCTTAAAAACCTTTGTTCCATTTTCTGTAAATCCGATTTCGTTTTGCGTCTTTTGCCCTTTTCAGAAAAACCTTGCAACAGCAAAGTTCCTTATGGTTTCCTGGATGATGAACCCAGCTCGGCGATTTGATATTTCCCGTTGGAATTTTTCATCAGCACGAAGGCATAGGACATTTTCCGCGTTTCGCTGTAAACATGAACCATCAGATTGTCTTTGTGCGAACTTTTGACCAGGCGGTTACACCCAAGCGGTTTCAAACTGCCGATATCCGGTTTCTGCTTGAGAACCTCCAGGATCCGGTCCATTTCTGTCTGGTCCCGGACATAGAGGTATGATGCAACGGTTTTCAAATCATTTTTCGCAGCAGCCTCGACGAAATGATTGACGATCTCCATAGCCGTCTCGGTGGTTTTTTTCCCGTTCCATCGCTTCAGAAAGCCGGCATTGCGGAGCCGATCCAGAAAACGGGGCGTCTCATTGTTCTCACCGAGGACCACGCCCAGGATCTTATTGTCCGGGGAGACCACCACGGCCGCATTCACCACGCCGTTATAGCCCTCCACCCGTTCTCGTTTTCCGGCCGGCGGGAGCAGCAGATAACCGATCACCTGATTTTTGGCATCGAGCAGCTGCACTTTCCGCGCCGTCATCGAGCCGTAAGCGGCCGCATTCGGCAGAATCGCCTGAATGTCGTCGGTATACTGCCGGCATTCCGACGGCGCCGGTTCCGCCGCCGTCAGGAAGCCGCAGAACCAGACGCTTGTTGCGGTCAACGCGGCTGTCAAGATTTTTCTTATGCGTTTTCCTCACTTGTTTTTGAAGCGATTGTCTTCAGATTCAAGAATATTGCGGATTTTGAAGCCGTCCTTGACGCCCAGCAGACTGAAGCAATAGACTTTTTTGCGTTTTTCGCTTTTTACCTGGATGTCAATATTGTTCCGGTCGCGGGAAATGCGTTTTCTGGTCGCTCCGACGACTTTTGCCGGGCAGAAATCCTGCTCTTTGAAAAGTCCTTGCATGAAAAGATCAGAAAATACTGCCGCGTCCATGTTGATGACTTCCTTGTAGAGTCCGCGCATATCGTTTTTTTCGATCAGGACGAGAACATGATCCATATATTTTTGTTCCGCAGGTCCGGTCTGAACCACGTCCGCGGCCTTGAATTCCGCTAGCGGATCGCGTGTAACGTGGATGAACAATGCTGTCGCAGCAACCGCCAGCAGGACCAGGACCGCCAACAAAATCTTGGTTTTCCGAGTCATTGCCATGATTATTGCGCTCCCATGGCCTGATATTCAGGCGAGAACAAAGAAGCTTTGGCCGTCCCCATATAATATTTCAAGTCGGCAAGCGTCAGCACATACGGATCATAATACGGACTGAAATAGCCTATGTCACGATCGGCCAGACTGGTCGGTCTGACGGTGCCGACATGGCCATCGACATAAGCAACATTGGCATTCCCCGCATGGCGGAAATGAGTCCTTCCAAACGAAGTCCGTTCATAGTAGATATACCCTCTGATGATATACGAAGTATCCCCGGAATAAGCCACGGCGCAATCCTCAAACAAGACCTTGCTGCCGGGAGTCATGACCTCGCCGTTCTTAATGGACGGGAGGTTGCCGAAATCGGCATTGTAGCCGAGTCCGCCCCCTTTGCAGGGAAAATTCCGGTCCGTTTTCGCGCCGACGGCTGCGGTGTTGACCCGTTCAATCACGTCATTGGCAATCACCGGACAGACTTTCAGCCGGACGTTGTTGTTGAAGTAATCGGCCAGACAGCCGGGTTCGCGGATATCACGCGGCTGACCGGCGCCGCCCATTACGTTGGATTTGCCCAGCACGCCGCCGCCGCAGCAGCGTCCGTCGCCGCCCGTGGCCGCTCCCGGATACCAGTCTTTGTAATCCACGGTGTACTGAATCACCGCTTTGGATATCTGGGTCAGCTGATTGACGCAGGAAATCTGCATTGCCTTCTGTCGTGCCACATTCAGCGCCGGCATCAGCATTCCGGCCAAAATCGCAATGATCGCTATAACGACCAGCAGTTCTATAAGTGTAAATAATTTAAACCTCTGTTTCATATTCTTCAACCCTGAATTCCTTTCTTTCACCCTGTTCCTTGCCTGGCGCAAACCGGATCACCCCGAATGATCCGGAAAGATCCGGTTCAATGCGCACCGTCTGGGTCTTTCCGATTACTTCTTGATCGGTTCGGCTTTGGGAGCTGCCGCCGGAGCTTTCTTGTTGTCGCAGCAGTCCATCATGCCGCCTTTGGCTCCGTGTTCGCATCCGCCCATCTTGCCTTTGGCTCCATGGTCGCATCCGCCCATCTTGCCGCCTTTGGCACCGTGGTCGCAACCGCCCATTTTGCCGCCTTTGGCACCGTGGTCACAGCCGCCCATCTTGCCGCCTTTGGCACCGTGTTCGCAGCCGCCCATCTTGCCGCCTTTGCCGCCGTGGCTGCATCCACCCATCTTGGCAACTTTCGCACTGCCGTCCTTGTTGACCAGAATGATGATCGTCACATCATCAACCTGGATCTTGATCGGTTTAGCCATAGGCTTCATACCCATTCTGCCATGCATCATGCCGCCTTTGCCGCCGTGTTCACAGCCGCCCATCTTGCCTTTGGCGCCGTGGCTGCATCCACCCATCTTGCCTTTGGCGCCGTGGCTGCATCCACCCATCTTGCCTTTGGCGCCGTGGCTGCAACCGCCTTTCATACCGGCTTTGGCAGGGGCGCTTTTCATCGCCATCGGTTTGACTGCAGCCTCATCATCTTTTTTCGAATCTGCAACGGTGGCTCCGCAAGCAATCAGTCCGATAGTGGCGACAGCTGCGGTGGTGAGGATGATCATTTTCTTCTGGAATTTCATTTTTTTTCTCCTTGGGTCTGGTTTGTGACTGATTATAAATTTCAGGCCGGAAGCAAAACCTTTTTTGCACGTCAGCATGATATACCCTTTCTGTTAATGCTTTGAGCGTCTTATCGACGACCTGAAACTGGGCTTATGCTCCCCAAGAGCGGAAAATAAAAAAACTTCCGGCGCACCCGGATAGTTGAAATGAATTTCGGTTATTGCGCTCCTCCTTCTTTTTCTTCCATGTCAACAATGAAACGGTGACTGCGGCTGCATTGGATCGTGACTTCTTTCTGGCCGCGCTTCAGGATCTTGGTGTTCACTTCCAGATGTCCCGAACCGTTGTGGCTCAAAAGATTTTCAAAAGACGCCAGCAATTTCGCCTTGGCCTTTTCTTTGTCATCTTCATGCTGCAATGTCGTATTCATTTTTTCATTCGTTTTTTTAGAAATTAGTTTTATCTAATTTAAAATTCTCAAAAAAAGAAAACCCGTTTCCGAACTCGCGGATTTCCTTGTCCGGTAATGTATACCACGTAAAATGAAATGTCAAGTTAGTTTTAGCAAATTTTTTTGAAATTTTTTTCGGCAGGTATGGCGTCAGACCGTTTCCCCTCGTAACAGCGGGTCGCGCATGTGGGCGCGCGATCTCCGTATTCTCTGTCTTCTCCGTCTTCTCCGTATCAGTTCGCGGAAATCCGTGCCCGCCGCTTATTTGGCGGCGGTGGATTTGATCAGGATCTCTTTTTGCCAGCGTTTGCCGGCTGCATCCAGATAGAGCAGATAGAAACAGCCCTTTTCATCCAGCACGGCGGTCACCTTGATCTTCGGGAAAGCGAAAACCGCTTTCGGATCGCCGGTCGTGCGCGGACGTCCTTCTTCCGGATCGACTCCGGACTGTTCTTTCAGGGTGGAGAGCGCGATCCGGGAGATCCGGCCCTTGCGGCTCATGACCGCGCCGAAGAAGTGTTCCGGATCGTCCGGCTGGGGCACCAGCAGGCCGAAGGAATTTTCGCCGAATTCCTGATGCCAGCTGCTGCGGAAGGCCATCGCGCGGCGCTGCAGACGGCTTTCCGGAGCGGCGATCACCGTGTTGCCGGCGATCAGCAGATCGGCCGTGGTGAATCCCTCCGGCAGCGGTGTGCTTTCGATGGGCCGGAGATGGGGATCTGATTTCCGGAACAGGTCCACGGTCTTATCTCCCGATACGGCAAACTGTGAGCCGTCACGCGAAAAGGCCAGCACCGGCGAATGATTGGATGTCACCCATTCAAAACCTGTCTGACTGCCGTCTTTGAGCAGAGATGAAAAAACCTTGACCCGGTTGCTTTTTTCGGATTCGCGCGCAAAGACGGCATGGATCCAGCCGTCCGGATCGATATAAACTCTCCGGACGTCGGGCAGCGGCAGGACCTGTTTCTCCCGGCCGTTCCGGGAACTCAGAGGGTATTCTTCTTCCGCCGGCTGCCCAGGAGGATCGCCATGGCCGCCAGGATCACGATCCCGAGAATAAATATCAATGCCGAACGGGTATTGCTCCGGTCAACGGGTTTCTTTTTGACTTCCTGCTCCTTCAGTTTTATTCCGCTCACCTTGTTCTCCGGGGCAGACCGGACCGCGGAAATTGCCTGATCGTAACTCTTCCGGTTTTCCGGATTCCGGATTTGAGTCCCGATGAAATTCCGAAGCGGGGCATTGTCGCAGACAAACCCGGAGCAGCCGGCGCCGTGATCCCGGATGAGTTCGGCATGAAGTTCGGCAAGCTGCCGGATCGTTTTCGCGTCCGCTTTCCAGAAGCCCTTGCGGATCGTTTCCAGCATCACGGCGGTGATCTCCTCCAATGCATAAGGATTCTTTTTGTTGAAGAACTCCCGCATTCCCAGCTGATGTTTGTCGTCCACCAGGACCTGCTTGTAATCCTCCCAGAGATGATCTTTGAGCATGTCGGGGCGAAGCGCTTCCCACGCGAAGGAATTGCGCACCGTTTTGGCGAAATTGTTGGCGGAAGTCTGCCCTTCCTTCATCATTTCCTTCAGGAATTTCGGATTCAGGATGGTGGAACGGGCTTCAACCATGGCGGCTTCGCTCAGATCCTGGATCTTGGCCCGTCCGGAATAACGCAGATCGTTGAAATAGGCATCCGCCTCCTTCCCGTTTACGGTTTTCACCGCAATGCTCAGTCCGCCCATGAACTGATAAATGTCGTCGATGGAAAGCGGACCGGACGTGCTGGAGGAACGGGACTGGACAATGGCATCGGTATTGGCCAGGGCGGCGCGGAAAGCTGCGGGCGAATGCTCGTTCCAGTATTTTTCCGTGTAAATCGTTCCCATGTTTTTGAAATAGCGTTCGGCAATCTCCGAACGGTCGTTCCAGCGTCCGGAATCCTCGACCTGAGCCCGGACGCCCGTTCCGAACCCG
Organism: Lentisphaerota bacterium; assembly: GCA_015061565.1. GTDB lineage: Bacteria > Verrucomicrobiota > Lentisphaeria > Victivallales > UBA1829 > SIG94. The sequence goes on from SUWI01000025.1 coordinate 19,015, forward strand.
TTGTTGATGCTGCCGAAGATCCGGACATCGGCAAATTCCCTGGCCTGCTGCGGGGAAAGCCCTTCGCGGATCATGCGTTTCTGCGCATCCAGGGAATTCGCTTTCACATAATTGGGGGAGTTTTCCGTCTCCGCCGCAGCGGAGGCCATCCGGACGGCACGGTCGATCAGGATCATCCGTCCGGCGGCAATGCCGCGGAACACACCGGAGGTCTGGACCGCCACATCGATGCGGGGACGGCCCAGTTTTTCCGCGGGGATCAGCCGTACGGCTTTGACCCGGCCGCGGCTGTCCCAGACCGGTTCCACACCAAGCAGGAAAAAGATTTCCGCCAAGGTGGTTCCCTGCGTCCGGACAAATTCGCCGCCCCAGAGGGAAAATGCCACTTTGCGCGGATATTTTCCGGTGGCCTGCCGTTTGGCTTCGATCAGAGCCTCGCCCAACCGCTTGCCGACGGCGAAAGATTCCCGGGTCGGAGTGCGTTCGGGATCGATGCCGTACATGTTCCGGCCCGTCGGCACCGTATCGGGATTCAGGATCGGACTGCCCCCCATTCCGGGCGGGATATAGCCGCCCCGGAACGCATTGACGATGGAATCCAGTTCCGCCGGTGTGGAGGCCCGTAGTGCATCCCGTGCGGCAAAGGCGCCGGGGGCCTGTGAACGGGCCGGATCGCCTTTGGCCAACGCATCGGCGATCTGCTTCCGGACCGGGTCCAGATAGTTTCTGCTGAAGAAATGAAGATCGTCCCGCTGGGCTTCGGTCACTTTTCCCGCGGCCAGATCGGAATCGAAACGCCGGACCGCCATATCATCGACCGTCATCAGCAGTGCGGTTTCGTCCGTGGATCCTTTCGAATACGGACGGCCGAGAACATAGAGTCCGCGGGCGACTTTCTGCTCGGAGATTTCGTGCAAATGATTATGGATCCGCTCCCTTCCGGCTTCGGTCAGGGGCAGTTTCAGTTTAAGGTCCTCAATGAGATTGAGTTTCTTTGCCAGTATTTCCACGCTGCGGCGGTATTCCGCGCCGAGTTCGGGGTTGTCCGCCGTTTCCAACGAGTGGAGACATTCGTCCAGCCTCGCCAGATCGCCGGAAAGTCCCGCGCTCATGAACGGTGCGGTCAGATGGTCGATCATGGTGGCATAACTGCGCCGTTTGGCGGCAAACGCCTCCCCGATGTTGTTGACCACATACAGATAAAAATGCGGCACGGGACCGACCAGCGCTTCCGGCCAGTCGTCCTCCAGCAGACCGACCATCCTCGTCGGCGTGAATTCCAGACTGCCGTGGGTGCCGAAGTGCATCATGGCATCGGCCCGGAACACATACCGCGTCCACAGATACGCGGCCGCATAGGGATACGGCGGCGCCTTTTTGGTGCCGTGCACGATTTTGGACGCATCATCACCCACCCCGGAAAGCGGCTGGGGCAAAAGGACGACCTTGCCGAGTTTCAGCCGGCCTACGACCAGTCCCGGCTTGCCGTCCCGGACCGCTGCCATATATTTGCCGGGAACCGGGCCATATTGTTTGTCCTGATCCCGGATCAGACTTTCCGGGAAAGCGGCCTTCCGGTATTTCTGAAAATCTTCCGCCGACAGAAATTCCGTTTCCTTCCGGGCGGCGAATTTGCTGATCTCCCCTTCCGCGTATGATCCGAAATTGGCCGCTTCCCGCTGAATGGATTCGATCAGTTTCACCGGATCATCCGGCAACTCGCCGGTGTCGTAGCCTTCCGCTTTCAGTCTGCGGAGCAGGTTCAGCAGCGAATCGGCCACTTCCATGCCGCTGGCATGCAGTGCATTCCGGCCGGGTTCCTTGTAAAAGAAGATCGCTATGCGTTTGTCAAAATTCTTTTTCCGTTTCAGTTTCAGATGATTGACCGCCAGCTGCGCGAATTTTTCCATGCGGTCCGGAAGGGTATACAGATCCTCGATCCCCCGTTTATCCCGCTGAAGCGCGGTCAGCACCCACGGGGTGGTTCCGCCATCCACTTCCGGAATGACCACGCTCTGGGTAAGCATTCCGCCGATCATTCCCCGCTGGTCCGCAGTGTAAACATCCATGGTCTTGTAAACTTTTACCGGACAAGCAGCGGGATATTACGGTTTTTCAGGAAATCCAAAGTTTCAGTTCCGTTTTCATCCCCCAGCCGTCCGTGCGGAAAGAAAACAGCCAGATCCGGTGAGATCTCCTTCAGGAAAGCCAGCCGTCTGGCGCCGCCCGAGATCCCGACCACGTTGAGCCCGTGCGATTCCAGCGACCGGATGATGCCGGTCAGATATCCCGGTTCTCCGCGAGCGGATCCGCCGTCGCCGGGGACGATCAGCGCCACGGTCGGTGCTCCCGCCTTGTAACAGCCGCTTTTCTTGTAATATGCCAGATAATCCTGATATTTCTGGAACAGCGCTTCCGGTTTCGTATGGAACAAGGCATCGGCGGGGAGAATCCTGGGCGCTTCCGGTTTGGATGCAAAAAGGCGTTTCCCGTCGATCTCATACCGCAGATAACTCCAGAGCCGGCGATAGTTTTCCCGGCTGCTGTTGGCAAAGTATCCGGCAATTTTCCGTTTATGCTCCGGACTGACCGTGCCGAACTGACTTTCCACCCGGCTGTCCTGATGCACATACAAATGGATCCCGCGTCTTTTCAGTTCTGCAACGGCCGCTTTCTGTTTTTCGCTGACCGTCATCCCCATTCCCTGAAAAAGTACAATGTCATACTTCCGCAGCGTTTCGCCGATCCGATCATCCCATTCAACCCGGTCGACCCGGACAAACCGGTCCTGGACGGTGTCGAACATCGGCGCGGTCTTGTATCCGGAGAAGTTCACCAGCGCGATCTTCGTCGGTTTGGCTTTCAGCCAGAGGAAATATCCTTCAGCCGCCGCCAGCAGAAACAGGATCAGGACGATCCAGACTCTTTTCTTACCGATTTTCTTCATTTATTGCTCCCTTCCGGCACATAGATGATCTCCCCGTTTTCCAGCCGGTAGGCGATGCCGACCCTTTCGCCTTTTCCGCTCCCGCTGGTTTTTTCGCTTTTGTAACGGGTGATTTTGTTTTCCTTTTTCACGATGATCTCCATATCCGGTTTCCCGGCATTTTTGACGTAAGTGACATCTTTTGCAGTCAGGAATTCCGTCATCCGGGAATGGATCACAAACGCAACCATCAGCGCCACCGCAAACACCATTGCCGCATCGAACAGATTGACCAGATTCGCCATCGGGTCGGCCTCGTCCGGGGTCCGGAAACTCCCGTAACGTCCGCGCCGGCTCATGATTTTTTCCCTTTCAGCTGACGGTCCAGCACGTAATAAAGATTGGAGATCTCTTCCGAGTACCAGTGTTTTTTGACCGACGACACCAGCAGGGCGATCCCGGCGGAAACGCATCCGACCACGGTCGTGGCAAACGCGATCTGCATGTTGTATGCCATGTTTGCTATGTTGCCGGAGGCCAGACCCGCCAGTGCCGGACCCATCGGGATCAGCGTGCCCATCAGACCCAGCATCGGCGCGGTCTTCGCCAGAAAACGCGAACGGTCCAGACTGCGTTCATATTCCTGCTGATATTCCGAAATCCGTTTTTCGCATTCGAGTTCATCCCAGTGCAGTTCGATCAATTCCGCCACCTGTTCGGCAAAGATCCCCTGATCCTTCAGCTCATCGGCGCGGAGTTCTTCCCCCGCACGAATTTTCCCGAGCAGAACATTGCGCCGGCGCCTCTCCTGCAGCAGAGTCAGATACGTTGTGCAGAATCCCCCCAGCGAAATCAATGCGGCGGTCAGCGCCGCCAGCAGCAGCACGATCACCGGCAGCAGCAGACTGTTCGAGATCCAGTTCAGAATTTGAGTCACCATGAACATTTTTTCTTCCTCCGATTTTTATATGATTCATGAATTTTCCATCCGATCCCGCCCAGGATCACCGGCAAAGCCAGAGCCGCCAGCGCCAGCAGACTGTCCGCCGGGAACCCTTCATTTTCCCCCGGCATCAGCCGCGCGTTCGCCGCCACCGGCAGGAATATGGCAGGCAGCAGCAGAAAATATTCCGCATGAAGCACCAGCAGGATCCGTTCCTCAAGGTTCGCGCGCAGCAGGCGGAACAATTCCGGGATCAGGACCGAGAGCAGCGGGACCCCGACGGCGAGCAGCCAGGTCAGGGTGCGGAATTGAATGCCCGGCAGGACATTGAAAAGATACATCTGCAGATACAGCACTCCCGCCGGCAGCAGCAGGGACGGCAGAAACACCAGATATTTCAAATATCTCAAACCTCTGCGGAATCCCTGTTCCGGCAGATCGCTTCTTCCGGTATCATCCAGCAGGGAAAAACCCGCCGCAAGCGTGAAAAGTTCCTGGATCACCACCAGGGCACACCAATTTTCCAGGATCTCCGCGTTGAAAAGCGCCGCATTGAGTGCCTGCATGCTGGTCCCTGCGATCCGTTCTTCAAAAAGGAACGGCAATCCTGCCAGACAAACAGCCTGCAGGATCTCCCATCTCCGCGGCAGCAGAGAGAATTTGCTGAAACTCTGCAGGGCCGCCAGCAGCAGAACGGTTGTGATGAATACGATCATTCTTCCTTCACCCGGTCCATTTACGGAATCAGAGGGGGCTTTCCCGAAAAATATGCACCGATCCCGAAATCATTCTCCATCCCTATTTTGCATACACATACAACCCGCGGAACAGAAAACGATTTCCGCTTTCCTGAACCACCAGATGGATGCGTTTTCCGGATTTCCCTTGGAAATAAACATTTTTGACAGCTCGGTCCAGTTTGTTTTCAGAACATTGCAGCAGCGGACAGTCTGAAAGCTTCAGTTCTCCGAGAAGCTTGTAATTTTCCTCCAGATCTTCGGAAAGCAGAGTTTTGCACATTTTGGCAAACTCACGGTCTTTCTTCTGTCTGGCAAACTCGTTCAGCTGCAAGGCAAAAGCTTTCAGCTTGCCGGATTGTTCCTTTGAAACATCTATGGTTTGAGCGACATCCGGTATTTTTTCGCGACTGCACCAGGCATACACTCCGACCGCAACAGCAAACAGAATCAGCAAGACGATCATCTTTGCTTTTGATTTCATTGTAACCTCTTTTCTCTTTCAGACGGCAGAAATTGCCGTCTGTTTTTTGATTATTACTGCGTCAGTTTTGTCCCGGATAATTTTCCCGGTCGCGCCGTCCGTCAGTCCGGTAAAAATCCTCGGTCGAAGTCCCGTAATAGCCGATCAGGTAGGCTTTCCCCGCCTCGTTGTCCGCTATTTCCGCGCGTCTGGCGCTCTCAGATGACACATGCCCGTCAACAAACGCGATCGAGGCGAATGATTTGTGCCGTCCGAAATGAATGGAGCCGCCGGAAGTGCCGAATTTACTTGAGTAAAGCAGCCACGGGGATGTCAGCGTCGGATAATCCATCACGGGTCCTCCTGTGCCATGACCGGTTTCGGTTTTGGCGGAATCGGCCAGCATAACGACATTTGCAGTATCCTTCACCGCCGAACAGCGGATCGCAACACCTGGCTTCGTGGAAGTTCCATAGGATCCCAGCCAGTGTTCATTGTACCCGTATCCGCATCCCGCATTCACCTTGGTAAAATCGCCAAGATTCATGTTTTTAATGGCTTCGGGACACATGAACACCTTTGCGCTCCGGTTGACATAGGTCAATAACGGAGCCCGATCGTCTGTGAAGTCATAGGTTCCGGCAGCATAGTCCTTCACGGCAAACCAGTAGATTCTGGTATTGTCATCGCCCGGCCATTTGAATCCACCCATCATACCCTGCGTGTAATAATCATTATTGTTGGATGCGTATAGAGTTTCGGCAGTATGCAATTGTTTGAGCTGACTGATGCAGGTCGATTTGCGCGCACTCGCTTTCGCATTGTTCAAAGCCGGCAGGAGCATTCCCGCCAGGATGGCGATGATCGCAATAACGACCAGGAGTTCTATCAAAGTAAAATTTTTGCAGTGCATAATATACCCTTTCTGTTGGCTGCTTTGAGCGTCGTTTCCGATGACCTGAAAATACGGGTTTATGCTCCCCTGCGAGCAGAAAAATAAAAAAACCTTCCGGCGCACCCGGATAGAGAAAAATGATTATTTGTCTGCGCCCTCTCCTCCTTTTTTCTCTTCCATATCGACAACAAAACGATGACTGCGGCTGCATTGGATCGTGACTTCTTTCTGGCCGCGCTTCAGGATCTTGGTGTTCACTTCCAGATGTCCCGAACCGTTATGGCTCAAAAGATTTTCAAAAGACGCCAGCAATCTTTCCCTGGCCTTCTCTTTGTCATCTTCATGCTGCAATGTCGTATTCATTTTTTCATTCGTTTTTTTAGAAATTAGTTTCATCTAATTTAAAATTCTCAAAAAAAGAAAACCCGTTTCCGAACTCGCGGATTTCCTTGTCCGGTAATGTATATCACGTAAAATGAAATGTCAAGTTAGTTTCAGCAAATTTTTTGAAAATTTTTTTCGACGAGTATGGCGTCAGACCGTTTCCCCTCGTAACATCGGGTCGCGCATGTGGGCGCGCGATCTCCGTATTCTCTGTCTTCTCCGTATCAGTTCGCGGAAATCCGTTCCCGCAACTTATTATTTGGCGGCGGTGGATTTGATCAGGATCTCTTTTTGCCAGCGTTTGCCGGCGGCATCGAGATAGAGCAGATAGAAACAGCCCTTTTCATCCAGCACGGCGGTCACCTTGATCTTCGGGAAAGCGAAAACCGCTTTCGGATCGCCGGTCGTGCGCGGACGTCCTTCTTCCGGATCGACCCCGGACTGTTCTTTCAGTGTGGAGAGTGCGATCCGTGAGATGCGGCCCTTGCGGCTCATGACCGCACCGAAGAAATGCGCCGGATCGTCCGGCTGGGGCACCAGCAGGCCGAAGGAATTTTCGCCGAATTCCTGATGCCAGCTGCTGCGGAAGGCGATCGCGCGGCGCTGCAGACGGCTTTCCGGCGCGGCGATCACCGTGTCGCCGGCGATCAGCAGATCGGCCGTGACGAATCCGTCCGGCAGCGGCGTGCTTTCGATGAGCCGGCAATCCGATTTCCGGTAGAGTTCCACCGCCTGGTCGCCCGCCGCTGCATACTGCGAGCCGTCATGCGAAAAGGCGATCACCGGCGAATGATTGGATGTCACCCATTCAAAACCTGTTTGACTGCCGTCCTTGATCAGGGATGAAAAAACTTTGACCCGGTTGCTTTTTTCGGATTCGCGCGCAAAGACGGCAAAGATCCAGCCGGCCGGATCGATATAAACTCTCCGGATGCCCGGCAGCGGCAGGACCTGTTTCTCCCGGCCGTTGCGCGGATCCAGCAGAATGATCTCGTCGGCACTCTTGAACGCTTCCTGCCTGCGGGCCGCCAGCACCAGCGTATGATCGGGCGCGGCCGCGATGAAACGGACGTCTTTTTTCCACAGATGATGGACCGCCGTGATGGTCCAGGAACAGGTATCCAGGAAGACCAGCCGGGTGCCGAACGGACCCTGCGGTTCGCCCAGCGTCTCGGCGATGACGATCATGGTGCGGTCGGGGCTGATCGCAACAGCGGGGAGCCGGACGCCCGAGGCTATTTCGCTGTGCCATTGCGGCGACCAGCGGATGATTTTGCCGCTGTTGAGCGGTTCCAGCAGTGCCGCAAACGAGCCTGCCGGCCGTTTGGTGCGGAACGAGTCGCGCCGGAGCTGTTCCTTTTTGGAAATTTTCTCCTGCTGCACAGCGGCGCCCGGATCGTCTTTTTTCAGGATGCTGACATTTTCCTGAGCGTCACGGACTTCGGTTTTTTTCTTTGCCTGTTCGGTATTGGAATAACGGACCTTGAACGAGCCTTCCTCGGAATCGGCGAAGGTTTTGACGGCCGTTTTTTTCTTTTCGGGGGCAGGGGCGGCGGCTTTTTTCTTTTCCGGTTCCGGATTTTTCTTCGGTTCCGGCTCATTGTCGCCGCACCCCGTGAGGCTAAGGAGAGCCGCCAGACCAATTCCTGTTATCAGCCGATTGCAGAATCTTTTCATGATGCGGACCCTCCGGAGCAGCGCCGCGGCAGACCGCGGCAGAGATGTTTATTTCTGATCAAGCCAGGCGGTGATGACCTTGACGGAATCGGCGCCGGTTTCCATGCCTTCGAAGGCTTCCCCGATGAGCCGATTCAGCTCGCCTTCCGCCAGCTTGTGTCCCATGAATTCGCCCACGACCTTTTCCAGTTCCTCTTTGCTGAAACTGTATTCGGCGACCAGCGTTTCGATCTCCGCCGCCGAGGCGACTTTCGCCAGCTTGCCGCGGAATTCCTCATCGCTCATCAGACGCACTACAAAGGCCCTTGCACTTTCTACTGACATTTTCTTCATTCCTTCCATTGGTTCGGGTTGTGATAAGTCAATATACCATTTAATTTTCAAAAAGCAATGCCGCCAAGTCCTCCGGACGCACAATTCCGACCGGTTTTTTGCTGCGGTCCAGCACGGCAAAGAACGGGATCCGGCGGAAACGCATCCGTTCCAGCAGTTCCCCCAGCCTCAGATTGTCTTCGATGAAATACAGACGCACCGCGCAGGAGGAAACCGGCATCCTGTCCCATTTCCGTTCGTCCACCGAATAGATCACATCGTAGACGCTGTAAACGCCGATCCATTCGCCGTCGCGGTCGTGGATCGGCACTTTGGTGAGATTGTGTTCCTGACAGAACTGGAAGGCTTTCCGGATCGTCATCCCGGCCGGCACCGAGAGCACTTTCTCCCTCGGCACCAGGATCTGCCGGATCAGCATGCCCGGCACATCCATCGCCCGGTCCAGAATCGAGGCCGTGGCCTCGTCCACCGATCCGCTCAGACGGCTTTCCCGGAGATACAGCCGGAAATCTTCGCGCATCGTCACGTTCGGTTCCTTCTGTTCGTCTTTGGCATGACGGGCGATCAGCTTGCTCAAAGCGCCCGTAAAGGCGGAAAAGATTTGGACCGGCAGCCAGAGCAGCAGATAAAACATGTAAAAGACCGGCACGAACCGGGCGCAGCGCGAGGTTGCGGACTCCCGGAACCAGTTTTTCGGCACGATCTCGAAACAGAGCATCAGGATGCTCAGGAGAACTCCGGCAAGCGTCAGCGCCGTGCTTCCCGTCAGATTCAGGGTGCGGAACAGCTGTTTCGCCATCAGCGAGGCCATTACCACGCTGATGTTGACCCCGATCAGCGCGGTCGCGATCATGATCCCCGGCCGGTGCAGAAAATACACCAGCAGCGCGGCCCTCCGGCTGCCTTCACGCGCCGCATGTTCCGCCCGCGGACGCAGCACCGAGATCATTCCCGTTTCCATGCCCGAGAAAAATCCCTGGCAGACCACGAACAGCAAAGTCAGGAACAGATAGGTGATCATACCACGGACCCTCCCTCGATGTCGGCTCCGAGCGCATCGCCCGGCTCGAGCGTGACCAGCATCCGTGAGATCCGGTTGCCGCTCACCGCATGGGCATACATCGTCACATGGTCGAAGGAAACGCTGTCGCCCTGCTGCGGGATCGAACCCTGCAGCTCGCAGAAGATCCCGTTAAGTGTGGACGCCGAGAACCGTTCGGGGGCGATCTTCAAAGACAGCGTCGATTTCAGGAATTCCAGCGTGGCCATGCCGTCGAACATCCATTGGTTCGGCCCGACTTTGACCACGTCGAATTCGGTCTGTTCGTCCAGTTCCACCGAACGGCCGGCAAGCTCGGAAAAAATGTCCTCCTGCGTGATCAGTCCGGAAACCGCACCGTATTCATCCGCTGCCAGCGCCGCATAGGCCCGCGCTTTTTTCAGCGTCCGCAGTGCTTTTTCCAGCGTGGACGCTTCCGGGATGAACAGAGCATGGTCCTGCACACAGGCCGAATGCAGCCAGTTTTTCCGCGCTTCCTCCGGCAGGGAGAAAAACAGCCGCGCCGACAGGATCGCATCCGCATTGTCCAGCCGCTCGTCCCGGCTGACCGGCAAATAGGGCATCGCGTGTTTCCGGATGATGTTCCGGATCGTTTCCGGCGTGTCTTCCGGCGTGAGGTAATACAGCTCGGAACGGGTCCGCATCACGCTTTCCACGGTCTTCCGCCGCAATGCGATAGTCTCTTTCATCAGCTTCCCTTCCTCCGCCGTGAAACTGCCCCGTTCCACGCCGTTCTCGATGAACGAAAGATATTCCTCCGGTTTCAGGCCGACGTTTCTGACATGGCCGAGCAGATCCAGGATGCCGTTGCAGGCGTGTTCCACCAGCGCGGTCAGCGGCGTGAGGATCCGGTAGGCGTAATAGACCGGCCGGGCCGCGGTCTCCGCCCATTTATCGCTGAACACATAGGCGATGGTCATCGGGGTGACTTCCCCCAGCAGGAGCAGGATCACGATCCCGCTGAAAGCCGAGGCTGCCAGCGTGGCCGCCGGCGAAAGATGCAGTTTCTCCAAAAGCGTCTCGTCCAGCATCGAGACCATGCTGTTGACGAACATATTGCAGAAGATGATGGTGATCAGCGTCCGCGACTGCGAATCCATCAGTTTCCAGATCAGGCGCCGGACCGGGACCGGGGATTCCTTGTAGGACAGCACTTTCGGCCGGCTCAGCGAGAACAGCGCCATTTCCGCGCTTGAGCAGAACGCGCTCACGCCGATCAGCAGTATCATTACTGCCAGCTGCAATATCATCGTTATAGAATCCGAACCCATTTCGTATGCTGTCTCAATCGTCCTTTATGGACTGATAATGTAACACAAATCCGCCTTCATACAAATGCAGGAAAGTTTTTTTTCAAAAAAAACACGGCACCGGACTCCTCTCCGGAGCCCGGTGCCGCAGGATATGCTTTCCGATTTTCAGCGGATGACTTTGATTCCGTTGATCTTCGCGTAATTTTCTATCAGTTCCACATTGTCGCCGTAAGTGACGATGTAATGCTGACCCATCACGTTTTTCAGGAAACCTTCCGATTCGCCGCTTTCGAAGAATACTTCGATGCTCGGCAGCTGCGGAGCAGGCGGCGCCCAGCCCGCTTCTTCCCAGGTCTCCGGCGTTTTGGCTTCGCCGCGCACCGCGTGCAGCACCAGATCTCCGTTCACCTGCGCCAGACGCACGATCGTGACCGGACCGGTTTTGACCTTGGAAACGTTCAGCAGTCCTTCGCCGAAGGAACCGAACGCGTTGGGCATGACGGTGATGCCGCCGTCGGTGACCGAGGCAGGCACGTAATCGGGCACGCCCATCAGCGCGCTCTTTTCGGTGAATTCATAGAATTCCATGTAGGCCGGGGAAACGCCGGTCAGATACTTCATGATCAGCTCGGTGACTGCGCCGTAGGAATCGTTTTCCGGCACGGACGGGATGTCGAGGTTGTCATGCAGCAGCGTCAGCGCGCCCGCGGGGGCGAATTTCATCAGTTTCTTGACGCCGTCCACATCGCAGAACGAGAAGGCGTCGTAACCGCGTTCCTGGATCTTTTTCTGGAAGGCGAGAGAAAGGCGGACGGAATTTTCCACGGTGCCCGGTTTCGGGTCGCGGATGAATTTCCAGTTCTTGCGGATCTGTTCGGCTCCGGCGGCGATTTCTTTCTCGGTGATGCCCTGGATCAGTTCCTGGATCTCCATCAGATCGAAATGTTCGATCTCGGCGCCGACCTTGCGCTTGAGCAGATTGCCGTCATACAGGGTGCCGAAGAGGCGCATGTCGCGGTAGCCGCTCATGCCGATCAGCACATGGTGCATTCTGGCGGTGGCGGAAGCGGCGCGCACGAAAGCGGCGGCTTCGTCATAACGCGGGGCGGCGTCTTTTTTGTTCACCAGATACTTGAAGTTGTAACCCATTTCCTGCATGGGAGCACGGAGTGCAGTGGTTCCCGCCTGGTCGGCCGTGGTGACGAAATGTCCGTTCGCGCGCCAGCCGCTCAACCCCCACAGAAGAATCGGTTTATGCTTGAAGGGTTCGATCACCTTGATGACCGCCCAGGTCGGGATCCAGCCTGCAATGCAGACAACGAGAGAATCGAAATCGCCTTTGGAGAGTTCTTCCACGGCGCGCTGCGCCTGTTTGCCTTCCGGGTCGTCGCTGACCGGGGCGGTTTCGGTGAGTTCGATACCGCGTTTCCTGAGTTCGTCGGCGGCGGTTTTGCAGCGGCCGTCGATGAATTCTCGCGGGGTGTTGACTTCGCCGAATCCTACGAATCCGGCCCGGATCTTCCATTCTTTACGGATCATGATTTTCCTCCGAAGGTTGGCATCAGAAGCTGATTGAGTTTCTGATATTGTTCAAACGATTTCTGATAAATTGCGATATTTTCTTTCGAGGACGGTTCCACGCGGAACGCGACCTTGACCATATGGGCGGCGGCCGCCGCGCAGTCGGTGAAATCGCCGCAGGCCGCCGCGCCCAGCATGGCCGCGCCCAGCGAAGTGGCTTCCTGACATTCGGTCACGGTGACCGGCAGGTTCAGCACATCGGCCTTGATCTGGAGCCACAGTTTGCTGCGGGAAGCGCCGCCGAGCGAGCGGATCTCCGAGATTTCCGCACCCATTGCCCGCAGCGCTTCCACGTTGTCGCGCAGCAGATACGCCACCGATTCCATGATGGCGCGCGCCCAGTGTCCGCGTTTGTGCGCCAGCGTAATGCCCCAGGCCGTGCCGCGCGCATTCGGATTGCAGTCCGGAGAGACCGCACCCGCACAATGCGGCAGCAGGATCAGTCCTTCGCTGCCCGCCTTGACCGCCGCGGCCGCAGCATCGAATTCCTTATAGCTCATGCCGCCGGCAAATTCATCGCGGAAATGTTTCAGCAGCATCCCCGCGGTCGGCGCCCACGGCAGCAGCACATACGAACCCGGAATGAAGCCCAGATAAGTGCTCAGCCGTTTCTGCTCGTCGTAGACCAGCGAGGGGAAGGCGGCGCAGAGCGCCAGCGTGCAGCCGGTGGTTTCCGAGATCATGCCTTTGCCCGCGCATCCGCTGCCGAGATTGCCGCAGACATGGTCGATCGGCGCGGCCGCCGCGAGCGTGCCCGGCGCGACCGGAGAATCGTTGGCAATGCATTCGCCGATGACTTCGCCGGAATCTTTCAGCTCCGGCAGCTGGTCTTCGCTCAATCCGAGCTCTTTCAGCATGGCCGCGTCATATTTCCCGGTCCGGATATCATAATACAGTGCGGACGGCATCAGGCCGCGGCAGGTCGCGTATTTCCCCGTCAGCTTATGGATGATGTAATCTTCCACCATCAGGTATTTGGCAGTCTTGGCAAAGACTTCCGGTTCGTGCCGTTTCAGCCACAGGATCTTGGCCGCCGGCCAGCAGGGGAGCATCTCGGTCTGCCCGGACATCCGGAACAGTGCTTCATTGGTGAATTTCTTTTCCAGTTCGGCGGCTTCGTCGTGCGCCCGGTTGTCCAGCCACACGATGGCCTTGCGCACGGGCTTGCCCGCCGCATCAGTGAAAATCAGGGTTTCCGCCTGACCCGTGACCGCGATCGAATGGATCTGCTCCGGCCGGATCTTCGCCTCGGCGACTGCTTCAGCGATCGCTTTTTTCGCCGAGATCCAGTATTGTTCGGTTTCCAGTTCCACGATATCGGGCGCAGGGGTTTCGAGCGTGTATTCCGCCAGTCCGCTGCCCGCCATGATGCCGTCCGGGGAGAAGACCGCAGCCTTCACTCCGGTGGTGCCCATATCCAGTCCGAGGTAGTATTTCATTTTTCTTTCCCTTCTGAAAAAAGTTCGATCTGATTCAGGTCCAGTTGCCGGACATATTCGCTCCGGACCGCCTGGCTGCCCGGCGTTTCCAGCGTGATCTCGCTGAACCGGATTTTTTCGATCATCGTTTCCGGATTGCCCTGCAGCAGGATCGGCTGTTTCGACTTGATCCGGAAATTGGAAAAGGTCATATTTCCGATGTATTTCAGCTTGACGCCGTTCTCCGCATAGATCCGGACCGGAAAGCGGTCCGTCTCGATGACGAAATTGGTGAAGACGAGTTCGCGCAGATCCATGAATCCGGTATCGTTCCACTTTTTGCTGAGATAGCGGACCGGATTGTCGATGTTGATGCCGTTGCCGCGTCCCTTGAACGTAATGTTGCTGAAGGTGCAGCGGCGGATGGTGTCGTCGCTGGGACAGCCGATCCGGATCCCCTGGCACCAGCTGTCCAGCACGCAGTTGGTGATCGTGACATCCTCGCAGACCGCATGGTCATCGGGGAATTTGCGAACCGCACGGACAATGAGGCAGTCGTCGCCCGTCCGGAAGAAACTGTCGCTGACAGAGACCCGCTTGCAGCTGATGATGTCCAAACCGTCGTTGTTGATCATCTGCTGGCAGCCGGTGACCCGGATGCGGTGCACATGCACGTCTTCACAGTTCAGCAGATAGAAGGTCCAGCCGGGGGAATCCGTAAAGGAGACATCCTCGAGCTTGACATTGCGGCAGTCGAAGAACTGGACCATGCGTGGCCGGGGATGCGGCGGCTTGGCGAAAACCGTTCCCGCGGGGACGTTCGTGTCATAGAACTTCGGACCCTGTCCGTCGATCTCGCCCTGTCCGGTGACCGCGATATTTTCGGCATGGAGGGCGGCCAGCAGGACTTTGCGGCTGCCTTCCGGCGCAATATTGACCAGTTGCGGATCGCTGATGTCGTCATACTTGTCCGGCGTGTCGAAGCCCTGGATCTTCGATCCGGCGGGGATATGCAGTTCCACATTACTTTTCAGATAAATCGTGCCGGAGGGATAAATTCCGGGTTCCAGAACGACCCTGCCGCCGCCGGCCGCGTATGCCTCGTCGATCGCCGCCTGAATGGCCGTTCCGGTTTTCGCTGTCGGGATAAAGTTGCCCATGATCGTTCTCCGAGTTCAGTCAAACAGCTTGTTGATCTCGGTCACGGTGATGTCCGCGAGCATGTAGCCG